>NZ_PSUB01000005.1:0-213656 GCF_002931595.1 Rathayibacter sp. AY2B9
CTCCCCGCCGGGGGGACGACCTGGTGGCGCTCCTGCGCAGACTCGGCGTCCGCACCCTCGGCGACTTCGCCGCCCGCTCCGCCCTCGTCCGCGTGGATCGCCGGCGTCCGCGGCTCGGGCTTCACGCTGCTGGTGATGGGGATCATGATCCTCGCGGTGGTCGTGCTCGCCCCGAGCATCAAGAACTTCGTCGAGCAGCGCGCCGAGATCGCCGAGCTGCAGCGCTCGGTCGACGCGGCCAAGACCCAGGCGCAGAACCTCGACGAGCAGCGCACCCGCTGGTCCGACCCGGCGTTCATCCGCGCGCAGGCCCGCGAGCGGCTGTACTTCGTGATGCCCGGCGAGGTGAGCTACCTCGTGCTCGACGACGTGACGCTCGCCCAGCAGGCGCAGCAGCCCGCGAGCGACACGGTGCAGGAGACCCCGAGCGACTGGGCCGGATCCCTGCTGTCCTCGATCGCGGTCTCGGGCCTCGGCGAGCCGACCGCCGATGAGCTGACACCGACTCCGTAGCTCCCGCCCGACCCCGTCGCTCCCGCCCGGCCCCGCGTACACTGGAGCGTCCTCCCGGCCGTCCGTCCTCTGGAGCCCCCGTGACCACGCCCCCCTTCGATCCGCCGTCCGAGCGCGACATCGCGGTCGTCTCCGCCCAGCTGGGCCGTCCCGCCCGGGACGTCGTCGGGATCAGCGCACGCTGCGTCTGCGGCGACCCGACGGTGGTCTCCACGAGCCCCCGCCTGTCCGACGGCACGCCGTTCCCCACCTTCTACTACCTGACCCACCCCGCCGCGACGGCCGCGATCTCGCAGCTCGAGGCCACCCAGGTCATGGTCGAGTACAACGCGATGCTCGCCGAGGACGAGGAGCTGCGCGAGGCGTACGCCGCTGCGCACCGAACGTTCCTGGCCGACCGCGAGAGCGTCGGCTCCGTCCCCGAGATCGCGGGCATCTCCTCCGGGGGCATGCCCTCGCGGGTGAAGTGCCTCCACGCCCTCGCCGCGCACGCCCTCGCGGCGGGCCCCGGCGTCAATCCGATCGGCGATCTGGCCCTGGCCCGCGCCGACTGGTCTCCCGAGCGCTGCGCCTGCAGGCCGCTCGACGCGTAGCCGCTCCTACCGGAGCCACGGAGGCGCCACCACCGGCGCGCTCTTCGCTAAGCTGATTCCCAGTCGGGGTCAGTGCTGCCCACCGCATCGAGAGCGGGCACTTCGCATTGCGTGAGGGTGTTCGCATTGTCCATCCCTCTTGGAGAGTCAACCGTGCCCAGAATCCTGATCGTCGGAGGCGGCTACGCCGGCTTCTACACCGCGTGGAAGCTCGAGAAGCAGCTCCGACCGCACGAGGCAGAGGTCACGATCGTCGACCCGCTGCCCTACATGGCGTACCTGCCCTTCCTCCCCGAGGTCGCCGCGGGGTCGATCGAGCCGCGCCACGCGATCGTCTCGCTCCGCCGCCACCTCAAGAAGACCGCGATCCTCGCCGCCAAGGTGACGAAGATCGACCACGCGAACCGCACCGCGACGATCACCCCGACCGTGGGCGAGCCCTACGAGTTCGAGTACGACCAGATCGTCGTCACCGCCGGCTCCGTCTCGCGCACCTTCCCGATCCCGGGCGTCGCCGACAACGCGATCGGCCTGAAGACGATCGAGGAGGCGACCGCGATCCGCGACCGCATGCTCACGAACTTCGACAAGGCCGCGTCGCTGCCCTCCGGTCCCGAGCGCTCGCGCCTGCTGACCGTCACGGTCGTCGGCGGCGGGTTCGCGGGCATCGAGGTCTTCGCCGAGCTGCGCTCCTTCGCGAGCGCGCTGCTCAAGCGCTACCCCGAGATCGACTTCGAGGAGACGCAGTTCCACCTCATCGAGGCGATGGGCCGGATCATGCCCGAGGTCGCCCTCGAGACGAGCCACTGGGTGCTGAAGAACCTCGACCAGCGCGGCGCCACCGTGCACCTCGACACGCAGCTCAAGTCGGCCGAGAACGGCGTCATCCAGCTGTCGACGGGCGAGAGCTTCGAGTCGGACCTGATCATCTGGACCGCGGGCGTCATGGCGAACCCGTCGATCAAGAACTCCGACCTGCCCATCGAGGAGCGCGGCCGCCTGCGCGTGCGCGCCGACCTCCGCGTCGGCCACGACGACGTGCTCGTCGAGGGCGCCTGGGGCGCCGGCGACGCGACGGCCGTCCCCGACCTCACCGGCGGCGGCGTCGGCGGCTTCTGCGTGCCGAACGCCCAGCACGCCGTCCGCCAGGGCAAGCTCATGGCCAAGAACATCACCGCGGTGCTCCGCGGCGAGGAGCCGGTCGACTACGTGCACAAGAACCTCGGCGCGGTCGCGGGCCTGGGCATCGGCATCGGCGTGTTCCAGTCCGGCAAGATCGCTGTGAAGGGCTTCCCCGCCTGGGTGATGCACCGCGGCTACCACGGTCTCGCCATGCCCTCGTGGGAGCGCAAGTTCCGCGTGGTCTGGGGCTGGTGGAACAACCTCTGGCTCGGCCGCGACATCGCCTCGATCGAGGCCCGCGAGTACCCCCGCGGCTCCTTCGAGACCTACGCGTCGCGTCCGCGTCCGGCGGCCCCGGCCGCCGAGGCTCCGGCCGCGCAGGCCCCGGCGCAGATCCCCGGCCAGGCCGGTGCTCCGGTCCCGGTCGGCGGCGAGCCCGCCAAGTCCTGACACCGCCGCCGGGAGGGTCGTTCCTCCCGGTGGTCGCCCCCATAGCCCAATCGGCAGAGGCAGACGACTTAAAATCGTCTCAGTCTGGGTTCGAGTCCCAGTGGGGGCACTCCGTCCGACGTGCCGCTCTCTAGGCGGCGCGGGCGTGCGCGCTGCGTCGAGCGGGCTCGAGCAGCCCGGCCTCGAGGGCCTGGGTGATCTCGCCCGGGGTGCAGTCGGCGCAGAGCACGACGAGCTCCTCCTCGGTGTCGCGGCCGCCGGAGCGGTCGAGGACGACGGCGTCGGTTCCGCAGAGTGCGCATTCGATCATGCGGGTACCGTACGTCCGACCTCCGACATGCGCGCGGCAGTGCCCCGGCGCGTCTCGCCCGGATCCGGCAGGGCGCCGGGCGCGCCTCCGGACCGGTCGTCCTTCCGGCCGGAGGAGCCCGGTGTTCGGGAATCGGACGAGGATCCCGCGCGCCCGCGCCGCCTCGCCTAGAGTCGTCACCGGGCGGTTCCGAGCCCGGGCGCCCGCGTCCGGATGCGAGCCGCCCGGTCCACGGCGGGCGCCGGAACGGTCCCGCTTCTCGTGCCCGCGGGCACCGTCATGCACCGCCCGGCGACGGGCGGCCGGGAGGCCCCCATGGGGAAGCTGCTCTACGGAGCCTCGGGAGTCGAGATCGAGTTCGACGACCGCACGCTCACGCACGTCCAGATCGTCATCGCCAACAAGCTGCGCCGCCGCGAGAGCTTCTTCTTCTCCTGGCGGGACGACCCCGCGGTCGGCGACGGCCGCTCGAGCATCTGGCTCGACCCCTCCGTGCCCCTCTACTTCAAGTACTTCGGCGGACGGGTCCCCTCGATCAACCGCACCTGGATCGACCTGCTGACCGTCTCGGCGAACTCGTCCGGCGGGCTGCAGCTCGTGCAGGAGCCGGACGCCGCCCCCACCCCGCCGCCGAAGGGCGAGCAGGGCGCCTGACCCCCACCCGCCACGCCCCGGAGAAGAGCCCCATGCAGCGCGACGTCTCGGCCCACCTGACCCTCGACGTCGCGGCTCCGGCCGCCCTCGTCCTCTCGATCGCGGTGGCCGACGCGTACGGGGCGGAGGAGTCACTGACGCTCACCGTCGACGGCCGCCCGCTCCCCGCTCGCGAGGTGATCGACCAGCACGGCACCCGGCTGCACGTGCTCGACGCGCCGGTCGGGCACCTCGTCGTGGACTACTCCGCGCGCGTCCTGGGACGCCTCGCTCCGCTCGAGGGCGACGAGGTGGACCGGCTGCGGTACCTGCGGCCGAGCCGCTACGCCGAGTCGGACGTGCTGTGGGCGACGGCCCGGGCCGAGTTCGCCGGCCTGGCCGGGGCGGACCTCCTGCACGCGGTGAGCTCCTGGGTCGGCACGCGGCTGGCGTACGTCCCCGGCTCGAGCCTTCCGACGGACGGGGCCGAGCGGACGCTGCTCGCCCGCCGCGGCGTCTGCCGCGACTTCGCGCACCTCGTCGTCGCCCTCCTCCGGGCGCTGGACGTGCCCGCCCGACTGGTGGCCGTGTACGCGCCGGGACTGCAGCCGATGGACTTCCACGCGGTCGCGGAGGCCTGGATCGAGGGGGAGTGGCGGGCGGTCGACGCGACGACGCTCGCGCCGCGGTCGAGCCTCGTGCGGATCGCGACGGGACGCGACGCGGCCGACACCGCGTTCCTCGGCGTCTACGGCGGCATCGCGACTCTGCGCGAGCTGACCGTCGGCGCCGTGGCCGACGTGCTGCCGGGCGACGACCTCGACCGGCCCGTCTCGATCGGCTGAGCGGGCGCCCGAGCCCGGCTACTCCGACTCGACGAAGCGCCGCCAGGCCCAGATCGACGTGCACACCGCGCTGAAGGCGACGACGGCGAAGAGCACCGGACCCGCTCCGCCGTCGGTCGACCAGGACGCGATGGTCGGGGTGAGCAGCACGAACAGCACGGTCGTCGCGAGGAGCGTGAGCCCGAGCCAGAGCAGCGGGGACCAGCGCAGGATGCTGCGGCCGGCGGGGCGCCCGACCGGGAACAGCAGCACCACGCTCGAGCCGACCGAGATCAGCGTGGTCGCGCTGAGCACCTCGGCGGCGAGCACGGAGCCGAACGAGCCGTCGGGCGGGACCACGGCGGAGGCGCCCCAGGCGAGTCCGGCGAGACCCAGCAGCGAGACGACGCGGACGGTGGAGAGCTTCGCGCGGTCGACGGCGGACGCGCCCTCGGGGAGGACGAGGCCGATCACCACGCCGAAGAGGAGCGCCGGGTCCAGTCCCGCGAAGCGCGAGACGAGAGCGGCCGCCGCGACCAGGAGCAGCGCGCGCGGAGCGGCGACGACGCCGATCCCGCTGACGCCGATCCGTCGGCCGACCAGCGCGGGGACGGCGGCGGCGACCGCGTTGACCACGGCGACGGCCACGACGACGGCGATCAGCAGGCGCAGGTAGGCGGGCTGGCCGTCGACGCGTCCCGAGAGCAGGACGAGGCCGGCTGCGCAGCCGATCATCCCGACGACCATCAGGCGCGGCGAGGCGGGACCGGTGTCCGGCTTGTCGTCGTACTCGACGGCGGCGCGGTTGCGGCCCGTGAGGTGCCAGCTGCGCTCGGCGCGGGGCGCCCGCCCGGCCGCGGCGAGGCGGGCCGGCACGACGACCAGGGCGAGCGAGAGCAGAGCGAGCGCGAGGGAGCGCATCCAGTCGGCCATCGAGACGACGGGCGATCCGGCGGACAGCGCGGTGGTCATCCCGGTCGCCGCGCTCCAGCCGCCCGGCTCCGATCCGGCGGCGGGGGCGGGCTGCGGCGGCACGTCACCGCCGTCCTGGTCGGGAGCCGGGACCGGTGCTGCGGTGGGCTCGGCGGTCGGCTCGTCCTCGGGTGCGGGCGCGGCCTCTCCGGGGCGGACGGGCGACGGGGACGCGGTCGGCGCCGCGCTGCTCGGAGCGGGAGACGCGGCGGCCCCGGGCGCGCTGGGCGCGGCTCCGGGGGCGGCCGGCGTCGTCGCGCTGGGCGTGCCGGTGGGAGCGGTCGTCGCCGCCGCGAAGGTCACGTCGATCCAGGGGCTCGGCGGGCTGTAGTTGCCGGCGCTGTCCCCGGCGATGGCGGAGACCCGGTGCGCGCCCGCCGTGATCGTGCCGCCGGTGCAGCTCCAGGCGCCTCCGCTGACCGCCGCGTCGCAGGTGTTGACCCGGTCCACGTACACGTAGGCGCGGGTGCCGTCCACGCCCGTCCCGGAGTAGGACGCGCCGCTGAGCGGCAGGGCGGCCCCGTCCGACGGCGAGGTGAGGGCGGGGGCGGCAGGAGCAGCGGTGTCGACCACGAGGGTCACCGGCGCGCTGGCCGGCGAGGCGGCGCTGCCGGCGAAGGAGGCGGTCTGCGTGGCGGTGACGCGGTAGCTGCCCGGCGCCGGAGTGGGGGCGAGCTGGCAGAACCACGCGCCGCCGGAGTCGGCGGTGGCCAGGCACGCGGCGCCGCCGTTCGAGACCGCGGCGACGCTCGCGCCGGGGTAGGCCGTGCCGCGGACCGAGCCCGCGGAGGTCGCCGAGCCGTCGACCGACTCGATGACGGGGGCGCTGAGGACGGCGATCGGGACGGCGGCCGAGGTGGTCCCGCCGCCGGCGAGGAGCTCCACCGCGACCAGGGTCGCCGGCCCGTCGTCGAGGGAGACGGCGCAGCTCCAGCCGCCGTCGGGGCCCGCGGTGGTGATGCAGAGGGGGTCGCCGCCGCCGCGGAGCCCGATCTGCACCTGGTCCCCGGCCGTCGCCGTGCCGGTGACCGTCGTCGCTCCCGTGCTGAGGACCGCGCCGGAGGCGGGAGCGGTGATCGCGAGAGCGGCGGCCTGCGCGGCCGGCGCGGCCAGCCCGGAGACGGAGGCGACGGCCGCGAGGAGCACCAGCAGCAGGGCGGCCGTGCGGCGCGGGGATCGGCGGAGTCGGGGCACCGGCACGACCGGTGAACCCCCCGGTACTGCCACGTCGACGCCCGATTTCACGATGCGTCCATTGCACGGGGGCAGGGGGGAGCTGTCAAGCGCGCCGCACCACTGTTCCCGGATGTACACCATCCGGAGGAGGCGTCTCAGTCGGTCGGGGGAGTCGGGGAGATCCGGGAGAGCGCTTCCGCGAGAATATACCCGTCGATCAGATCCGGAGGACAGTGGAATGCGCGAAGACGAGGCCCGCGGGCGCGATCGGCGGGAGGTGCGCGTCGAGGCTGCGCGCTTCGACGATCCGCGCGAGCTGGGCGGGCTCCTGCCGCCGGGCCTGCGCATCGGACTGGCGCAGAGCGCCTTCCAGACGGAGGGCTCCCTCGAGGCGGGCGGCCGGGGCCGGTCGGTGTGGGACGACTTCGCGCTGCGACGGGGGACGATCGCCGAGGAGGCCACTCCCGAGATCGCGACGGACTTCCTCCTGCGCTGGCGCGAGGACCTCGCGCTGCTGGTCGATCTCGGCGTCGACGAGCTCCGGCTCTCGGTCTCGTGGCCCCGGCTGCAGCCCGACGGCCGCGGGCCGATCGACCGCGGAGGGCTCGGCTTCTACGACCGCCTGCTCGACGGGCTCGCCGAGACGGGGATCCGGGTCGCGCTGACCCTGCACCACCGCGACACCCCGTCGGCGCTCAGCGGTGGCTGGATGAACCGCGACACCGCGTTCCGCTTCGGCGATCTCGCCTTCGGGCTCGGCGGGCGGTTCGGCGACCGGATCGCCGACTGGGTCACCCTCGACCAGCCGTCGACGGTGATGCTCGAGGGCTACGCGCTCGCGCGGCAGGCGCCGGGCGCCGGCCGGCTGTTCAGCGCCCTGCCGGCGCTGCACCATCAGCTCCTCGGGCACGGCGTGGCGCTGGAGGCGCTGCGGGCGGCGGAGGTGACCGGGAGGATCGGCCTCGTCGACGCGCTCGCGCCGGTCGAGCCCGCCTCCGACGACGACCGGGACCGCGCCTTCGCCTCCCTGGCGGACGTCCTGCGGAACCGCCTGGTGGCCGACGCCGTGCTGACCGGGTCCTACCCGGTCGGACCGGAGGAGCTGCCGCCGTTCCTCGGCGCCCTCGCGCAGGCGGATCCGGTCGACCTCGCGCGCATCTCGGCTCCGCTCGACTTCTACGCGGTCGCGCCGCTGCCGCCGCTGCGGATCGTGGCGGGCCGCGACCCGGCGCTGCCGACCGGGGTGGGCGCTCCTCCCGCGCTCCCCTTCCACACGGCGCCCTGGCCGGAGCTGGACCGCACGGGCGACGGCTCGCCGGTCGCACCCTGGGCGGTGGTCTCGGTGCTGCGGTCCCTCGTGGAGCGCTACGGCGACGCCCTGCCGCCGCTGGTGGTGACCGCGCTCGGCGCGAGCTACCCCGACGAGCCCGATCGCGAGGGTGCGATCGTCGACACGGAGCGGATCCGCTGGCTCGGGGCTCACCTGGCCGCTCTCGCCGAGGCCGTCCACGACGGACTGCCGGTGGAGGCCGTGCAGCTCTGGACCCTGGTCGACGCGTTCGAGTGGCAGCACGGCTACAGCCGCCCGCACGGGCTCGTGGCCGTCGACACGCGCAGCCGGGACCGCGTGCCCAAGGCGTCGTTCGACTGGCTCCGGCGCGTCCTCGACGCCCGCTCCTGACGCGGGGGCGTGCGAGACTGCCGCCGTGCGCAGCATCCTCGCCCTCGCCTCCGTCCTCCACGCCGACCCCGCCCCGGTGCTCGCCGCCCTCGCGGACGTCCTCGCCGCCGACGGCGCCTACGAGCGGCGGGGGAGCGGGCTCGAGCGCCGACTCCCCGTGCTCGGCGTCGAGCAGTGGCGGGTCCTGGCGGACGAGGAGGGGGCCCGGGTCGAGTGCGAGCTGGTCGCCGCACCCGCCTCGTCGGCGCTCGCCGGGGTCCTCCTCCGGCGGCGGATCCGCGAGGCGCCGGACCGGTTCCGCGCGGTCGTGACCGCGGTCGCCGACGCGGTGGAGTGACGCTCCGGGGACGCCCGCGCGGGTCCGCTCCGACGCCCGCTCTCCGCTCCGCCCGCCGCCCCGCCTCCACCCCGCGCCAGCGCCCCCCGAACGGGGAATGCGCGGGCGCTCGCCGCTGTTGTCTACCGATGACGGGACGGGGCTCGGCGCCCCGCCCACCGGACAGCTCGGAGGAGCCAGAGGCAGATGGCAGGAACAGGGATGAACAAGGGTCGAGGGGCGCGCGGCAGTGACGACGAGATCGTCTACCGCCGCCACGCGAACGGACGCGGCATGGTCGCTCCCGGATCGCGCGTCTCGGCGACCGCGTATGTGGAGACCGGCGCCTACGTGGAGCCCGGCGCGACCGTGGGCGAGCGCGCGTGGATCGGCGCGGGCAGCTGGGTCGACCGCGACGCCATGATCGGGCACAGCGCCTTCATCGGCGCGAACGTGCACGTCGGGCCCGAGGCGATCATCGGACCGGGGGCGCGGATCGGGAGCTACTCCCGCATCGGACGCTCGGCCGTGATCGCGACCGGCGCCCGCATCGACCGCGACACCGTGGTGCCCGACGGCGCCCGGAGGGGCATCGACGAGGCGAGCGAGAGCGGCCGCCGCGCGGCCTGACCCCCACGACCCTGTTCCGCCGGCTGCCCGGAGCGGCGGAATAGGGTCGTTCCATGTTCGAACTCCACCACCTCAGCGCCCAGGAGCAGTGGGACTGGCTGCAGCGCGGAGAGGTCACGCCTCTCGAGCTCGCCGATCACTACCTCGCCCGGATCGAGCGCTGGAACGGGGAGCTGGGCGCCTTCGCCACGGTGACCGCCGATCGGGCGCGGGAGCGGGCATCAGCGCTCGGCACCGGGCCCGGAACCGCTCCGCTCTGGGGCCTGCCGAGCGGCGACAAGGACCTCTGGCGGCGCGCGGGCGTGCGGACCGCATTCGGATCCCGGCTGCGCGAGCACCACGTGCCCACCGCCTCCGACGAGATCGTCGAGGTGCTCGACGCGGCGGGAGCGGTCAGCCTCGGCAAGACCGCGGCGCCCGAGTTCGGGATGCCCTCCTACACCGAGACGCGGATCGGCCCGCCCGCCGTCACGCCCTGGGACACCCGCCTCGGGGCCGGCGGATCCAGCGGAGGAGCAGCGGTCGCCGTCGCCGCGGGACTGCTGCCGTTCGCCCCCGCCTCGGACGGCGGCGGGTCCATCCGCATCCCCGCCGCGGCCTGCGGCCTGGTGGGACTGAAGCCCTCCCGCGGACGTGTCGCCGCGCTCTCCGGCATCGGCGGAGTCGGCGGCCTGACGGTCGCCGGGCCGATCACCCGCTCGGTCGCCGACGCGGGCCTTCTGCTCGAGGGCATGCTGGAGCGGACGAACGGCCGCCTCCCGCAGCGCTGGTCGCTCGGCGCGCCCGGTGACGGCGACGGCTCGTTCCTCGGCGCCGCGGTGCGCGGAGAGGGGCGCTTCCAGATCGGCGTGCTGACGGACTCGCCCTGGGACGAGGAGTACGAGATCGCTCTCGCTCCGGAGGCGCGCGCCGCGCTGGACGAGGGGATCGCCGCGCTGGCCGCCCTCGGCCACGGGCTCGAGGAGGCGTCGCTGCCCCCGAGCGCCCCGTACCCCGCCGCGTTCCGGACGCTGTGGCAGAGCGGCGCCGCGACCCTGCCCGTCGAGGGCGCGGACCTCGATCTGCTGGAGCCGCTGACCCGCTGGCTGGTGGAGGAGGGACGCCGGCGCTCCGCCCGCGAGATCGTCGAGGCGGCGTCCTGGCTCTCGGGCTACGAGCGCGCGGTGATCGCGGCGTTCTCCGGCGTCGACGCGGTCCTGACGCCGTCGCTGGCGATGACGCCGCGCCCCGTCGGCTGGTACGACCTCGAGGATCCCGAGCGCAATTTCGAGCAGCAGTGCCTTTACACGCCGTACACGTCCTTCGTGAACGTGAGCGGCCTCCCCGCGATCACCCTTCCGCTGAGCACCACGGAGGAGGGCCTGCCGATGGGAGTCCAGCTGATCGGGCGACCCGGCGGCGAGGCGACGCTGCTGGCGATCGGCGCACAGCTCGAGCGGCGGGCGCGCTGGCAGAGGCGGCACCCGCCGCAGTGGTGACGGGGGAGGCCGCAGCGGTGACGGGTCCGGGCGCGGCCGCACGGCGGATGGTCAGGTCCGGCTCTGGTCACTGAGGTAAGCCTTGCCTATACTCGGACACGATGTGCATGTTCGAGGACCGCGACGGCTCCGCGCCGGTCGACGTGAAGCAGTTCCTGATCGCGGGTGACGAGACCGTCGTGCCGTGGATCCAGAGCATCCTCGACACCCTCCCCGCGAACGCCCGCGGCCAGGTCTTCGTCGAGGTCGACGACGCGCGCGGACTGCCGCCGCTCGCCGCCCCCGGACGGGTCTGCGTCACCTGGCTCGGCCGCTCCGAGCGCTCGGGCGCCCCCGGCACCGGTGAGCGATGCTCCCGCGGAGTCGCACTCGACCGCGCGGTCCGGGCCTGGGTCGGCGAGATGTCGGTCGTCGACGGCGACTACCCGTGGGCCGACGGCCGCCACGACTTCTGCGCCTGGATCGGCGGGGCCGGCCCCGTCGTCGCCGAGCTCGCCGCCGACGTCGAGGCGCGCCTGCGCACCTCCGCCGAGCACGCCGCGCGCTGACCGTCCGCCGGGCGTCCCGGCTGAGTGTTAGGCAAGGCTTACCTTCTGTGCGAGACTGAGGCGATGCCTCCGACGACCGCCGCCCCCGCCCGACCGGCCTACCGGCCGTACCTCGCGACCGTCGCCGCAGCGACCCGGATCGCCCCGCACTTCATCCGCGTGACCCTCACCGGCACCGGCCTCGACCACGTCGGCTGCACCGGCCCCGACCAGCGCATCAAGCTCGTCGTCCCCACCGCCGCCTCCGACGCCCCCGCCTTCCTCGCCTCCGTCTCGGACCCCGACGGACCCGACGGACTCGACCCCGACTGGTACGGCCGCTGGCGACAGCTCCCCGACGAGCTCCGGAACCCGCTCCGCACCTACACCATCCGCGCCGTCCGCCCCGAGGACGCCGAGGTCGACATCGACTTCGCCGCCCACGGCGACACCGGACCGGCCTCCGCCTGGGTCGAGAGCGCCCGTGCCGGCGACCAGATCGTCATCATCGCGCCCGACACGCGCTCCGACCTCCCCGGCGGCGGAGTCGAGTTCCACCCCGGCGCCGCCACCTCCCTCCTCCTCGCCGGCGACGAGACGGCCGTCCCCGCCATCGCCGCGATCCTCGAGAGCCTCGACGACGACGCCACCGGAGCCGCGTTCCTCGAGGTCCCCACCGCCCACGACCGCCTCCCGCTCCACCACCCCGCCGGCGTCCACGTCACCTGGATCGTCCGCGCCGACGCGGCAGCCCCCGGAGCGGCCCTCGGCGACGCGGTCCGCGCCTGGGCCACCCGCTTCCTCACCGCCCACCACCGCGGCGTCGACGTCAGCGACATCGACGTCGACCACGAGATGCTCTGGGAGGTCCCCGACGAGAGCACCGACCCCGGCCTCTACGCCTGGATCGCCGGAGAAGCCGGCGCCGTGAAGCTGATCCGCCGCTGCCTCGTCACCGAGCTCGGACTCGACCGGAAGCGCGTGGCGTTCATGGGGTACTGGCGCCTCGGCCGCCAAGAGTCCAACTGACCCGGAGCGCCGCAGGGCGACGTTCTGCGGCGTTGTCGTCGGGCGCGATACCGCCGGTATCGCTTCCTCCTCCGCCTTGCAGAACGTCGCCCTGCGACGCTCCGGGCGCTGCTCGTAGGGGTGCGGCGCGCCAGGGGTGCGACCGCGGAGGACGATGCTGATCTAGTGGACCTCGCAGAGGGCGTCTCGAGATCCACTCCCGACGGACTTCGCGCGCGATCGAGCGGTCCTCGGGTGCCTGGCGAGTCGGGCGACCACGCCCGGACATGCTGATCGAGCAGCCCTCGGGGAGGGAGTATCGAGATCCACGCCCGACCGATCTCGCGGCTGATCGAGAAGCTCGCAGGCACACACCGAGTCGGGCGACCGCGCACAGACCTGCTGATCGGGCAGCCCTCGGAGAGGGTGTGTCGAGATCCTCCCGGCGAGCGGGTCGGGTACTCCGCGCCGCCCCCGCGTCGAGTCGGCGGCGGCGGGGAGCGGCAGCGGGCTACAGGGTGGGGGAGACGCCCACGAGGCGGCTGGAGAGGGTCCAGAGGTCGTGGGCGAGAGCGCGGTCGCGGGCCTGGGGGTTCAGGGAGCCGTGCGGCGTCAGCTGGTCGAAGTAGGTGCCGCTGGCGGCGCCGACATCGGGCTCGGAGGCGAGGGTGATCAGCGGCACCGCACCCGCCTCGGCGGAGATGCCGAAGGAGCCGACCGAGAGGCTCGTCATCAGCTTCATCATCGTGCTGTCGGCACCGAAGCTCGTCGAGACGACGCCCGGGTGGAACGAGTACGCGTCGACCGACGTCGTCAGCAGGCGCTCCGCCAGCTCGCGGATGAAGAGGATCGTCACCAGCTTCGACGTGCCGTAGGCCCGCCAGCCGCCGAGCCACGGACCGCGGCGGTTGTCGAGGTCGTCGAGCCTCAGGCGACCGAAGCGGTTCGCGAGGCTCGCAGTGGAGACGACGCGGACGCCGGCCCGCTCCCTCGAGGTCTCGATCATCCGCGGGAGCAGGAGCCGCGTGAGGAGGAACGGCGCGAGATGGTTGCTCTGGATCGTCCGCTCGTGGCCGTCGACCGTCTCGGCGCGGTGGGAGACGAGCCCGCCCGCGTTGTTCGCCAGCACGTCGATCCGCTCGTAGCGCTCGAGGAGGCCGTCGGCCAGGGCGCGGACGTCGTCGAGCCGGTCGAAGTCGGCCAGGAACGCGTCCCCTCCCACGTCGGCGGCGACCGCGCGGGTGCGCTCGGGGTTCCGCCCGACCACGGCCACGCGGGCACCGGCGGACGCCAGCGCTCCCGCCGCGACCCGGCCGATGCCGGAACTGGCTCCGGTGAGGACGACGACGCGCCCCGTCATGTCAGTGACCACGGAGATATCCGCCCTTCTCGAGACCGGCTTCGATCTCGAATCGATTGCGCAGCGGATCGCGACCCGCCACCGTGTACGCGAACGGGAACCACATCCCGTAGAGCCGCCACTGCTCCTTGTGCACGGCCTCGTGCTCGAGGACGCTGTCGGAGACGTTGGTGCCCGTGAGGTAGCTCGTGCCGACGCAGGACCCTCCGCGGCCGAACGCCCAGGAGGGCAGACCGGTGAAGACGACGAGGCCGTGGCTGCGCCGGATCGGGCCCGTGCTCCACAGCGCGCCCCAGGCGAGTCCGACCGCGCACGCGAAGAGGTAGCCGGGCCGGGTGATCGCCGGATCCAGGGCCACCGTCGCGACGGCTCGACGGAGCGCGCTCACGCGCTGTCGCGTCCGTAGGTTTCGAGCAGCCGCAGCCAGACCTCGCTGATCGTCGGATAGGAGGGGACCGCGTGCCAGAGGCGCGAGAGCGGCACCTCGCCGACGACGGCGATCGTCGCGGAGTGGATCAGCTCGCCGACCTCCTTGCCGACGAAGGTGACGCCGAGGACGACCTTCCGGTCCTCGTCCACGACCATCCTCGCGGTGCCCGTGTAGCCGTCGGCGGCGAGGGCGGCGCCGGCGACCGAGCCGATCTCGTAGTCGACGACGCGGGTTCGGTAGCCGGCCTTCTCAGCGCCCGCGGCGGTGAGGCCGACGGACGCGACCTCGGGGTCGGTGAAGACGACCTGCGGCACGGCCTCGTGGTCCGCGGTCGCGACGTGCGCTCCCCAGGGGGCGTCGTGGACCTCGGCACCGGTGGCGCGCGCGACGATCACGTCGCCGGCCGCACGGGCCTGGTACTTGCCCTGGTGCGTGAGCAGTGCGCGGTGGTTCACGTCGCCCACCCCGTAGAGCCACGGACGCCCGCCGCCGAGGGGAGCACCGTCGCCGCCCAGCACGAGCATCGTGTCGTCGACCGTCAGCGAGGAGCCGGGCTCGAGGCCCACCGTCTCGAGGCCGACGTCGCGGGTGTGCGGGGCGCGGCCGGTCGCGGCGAGCACCTGGTCGGCCTCGATGACGTCGCCGCCCTCGAGCGTCACGACCACGGTGCCGTCGGACCGGCGCTCGACCGAGACGGGCGAGTCGCCGAGGCGCAGGTCGACGCCGAGCTCCTGGAGCGCCGAGCCGACGAGCTCGCCGGCGAAGGGCTCGAACGGCGCGAGGAGTCCGCTGCGGGCGACGAGCGTGACGGAGGAGCCCATGCCGGCGTAGGCGGTCGTCATCTCGGTCGCGACGACTCCGCCGCCGATGACGACGAGGCGCGGCGGCACCTCCTCGGCCGAGGTGGCCTCGCGGCTCGTCCAGGGGGATGCCGCGCGCAGGCCAGGGATGTCGGGGACGACGGCGGTGGTGCCGGTCGCGACGGCGACGGCGGAGCGGGCGCGGAGCACGCGCACCTCGCCGTCGGGTCCGGTCACGGTCACCTCGCGCTCGCCGCTCAGGCGGCCGTGCCCGCGGACGAGCTCGATGCCGGCGCCCTCGAGCCACTGCACCTGGCCGTGGTCGTCGAAGTCGCTGGTGAAGGAGTCGCGGCGGGCCAGGAGCGCGGGCACGTCGACTCCTCCGCTCACCGCCTGCGCCGCGCCGGGAAGATCACGGGCGGCGCGGAGCGCCATCGGCGGCCGCAGCAGCGCCTTCGAGGGCATGCACGCCCAGTAGGAGCACTCGCCCCCGACGAGCTCGCTCTCGACGACGGCCGCGGTGAGGCCGCCCTGGACCGCGCGGTCCGCGAGATTCTCGCCCACCGGTCCTGCTCCGATGACGATGACGTCGAACTCGTCCGTCGTGCTGCTCATGCTGTCTCCCTGGGGTTCTCGGAGGCGTCGAGCCCCGTCGTCGGTGGGTGCCCGGCGCTCAATGCGCCGGCACGATCTCGGCCCGCCAGCCGTCGTAGCGGCCGCCGTGGCTCTCGACCGCCTCGATCACCTGGCGGAGGAACGCGGTGGTCGACTCCTCGTCGACCGCGGCGTGATGGCTCGCGACGAGGACCTGCCTCAGCCTCAGCCGCGAGATCGCGATCTGGAAGCCGGAGGCCACGAGGACGCGCCCGGCCCGTCGTGCGGTGCTGCGGCGGGAGAAGACGGCGAAGTGGTCGACCTCGCGCAACTCCCACACCTGGTCGCCGTAGCGGAGCCGGATCTCGAGCTGCTGCGCGGCGCGCTCCTGCTGCGCCTCGAGGGAGGAGCCGCCGGGCGCCGTGACGGTGGTGCTCTCGTCGCTCATCGTCCGGTGAACTCCGCCGTCGTGCGCTGGAGGAAGGCCTCGGTGCCGATGCGCGCGTCCTCGGACGCCGCGAGACGCGCGAGCGCCCCGGGGAGCGCGGCCGCGGCCTCGGCGTCGGACGCGGCGACCGCGAGCCGGGCACTGGCCAGGGCGGCCTGCACGGCGAGCGGCGCCTGCGCGGCGATACGAGCGGCCAGCGCCCAGGCCGCCTCGGCGACCGTCCCGTCGGGGACGACCTGCTGCACGAGGCCGATGCGGTGGGCCTCCTCGGCGTCGAAGAGGTCGCCGGTGAGGATCCAGCGCATCGCGTCGCCCCAGCCGACGGCGCGGGGGAAGCGCAGCGTCGCTCCGCCGAAGGGCAGGATGCCGCGGGTGACCTCGATCTGGCCGAAGCGGGTGGACCGCTCGGCGAGGACGACGTCGCTCGCGAGCGCGAGCTCGATGCCGAGCGTGAGGCAGGTGCCCTGGAGGCCGATGACCACCGGCTTGCTCACGGGGCGGGTGCGCAGGCCCCAGGGGTCGAGACCGCCCTCGGGCACGAAGTCGAGGCCGTCGGAGCCCAGGCGGGGCCCGATGTCGGCGAGGTCGAGCCCGGCCGTGAAGTGCCCGCCCTCGGCGAGGACGACGGCGGCGCGCAGCTCCGGGTCGCGGTCGAGCTCGCCGTACGCGGACGCCAGCTCCGCGAGCAGCCGCAGATCGGCGGCGTTGCGCTTCTCGGGCCGGTCCAGCACGATCGCGAGCACGGTCCCGCGCCGCTCGGTGCGCACGCGCGGTCTCTCGTCGCTCATCGTTCCTCCGCTCGGTCGCGTCCGACCATCTTGCCGGGTGCCGCCGACACGCGCTCGGGCTTGCGCGCCGATGGCAGGGCTCTCTCAGGCCCCGCGGGACAGAGCGCCGAGGAGGCGGAGGATCGTGGGCAGGTCGTCCTCGGCCGCGGTCGGCGACGACGGGGCGAACGAGGTGACGCCGGCGCCCGCGAGCGGGAAGCGGGACCGGAGGGCGTCGAGGCTCGCGACGAGGCGCGAGGCGGGAACGCCGAAGGGCACCGGGTCGAACAGCCCGGCGAGATCGGCGGGGTCGAGCACGTCCAGATCGAGGTGCACGTAGACGGAGGCGGCACCGGTCGCCTCGACCGCCGCGACGAGCGACTCCGGGTCGAGGGCGTCCGCGGGCAGCACCGCGGCGCCCCGCTCGACCAGCCGCTCGAGCTCGCCGTCGTCGGCGGAGCGGACACCTCCGAGGACGACGCGCTCGTCGGCCACCCGCTCCTCGGCGCCCGCGCTCAGGAGGCCGACGCCGCGTCCCAGCGCGGCCGAGAGGACCATGCCGCAGAAGGCGCCGCTGGGGGAGGACTCGGGAGTGTGCGCGTCCGGGTGGGCGTCGAGCCAGACCAGCGCGACCGGGCCCGGTGCCGAGCGCACGGCGTGCCCGATCGCCGCGAACTCGACGCCGCAGTCGCCGCCGATCGTGATCACGGGACCGGTGCGGCCCGAGAGGGCCTCGCGCACCCGCTCGGCGACGGTGGCGACCGAGGCGTAGCGGCGGATGCCGGTGTCCTGGGCGTCGCCCGCCTCGGCGGGGATGTCGAGGGTCGTGGTGGCGGAGGAGGGCAGATCGCCCCGGATCGCCTCGGCTCCGTCGACGAGGCGCATCGCGCGCGTCGACGCCGAGCCCTGCCACTGGGGGACGACGAGGAAGGAGGCCATGTCCCTCACTATGGCACGCGCGCCGGTGCCGGGGGCCTGCGTGCTCAGGCCGCGGGCAGGCCTCCGGGAACGGCCGCGGGGCGGAGCGACGGGGGTGCGCCGTCGAGGTCGACCAGGGCCTCGTCGAGCGCGGAGCGGGCGCGGTCGGCGGCAGCGCGGGCCTCGTCCAGAGCGCCGGCCGGATCGCCTGCCGCACGGCGCACCGCGGTGTCCAGCTGCCCGAGCGTCTCCTCCGCGAGGATCCGGGGTGCCGCGGTGATGCGCTCGCCGTGCACGGCGGCCAGGAGCAGCACCGACTCGGCACCGAGCCGGGCCGCGGTGCGCGCCGCCTCGAACAGGAGGAGCTGGCGCTCGGCCTGGGCCCGCGGCTCGCGGTACCCGGAGACGACGGCGTCCAGAGCGGAGTCGGCGTCGAGCAGCAGGACCAGCAGCGCGGCCGGATCGTGGCGGGCGCCGGCCGACCGGGCGTCGTCGGCGTCGAGGAGGAGCGACCGTGCCGCGGCGCACGCGACGGCCACGTCGGCGGCGGAGGCGAGCTGCGCCGAGGTGCGCAGGTCGGAGAGGGTGGCGGCCCGCTCCAGGTCGTCCCGCACGGAGCGCTCGACGCCGCTCAGCTGCACCTCGGCGCGGGTCACGAGCCCGACCAGCGAGTCGACCGCGTCGAGCAGAGCGTCGGGATCGGGGGAGCCGCCGGCGGCGATGTGCTCGACGGCCTCGCGCAGCGGTCGGACCCGGCGCTCGGGAGTGGTCCCGGCGAGGACGGAGACCTCGGAGCGCGCCTGCTGCACGCGCTCCAGGAGGGACGGGCTCGGCGAGGTCACTCCGTGATCGTACGGCCGGAGTGTGACACCGCGTGACACGGCGGTTCGACCGGCGGCGGCGGCGTGCCCAGGATGGAGTCATGACCCGCTCACTCGCCATCGTCGAGGTCGCCCGCGTGCGACCGGGCCGCGAGGAGTACCACGCCTACGTGCAGATCCTGAACGGCCGCATCCTCGCCCTCGCGCACGAGCGCGGCTGGCGGGCGGAGCGCTTCGCCGCCGAGGAGCTGGGCACGGAGGAGCTGCTGGCGCGCACGGCGGGGGCGGACGCCCTCGTCCTCGCGGGCGGCGAGGACATCGCTCCCGAGCAGTACGGCGCCGACCGCGGCTACCCGGCCGAGGGCCCCCACGCGGAGCGCGCCGACGCCGCCCAGATCGCGCTGGTGCACCGGGCGCTCGCCCGCCGGACCCCGCTGCTGGGCATCTGCCGCGGCCTGCAGATCGTCAACGTCGCGCTCGGCGGCACGCTGGTGCAGGACCTGGGTCCGGAGGCTGAGCACGTCAACGCGGCGGCTCCCGCTCACCAGCGCATGCACCGGCACGAGGTCGGGCTCGCGGCGGGCTCCGTGCTCGGCGGGCTCTTCGGGTCCGAGGCGCTCGCGGTGCAGAGCGCGCACCACCAGGCGGTCGACCTGCTCGCTCCGGGGCTGCGGGTCGTCGCTCGGGCGGAGGACGGCGTGATCGAGGCCGTCGAGCACGTCGCGGCCCCCCTCGTCGGCGTGCAGTGGCACCCCGAGGACCCGGACGCTCCCGCCGGTCAGCTGGCGACGCTGCTCGACGGGCTGGCGCTCGCCGCCGCCCGCGGGGAGTTCGCGCTGCCCCTCGCCGCCTGAGCGGCCGGGGCTCCCCGCGGGCGACCGGGCTCAGCGGGCCAGTCGGGCCATCCACGCCTCGATGTCGTCGGCCGAGCGGGGGATGCCGGCCGAGAGGTTCTCGGCGCCGTCGGAGGTGACGAGCACGTCGTCCTCGATCCGGACGCCGATGCCGCGCAGCTCCTCCGGGACCGTGAGGTCGTCGGGCTGGAAGTAGAGGCCGGGCTCGATCGTGAAGACCATGCCCTCCTCGACCAGTCCGTCGAGGTACATCTCGCGCCGTGCCCGGGCGCAGTCGTGCACGTCGAGCCCGAGGTGGTGGCTGGTGCCGTGGACCATGTAGCGGCGGTGCTGCTGGTTGTCGGCCTCGAGCGCCTCCTCGGCGCTGACCGGCAGCAGGCCCCACTCGGCGGTGCGCCGCGCGATGACGGCCATCGCCGCGGCGTGAACCTCGCGGAAGCGGATGCCGGGTCGGACGATCGCGAACGCGGCGTCGGCCGCCTCCCGAACCGTCTCGTGAACCTGGCGCTGGGCGTCCGTGTAGCGGCCGTCCACCGGGAAGGTGCGCGTGATGTCGGCGGTGTAGTAGCTGTCCTGCTCGACGCCGGCGTCCAGCAGCACCAGCTGGCCGGGGCGCACCGGCCCGTCGTTGCGCGTCCAGTGCAGGATGCAGGCGTGAGGGCCCGCCGCGGCGATGGTGTCGTAGCCGACCGCGTTGCCGTCGGCGCGCGCGCGTCCGTTGAAGACGCCCTCGATCAGGCGCTCGCCCTTCTCGTGGGCGATGATGCGCGGCAGGCCGGAGAGGACGTCCTCGAAGCCGCGGCCCGTCGCGTCGACGGCGGCGCGCAGCTCGGCGATCTCGTAGGCGTCCTTGACCAGGCGGAGCTCGGCGATGTCGCGCTCGAGCGCCGCGTCGCGGTCCGCCCGCTCGTCGGCCTCGACCGCGTCGAGACGGCCGGTCACCGCCGGGTCGGCCTCGCGCAGCACGGCGAGGGGGACGCCGTCGTGCGCGTCGAGGGCCGCGTCGAGCTCGGCGATCCCGCGGGTGGCGAGGCCGAGATCGCTCGCGACCTGCGCGAGCGACGGACGCGGCCCGATCCAGAACTCGCCGATCTCGGGGTTGGCGTAGAATTCGTCGGAGTCGCGGCCCGCGCGCTCGCGGAAGTAGAGCGTCGCGCTGTGGCCGGACCCGGCGGGCTCGAGGACGAGGACCGCGCCGGGCTCGGAGTCGGAGCCCCAGCCGGTGAGCCAGGTGAAGGCCGAGTGCGCACGGAACGGGTAGTCGGTGTCGTTCGCGCGCTGCTTGAGGCGGCCCGCCGGGACGACGATGCGCACGCCGGTGTGCAGCGCGGAGAGGCGCTCGCGGCGGGAGGCGGCGAAGGACGCCTGCTCGCGCGGAGCAGGCAGCGGCTCCTCCCGCTCGGCCCAGCCGGACGCGATGAAGTCGCGGAAGCGGTCGGAGGCGGGGGTCGTCGAGCGGTTCGCGGTGGCGCGGGGGCGCGGGGCGGCGGCGGGGTCGGGCGTCTGAGCGGCGGTCCGCTCCTCCGTGTTCGTCATGGCTCCCATTGTCCTCCTCCGCACGGCCGCGGGGGCCGCCACGGGCCGAGCGGGGGAGGAGGACGGGGAGTCGGCGTCCGGGGAGGAGCGTCAGGACGCGTCCTTCACCATCCCGCGAACCGAGAGCTGGACGACCAGCGGCCGGTGGTCGCTCCCGGCGTCGTCGCGGTCGTCGACGACCTGGTAGCCCGAGACATCCCAGCGTCCCGAGAAGAGGACGTGGTCGATCGGGGCGCCGAGCGCGGACGGGACCGAGGACGGCCAGGTGCCCAGGGCGGCGCCGCCCGCGACGGTCCCCGCGTCGCGGCAGCCGCCCAGCGCGGCCGAGCCCGGCAGCCCGGTCCAGTGGTCGACCGTGGAGTTCAGATCGCCGAGGACCACGACGTCCTCCTCCGCGGAGCAGAGCGCGGAGACCGAGAGCAGATCGCTCCGCCACTCCGCGAGGCGCGAGGGGATCGGCGCCATGGTGTGCACCGCGGCGAGGACGGGGCGCTCGGGAGTGTCGGGGCGTGCGACGAGGGACGGTGTCGATCCGGTGACGACCGCGGCGGTGTCGACGCTGTAGCCGCCGAGCGAGGGGGAGAGCAGCAGGGCCGCCCCGTCGTCGGCGCCCGACCCGGCGTAGTGGAGGGTCATCGACATCCCCTGGGCGCTGAGCGCGTTCACGACGTCCTGCGCGTGCGTCTGCGAGACCTCGAGGAGGGCGATGCCGTCGACCGCGCTCTCCCGGGCGAGCGAGGCGATCGTGTCGACGGGCACGCCGTCGTGCAGCACGTTCCAGGTCGCGAGGCGCACGTCGGCGAGGCGGTGGGCGCGCGGAGCGGCGGAGTCGTAGCCCCGCGCTCCCTGCACTCCCGCGAGCACGAGCGCGAAGACGACGCCGAGCGCCGCGAGGGCCAGCGCGAGGCGCCTGACCGGAGCGACGAGGACCGCGATCACGACCAGGACAGCGGCGAGCCCGACGGCCGCCGCGCCCGTCGCGAGCCGGAACGGCACCAGCTGGGCGAAGGGGGCCTCCCGGGCGATCCCGAAGAAGCCGGGCGCCGCGACCACCAGCAGAGCGATCGCCACGATCACCGCCACCGCGGTCTTCACCAGTCTCGTCCCCATCGCCGCCCAGGCTACTAGGGCATCGGAGGGCTCGCAGGCGGCGCGTCTACGATGAGCGCATGCATGTCGACGGGGGCCGTTACGACCTCCACACCCACTCCGTCGTCTCCGACGGCACCGAGGCTCCGGCCGTGCTGGTGAGGGCCGCGGCCGCGGCCGGGCTCGCCGGAGTGGCGCTCACCGACCACGACACGACCGGCGGCTGGGCCGAGGCGCTCGCCGCGGCCGAGGAGGCGGGCATCGACCTGCTGCCCGGCATGGAGCTCTCCTCCCGCGTCGGCTGGGCCAGCGTCCACGTCCTCGCGTACCTCGTCGATCCGGCGGATCCGGGGCTCGTGGCCGAGACCGCGCGCATCCGCTCGGCCCGCACGCACCGCGCGGAGGCGATCGTCACCGCGATCGCGGCCGACTACGACCTCACCTGGGACGACGTCCTCGCCCAGACCAGCCCGGGCACGACCATCGGGCGTCCGCACATCGCCGACGCGCTCGTCGCCCGCGGCCTGGCCACCGACCGCTCCGCGGCCTTCGCGGGGATCCTCGACTGGCGCGGCGGCTACTACCGCCCGCACTACGCGCCCGACCCGGTCGACGCCGTGCGCCTGGTCCGCGCGGCGGGCGGGGTCCCGGTCATCGCGCACCCGGCCGCGAGCGCCCGCGGGATCGCGGTCGAGTCGATCCTCCCGCAGCTCGTCGACGTCGGCCTGTTCGGCCTCGAGGTCGAGCACCGCGAGAACACGGCCGACGGCAAGCGCCGCCTGCGCGAGCTCGCCGAGCAGTACTCGCTCGTCACCACGGGCTCGAGCGACTACCACGGCACGGGCAAGCCCAACCGCCTGGGCGAGAACACGACCGCGCGCGCGACCGTCGACGCGATCCGCTCCTCCGCCCGCTGAGTCGCGGAGAGCCGCTGACAGGCGGAGAGCCGCCGGATCACCGTGACCGCTGAGGGGCGGAGAGCCGCTGAGTCGCGTGGGGACACCGCTGAGTCGCGGGAGAGCCGCTGAGACGCCGGGAGCCCGCCCTCCCGCGACGGATCGCGGGGGGACGGGCTCGGGGCGCGGAGGCTCAGGCCTGCGCGTCGGGGCGCGGCGAGCGGCGGCGCGACCGGGTGCGGCGGCGCGGCTCGCTGTTGCCGTCGTGGTGCTCCTTGCTCTCGCTCGAGGGAGCGGGGCCGGTCTGCTGCGGAGCGGTCGAGTCGGCGGAGTCGGAGCGGGTGCGGCGACGCGACGGCCGGTCGCCCCGCTCGGAGCGCTCGCCGCGGTCGGAGCGCTCGCCCCGGTCCGGGCGCGCGTCGGCCTTCGCCTCGGCGGGGATCGGGGTCGGCTTCAGCCGTCCCTTGGTCCCCGCGGGGATGTCGAGGTCGGTGTAGAGGTGCGGCGACGACGAGTAGGTCTCGACCGGGTCGGGCTGGCCGAACTCCAGCGCCCGGTTGATGAGGGCCCACTTGTGCAGGTCCTCCCAGTCGACGAAGGTCACCGCGATGCCGGTCTTGCCCGCGCGCCCGGTGCGGCCGACGCGGTGCAGGTAGGTCTGGTCGTCGTCCGGGATCGTGTGGTTGATCACGTGGGTGACGTCGTTCACGTCGATGCCGCGCGCGGCGACGTCGGTGGCGATCAGGATGTCCTTCTTGCCTGCCTTGAACGCCGCCATCGCGCGCTCGCGCTGCTCCTGGTTGAGGTCTCCGTGCACGGCCGCCGCGTTGAAGCCGCGGTCGTTGAGCTCCTCGACGATGCGGGCCGCGGCGCGCTTCGTGCGGGTGAAGATGACGGTCTTGCCGCGGCCCTCGGACTGCAGGATGCGCGCGATGACCTCGTCCTTGTCGAGCGAGTGCGCCCGGTAGACGATGTGCTTGATGTTCGCCTGCGTGATGCCCTCGTCGGGGTCGGTCGCGCGGATGTGGATGGGCTTGTTCATGAAGCGGCGCGCGAGCGCGACGATCGCGCCCGGCATCGTCGCCGAGAAGAGCATGGTGTGGCGGGTGGGCGGCGTCTGCGCGAACAGCTTCTCGATGTCCGAGAGGAAGCCCAGGTCGAGCATCTTGTCGGCCTCGTCGAGGACCATCACCTGCACGTTGGCGAGCGAGAGCAGGCGCTGCCCGGCGAGGTCCAGGAGGCGGCCGGGGGTGCCGACGACGATCTGCGCGCCGGCCTTCAGCTGCTCGATCTGGCCCTCGTAGGCCTTGCCGCCGTAGATCGAGACGATCTTGGTCGGCCGGTTGGAGGCGGCCAGCTCGATGTCCTCGGTGACCTGCACGGCGAGCTCGCGGGTCGGGACGACGATGAGCGCCTTGACGCCCGGCTCCGGGTCGGTGCCGAGGGCCTGGATGAGGGGGAGGCCGAAGCCGAAGGTCTTGCCGGTGCCGGTCTTGGCCTGGCCGATGATGTCCTGCTTCTGCAGGGCCAGGGGGATCGTCTGCTCCTGGATGGGGAACGGCTCGAGGATGCCCTTGGCGGCGAGTGCGGCGACGATGTCGTCGTCGATGTTCAGATCGGAGAAAGTCACGGAGTGAAGCGCCTGTCGTGTCGAACGGTCTACGCCCCTGTACGACTCCGGGCGCAGGGTCACCGATCCAGCGCCGGTGACATCCCGGCGAGTCTACTGCTCCCGGCCCCGCCGGCCCCGGAACCCCGCTCCTCCGGCGCCCTATGCTGAGGAAATGGCTGCCTGGTTCCGACGTCGACGTCCCCTGCTCGAGGTGCCCCGCCTGACGCCCCGCGGGGAGTCGAGCCAGAAGCGCGACCGCGTCGACCTCGCCGACCTCACCCCCGAGGTGCTGCCCTACCTCGGCCAGGTCGCCTACCTCCAGCTCGCGGTGTTCGAGGTGCTGGCGCGCGCCGTCGCCGAGACCGACGACCTCGCGGACAAGGAGGCCATCTCCTCCGCCGCCGGCACGGCGCTCGCGAAGCACCACGCGGTCGTCGCCGAGCTGCGCCGCCGCGACGTGGAGCCCGGCGAGGCCATGACTCCGTTCCGCCCCGCGATCGACACCTTCGAGCGGCTCACCCGCGGTGCGGACCTCCACGAGACGCTGCTCTCGGCGTACATCACGGCGGGCCTGCTCGACGACTTCTTCATCCGCCTCACCGGCGGGCTGCCCACCGACGTGGGGCCGCGCATCGCGCAGACGCTCGGCGCGGACACGGGCGTCGACGGCGTGATCGCGATCCTCCGCCGCGAGATCGCCGCGGACGAGCGCCTGGGCTCGCGCCTGGCCGTCTGGGGCCGCCGCCTGGTGGGCGACACCCTCCTCGTGGCGCGCTCCGCGCTGATGGGGTCGGGCAACCACGACTCCGACGAGTCGCGGATCGAGCCGGTGTTCACCGAGCTCATCGCCTCGCACACGCGCCGGATGGACGCGCTGGGGCTCACGGCCTGACGGTTCCCGGCGTCGCACTGCCCCGGAATCCGGAATGACGGAGGCGCAGAAGTCCGAGGACTCCCGCGCCTCCGGCTCGGATCAGGGGGCGACGCGTCCCGAGAGCATCGCCTGCAGGGAGGCCTCGTCGCGGCGGGCGCGGCTGCGCCCGAGCGCGAGGCCGACCGGGACGACGACCACGGCGGTCGCGACGAGGGACAGGACCCAGATCAGGCCGCCGTCCCACGGCAGGCCCGCCCAGGTCAGTGCGACCCAGACGACTGCGGCGACGAGGCCGCCGATCGCCGGGACCAGCACGGAGCCGTGCAGGTGCCGGTGCGGCAGCCCGTAGCGCGCGGCGAGACCGATCAGGACCCCGAACAGGGTGATGAAGAGGAGCTCCACGACGTGTCCGCCCGGGACGCTCTAGGCGACGAAGCCGACGCGGCGCGACTCCTCGGAGCCGACCTCGACGAAGGCGATGGTGGCGGTCGGGACGATGTAGATCTTGCCCTTCTCGTCGCGGAGGCGGAGGACGGCGGTGCCGGCCTCGAGAGCGGTGGTCACCGTCTTCTCGACCTCGGTCACGGACATCGACGACTCGAAGTTGAGCTCGCGCGGGGTGTTGACCATTCCAATACGGATTTCCACCAGCAGTGCCTTTCGGGAGGGGACGAGGGTGTCAGGATACGGGACCGCGCTCGGACGACCGCGCCGGTTTCGCGGTGAGCGGAGTGGGCGGCCGGGGCTCCCGGCGGGGACGGGCGGGAGTGTCGGACCCGGTGGCTACCGTGGTCGTGTGACCGCTCCCGCGACCCCCGCTCCCTCCACCGCAGCCTCCTTCGGCGAGGCGTTCCCGGGCGAGCCCGCGGTCGTGCTGGACGACTCCCAGCGCGCGGTGCTCGCGCTGCCCGAGGGCCGCAGCGCCGCCGTGCTCGGGGCGCCGGGGACGGGCAAGACCACGACGGTCGTCGAGCTGGTCGCCGAGCGCGTCCTCGAGCGGGGGTACCCGCCCGAGTCGGTCGTGGTGCTCGCGGCCAGCCGCACCGCCGCCACCGCCCTGCGCGACGTGCTCGCCCTGCGGCTGGGAGTGCCGACCCGGGGCCCGCTCGCCCGGACCGCGACCTCGCTCGCGTTCGAGGCGGTCACCTCCTCCGCCAAGGAGCGCGGCCTCGAGCGGCCGACCCTCCTGACCGGCGGCGAGCAGGACGCCCTCCTCTCGGAGCTCGTCGAGGGCCACCTCGAGGAGGGGACCGGCCCGCGGTGGCCGGAGGAGTTCAGCCCCGAGGTGCTGCGGCTGCGGACCTTCCGGACCGAGCTCCGCGAGTTCGGGATGCGGGCGACCGAGCACGGGCTCGACTCGGACGCGATCCGCGCCCTCGGGGTCGACGCGGAGCGCGGCGAGTGGAGCGCGGCGGCCGACGTGCTCGACGAGCTGCGCGAGGTGGTCGAGTGGATGGCGCCCCAGGCGGGCACCCGTCTGGACGCGGCGGAGTTCGCGGCCTACGCCGCCGAGGCGATCCGCGCCGGCGAGGGCGGCGAGCGGATCGACGCGCTGCGCCTCGTCGTCGTCGACGACCTCCAGGAGGCGAGCGAGTCGACGCTCGTGCTGCTGCGGGCGCTGACGGAGCGCGGGGTGACCGTGATCGCGCTGGGCGACCCGGACGTGGCGACCAGCGCCTACCGCGGCGCGGCCTCCGACACGCTCGGCCGGTTCGCCGCGAGCATCGGCGCGTCCGACGTCGAGACGCTGGTGCTCGCTCGGGTGCACCGCCACTCGGCCGCGCTGCGGGCGGTCGTGTCGGCGGCCACCGAGCGGATCGGCACCGCGGCGGCCGGCCGGCAGCGGGCGGCGGTCGCGGCTCCGGCCCCCGACGCGGGCCCGGCACCCGTCCTGGTGCTGCACGCCCCGACGGCGGCGCGCGAGGCGGCGACGGTGGCGCGGCTGCTGCGCGAGCGGCGGCTGCGCGACGGAGTGGCGTGGCGGCGGATGGCGGTCGTCGTCCGCTCCGGAGCCGCGGTCCAGCCGCTGGTGAAGGCGCTCGCGGTGGCGGAGGTGCCGACCCGCTCCGTGCTCGCCGGACGGGCGCTGCGCGACGATCACGCGGCCCGGGCGCTGCTCGTGCTGGTCGGCGTCGCGATCGGCGAGCGGCCCCTCGACGCGGAGCTCGCGGCGGAGCTGCTGCTCGGCCCGTTCGGCGGGGTCGACCGGCTGGGGCTCCGCAGGCTCCGGCTCGCGCTCCGGGCGGAGGAGCTGGCCGGCGGCGGCATCCGCGCGAGCGACCCGCTGCTGGTCGAGGCCCTCGCAGCGCCCGGCCGATTCGCGACCATCGACTCCGCTCCCGCCCGGCAGGCCGAGCGGCTGGCCGTGACGATCGACCGGGTCCGCCGCCTGCACGAGGAGGGGGGCTCGATCGAGGAGCTCCTGTGGTCGGCGTGGGAGTCCAGCCGCGTCGCGTCCTCCTGGCGCGAGCTCGCCCTCGGCACCGGCCTGACCGCCGCCGAGGCCAACCGCAACCTCGACGGCGTGGTCGCCCTCTTCAGCGCCGCGCGCCGGTTCGTGGAGCGGGCGACCGGGCACTCCGCGGTCGGCTTCGTCACCGAGATCCTCGAGGCGGAGGTCCCCGAGGACACGCTCGCTCCGCGCTCCGTCGAGGACGCGGTCCTGATCGGCACGCCCTCCTCCGTCGTCGGCCTCGAGTTCGACGTCGTGGTGGTGGCGCGACTGCAGGACGGCGTCTGGCCCAACCTCCGCCAGCGCGGCTCGCTGCTCGATCCGGACGGCCTGCTGCGGCACGCCCGCGGCGAGGGCGGACTGCCGCTCGACGCCCGCAAGGCCACTCTCGACGACGAGCTCCGGATGTTCGTACTGGCCGCCTCGCGCGCTCGGCGGCAGCTGGTGCTCAGCGCCGTCGCGGGCGAGGACGAGACGCCCTCCCTCTTCTTCCGGCTCACTCCGCCGGACGCGCCGCGGCTCGATCCGGCCTCCGCAGTGCCGCTCACGCTGCGCGGGGCGGTGGCGGCGCTGCGCCGGACCGCCACCACACCGGACTCGACCGAGGCTCCCGCCGCCATCCGAGGGCTCAGCGCCCTGGCGCTCGCGGAGGTCCCGGGCGCCGACCCCTCCTCCTGGTCAGGGGTGCTCGAGCCCTCGACCACGGAGCCGCTCTTCGACGTCGGCGACCCCGAGCGTCCCGTCTCCGTCTCGCCGAGCCGCCTCGAGGCCTTCGAGCGGTCCCCTCTGGACTGGTTCGTCGACGCCGTCTCCGGCTCCACGACGAGCACGGCGATGGGGGTCGGCACCCTCGTGCACTGGGTCCTCGAGAACGCCGAGCGGCCCGATCCGCAGGAGCTGTGGGCGGCTCTCGAGTCGCGGTGGCCCGAGCTGGTCTTCGAGTCGCCCTGGCTGGGGGAGCGGCAGAAGCGCGTCACACGGCGGCTGATCGACGGCCTCGCGGGCTACCTCGCCGACTTCGAGCGCGGGGGAGGCGTGGTGCTCGGCCGCGAGCAGCAGTTCGAGCTCGACGTCCCGCCCGCCCGGGTGCGGGGCTCGATCGACCGCGTCGAGCGCGCGGCCGACGGCTCCGTCACGATCGTCGATCTCAAGACGGGCCGCAGCACCCCCCGCAAGGACGACATCGCCGAGCACGCGCAGCTGGGCAGCTATCAGCTCGCCGTCGCCGAAGGGGCGATCGAGGCGGCCGACCCGGCCGACGGGGGAGGCGCGAAGCTGCTCTTCGTGGCGACGGGCGTGCGTGGGAAGCCGTACCGCGAGGTGGTCCAGGAGCGCTTCGGCGAGGAGGAGCTGGAGCGGCTGCGCGATCGCGTCCGCGCCGCGGCCCTGGGCATGGCGGCGGCGGGCTTCTCGGGCCTGCTCGACGCGACCCCGTTCTCCCCCGGCGATGCCCTGCGGTACCGCATCCACGCGGTGCCCGAGGTCCCGGGGGACGGCCTCCTGGCGATCGACGAGGTCGACGAGACAGAGGACCTGGAGGACTCCGAGGAGCCGGGTCCCGATGCGCCGGCCGATCCTTCCGGCCCCGCCGACCCCGACCCCTCCGCCGTCTCCGAGGAGGAGCTTCCGTGATCGACGCCCTGACCATCGCCGAGCGCCTCGACCTGCGCCCGCCCACCGCCGAGCAGCGCGCCGTCATCGAGGCGCCGCTCGAGCCGGCCCTCGTGGTCGCCGGTGCCGGCAGCGGCAAGACCGAGACGATGGCCAACCGCGTCCTCTGGCTCCTCGCGAACGGCCACGCGGCGCCGTCGGAGGTGCTCGGCCTCACCTTCACCCGCAAGGCGGCGGCCGAGCTCGGCGAGCGCATCGGGCGGAGGATCGACCAGCTCGGCGCGGCGGGCCTGCTCCCGCTCGCGCCCGGGCAGTCGGCGCCCGACCCGTTCGAGGCCGCCACCGTCTCGACCTACAACGCCTTCGCGAACACGATCTTCCGCGACAACGCGGCCCTGATCGGCCGCGAGGGGGATGCGACCGTGCTCTCCGAGGCCTCCGCCTGGCATCTCGCGCGGGGAGTCGTGGCCGACACGGCCGATCCGCGCATCCTCGAGGTGGAGGCAGGCATCGACCGGCTGACCGACCTCGTCGTCTCGCTCGCGCACGACCTCGCCGACAACCTCGCCGATCCGGCCGCGGTCGCCGCGTTCGCCGAGGACTTCCTCCGCCTGGGCGAGCTGCCGCGCGGAGGCAGCGGCTCGGGGCTCTACCGCGAGCTCGAGAAGGCGCTGCAGGCCGTGGGCGCGCTGCCGGTGCTGACGGCGCTCGCCGAGCGGTTCCAGGAGGCGAAGGCCGAGCGCGGCTTCGTCGAGTTCTCGGACCAGGTGGCCCTCGCGCTGCGGATCGTCGACCGGGTGCCGCGGATCGTGGACGAGCACCGCGCGAGGTACCGGGTGGTGCTCCTCGACGAGTACCAGGACACCTCCGTGCTGCAGACCCGCCTCCTCTCGCGGCTCTTCGCCGGGCAGGGAGTGATGGCCGTGGGCGACCCGCACCAGTCGATCTACGGCTGGCGCGGTGCGAGCGCCGAGGGGCTCGGCCGCTTCGGCACCGATTTCGGGGGAGCGGGCCGCTTCTCCCTCAGCACGAGCTGGCGCAACGGCCGCCGCGTGCTGACCGCCGCGAACGCGATCGTGGAGCCGCTGTCGGCGGGGAGCGCGGTCGCGGTCGACACGCTGAGCGCGGGTCCTCAGGCCTCCGAGCACCCGGTCGAGCTCACCTTCCCCGAGACGATCGAGGAGGAGGCGGACGACGTCGCCGCCTGGTTCGCCGGGCGCCTGCGCGAGAACGCCGAGCCGCCGTCGGCCGCGGTGCTCTTCCGGGTGCGCGCGCACATGGACCGCTTCGCCGCCGCGCTGGCGAAGCACAGCGTCCGGTACCACATCCTCGGCATCGGGGGCCTGCTGCGGCAGCCCGAGATCGCCGACCTGGTCGCCGCGCTCACCGTGGTCGAGGACCCGGCCGCCGGCAGCGAGCTCGTCCGCCTCCTGGCCGGCGCCCGCTGGCGTCTGGGCGTCCGCGACCTCAAGGCGCTGCGCGACCTCGCCTCGTGGCTAGCGGCGCGCGACCACGCGCACCGGCTGCTCCCGGAGGAGGTGCGCGAGCGGATGCGCGCGTCCGTCACCGAGGGCGAGGGCGGCTCGATCGTCGAGGCCCTCGACTTCATCGCGGCGCGCCGCCCCGGCGACGACGGGCGGATCGACCACTCCGCGCTCGGCGGGTTCAGCGCCGAGGGCCTGCGGCGCCTGCACGAGGCGGGCGCCCTGTTCGCCCGGCTGCGCGCCCGGGCCGGGCTCGACCTCCTCGACTTCGTCACCCTGGTCGAGCAGGAGCTGGGCCTGGACATCGAGGTCGAGGCGAACGAGTCGCGCGGGGACGGCCGCGCCAACCTCGAGGCCTTCCGGGAGGCGGTGGCCGGGTACCTGCAGACGGACGACCGCGGCGCCGGCACCGGCTCCTCCCTCCGCGGATTCCTCCGCTGGCTCGTCCTCGCGGACAAGCGCGACGGCCTGGCCCCGCGACCGGAGGACCCGGAACCGGGGACGGTGCAGCTGCTGACGATCCACGGCTCCAAGGGTCTGGAGTGGGACCTCGTCGCCGTCCCGCGGATGGTCGACGGCGAGCTCCCCGGCACGCCGGTCGAGGGCTTCCGCGGGTGGGTCAGACTGGGCGCGATGCCCTACGCGTTCCGCGGCGACGCCGCCGAGCTCCCCGATCTCGCCTGGCGCGGCTGCAGCACGCAGAAGGAGGTCGTCGACGCGATCGGAGCGTTCGGCGACACCCTCCGCGAGCGCAACGAGGCGGAGGAGCGGCGTCTCGCCTACGTGGCCGTCACGCGGGCGCGTCACCACCTCCTGCTCAGCGGCTCGTGGTGGGCCGGCCAGGCCAAGCCGCGCGGACCGGGCGTCTTCCTCCGCGACCTCGAGGAGGCCGGCACGATCGCGCCGCTGCCGACCGAGCCCGCGAACGAGGAGAACCCGCTCGAGCGGGCCCCGCGCACGTTCCGCTGGCCCCACGATCCGCTCGGCTCCCGCGGCGACCGGGTCCGCGCCGCCGCCGCCCGGGTCCGCAGCGCCGAGCCCGCTCTGCTCGGAGCGCGCGGCGACGACATCCGCCTGCTGCTCGCCGAGCGGGCGGTGCGGCTGGCCGGGGGCGAGCGCACGCCGCTGCCCACCCGCATCCCCGCCTCCCGGTTCAAGGACATCGTCAGCACGCCGGACGAGGTCGCGGCGCAGCTGCGCCGGCCGATGCCGGAGCGCCCCTACCGGCAGACCCGGCTCGGCACGACTTTCCACTCCTGGGTCGAGAACCGCTTCGGCGTCCAGGGCGGGGCGGAGGCGGTCGACACCTTCTCCGACGAGCTCGACGACGCCGGCCCCGCGAGCGTCGAGCAGGAGCGGCTCGACGCCCTGATCGCCACCTTCGAGCGCTCGGAGTGGGCCGACCGGCGCCCGGAGGCGGTCGAGATCGAGATCCACCTCCAGCTCGCCGGCCACGTCGTCGTCTGCAAGCTCGACGCGGTGTACCCGACGGAGGACGGCGTGCAGATCGTCGACTGGAAGACCGGGCGGGCGCCGAAGGACGCCGCCGACCTCGAGCTCAAGCAGTTCCAGCTCGCGCTGTACCGGCTCGCCTACTCGCGCTGGCGGGGGGTGCCGCTCGAGAGCGTCGACGCCGTGTTCTACTTCGTCGCCGACGACCTCGTGCTGCGGCCCGAGCGGTTCTACTCCGAGCGCGAGCTCGCGGAGTCGCTCTCCTCGGCGACGGGAGCGAGCCCGCGGCCGTGAGCGGAGGAGCCCGTGCGGGCTCCCGGCGTGCGGTTGAGCAGCTCCTCGACCTCCGAGACCTCCAGCACCGGGCCGGTGTCGGTCGAGAGGGGCGCGGAGAGGTCGCCGAGCACGCTGTCGACCAGCGTGTCGAGCATGGCGACCGCGTCGTCCACGATGGCGGAGTCGTCGGTCTCGGTGCCGTGCAGCAGCCAGCGGGCGAGTTCGAGTTCGGCGTAGAGCTGGGCGCGCTGGCGGATCGTGCGGTCCACTGCTCCCGCGCGCATCCGGGAGTAGGCGGAGAGCGCCGTCTCCGAGCCCGGGGCGCTCAGCAGCCAGTGCAGGTCGCGCGCCGGGTCGCCGACCCGCAGCGCCGCCCAGCCGAGCACGGCCGCGACGACGTCGCCCGAGCGGAGGAAGGAGTCGGCGGTCATCGAGCCGTTCACCACGGTCGGGTCGAACTGCCAGAGCGCCTCGTCGGAGGAGGCCGACTCCCAGCGCGCGACGAGCGCCGCCGGGACGTGGCCGGTGTCGGCCGCGCGCTCGATCACCGCGACCGTCTCGTTCACGCTGTCGCGCGCGGTCGCGATCGGCAGGCCCGCCTCCTGGACGAACGACACCGGGAGCGAGTGGATCGCCCCGACGGCCCGGCCGATCGAGTCCGCGAGCCCGCTCTGCGCGGCCACGTCGTCGATGAGGACGCGATCTCCCTCGAGGTACTCGTAGACGACCGCGCGGGTGCCGTCGAACGGCGTCTGCCCGACGCTCTCCTGCAGATCGAAGGGCAGGCGGCTGCGGATGCCGGCGGTCAGCGCCCGGAGCGCGACGAGGTCGCCGAGCTGCTCCTGCTCCGCGAGCGCGGACGTGGGCACGCGCACGACGAGGCGGGCGCCCTCGCGCGTCGTCAGCAGGGCGGAGTCGAAGTCGCCGTGCGTCGAGGAGGTGAAGGGGCGCGCGGAGCGGACGTCGAGGCCCTCGACGGCCGAGGTGGCCAGCGCGGCTAGAGTGAGATGGGATCTGGCCATGGTTTCCAGGGTAGGCGGCTCGTGCCCGGCCGGCCCGCCGCCACGCGCTGTCCCGCCGATGCCGTCGAAGGCCCGCGACAGCGGTCCTCGCGGCCCCCGTCACGAAATGAGCCCCGGATGTCACTGCCCTTCGCCGATCGCCTCCCGCTCTCGCGACAGGCGGCCGACCGCGACGGCGTCGGACGCTCGCGGCCCGCGCTCTTCGACGAGCTGCTCGCCGATCCCGCCACCCGCGTGCTCGTCCTGCACCACGACCGGACCCTGGTCGAGGCCGACCGCCTCCTCCTGCGCCGCCCCGAGGACGTGACCGCCGGCACCCTCCGGATCTACCTCGGCCGCACGCTCGCCGAGGCCCCCGGCGAGCCGGTCGGAACCCCCGTCATCGCGACCGTCCTCACCGACGCGGCCGCCGCCGAACTCGAGCCCGACGAGGAGCGGTGGAGCGGCCTGCGCCCGATCGCCGAGCGCCTGAGCGACCGCGACGCGGGCCTGTTCACCGAGGCTCTCGCCATCGCGAACTGGCACGCCTCGCACGGCTACTCGCCCCGCAACGGCGACCCGACCGTCGTCGAGCAGGGCGGCTGGGTCCGCCGCTCGCCCACCGACGGCAGCCAGGTCTTCCCGCGCACGGATCCGGCGATCATCGTCTGCGTCCTCGACGCGGACGACCGCCTCCTCCTCGGCTCGAACGCGATGTGGGGCACCGGCCGCTTCTCCCTGCTCGCCGGCTTCGTCGAGCCGGGCGAGTCGCTCGAGGCCGCCGTGATCCGCGAGATCGGCGAGGAGTCGGGCATGCGCGTCGTCGACCCGCAGTACCTCGGCTCGCAGCCCTGGCCCTTCCCCGCCTCCCTCATGGTCGGCTTCACCGCCCGCCTCGCCGAGGACCAGTCCCCGGAGGATCTGCTCCCGGACGGCGAGGAGATCGTCGAGCTGCGCTGGTTCACCCGGCAGCAGCTGCACGACTCGCTCGAGTCCGTGCTGCTGCCCGGCCGCTCGTCCATCGCCCGCGCGATGATCGAGGACTGGTACGGAGGCGAGCTGGAGAACGGCCCGATCGCGTGACCCTGCTCGACGGACTCGACGAAGGGCAGCGCGAGGCTGCGGAGGCGCTGCTGGGGCCGGTCTGCGTCCTCGCGGGAGCGGGCACCGGCAAGACCCGGACGATCACGCACCGCATCGCGCACGGAGTGGCGACCGGCGTCTACACGCCCGGCCGCGTCATGGCCCTGACCTTCACCAGCCGCGCCGCGGCCGAGCTGCGCTCGCGCCTGCGGGTGCTCGGCGCCGGCGGCGTCCAGGCCCGCACCTTCCACGCCGCCGCCCTCTCGCAGCTCGGCTACTTCTGGCCGCAGCTGGTGGGGGGCACGATGCCCCAGCTGCTCGACGGCAAGGCGCGCCTGCTCGGGCACGCGGCCGAGCGGCTCCGCCTGAAGCTCGACACGGCGACGCTCCGCGACCTCTCGGCCGAGATCGAGTGGCGGAAGGTGTCCGCCCTCTCGCTCGAGCAGTACGCCGTCGCCGCCCGCACGCGCCCCCTGCCCGGACGGCTCACCCTGGAGCAGACGGTCGCGCTCGTGGACGAGTACGAGGGGCTGAAGGACCAGCGCCGCCAGATCGACTTCGAGGACGTCCTGCTCGTGACCGCCGGGATGCTCGAGTCCGAGCCCGCGATGGCGATGCAGGTGCGCGAGCAGTACCGCTTCTTCGTCGTCGACGAGTACCAGGACGTCTCGCCGCTGCAGCAGCGGCTCCTGGAGCTCTGGCTCGGCGACCGGAGCGACCTCTGCGTCGTCGGCGACGCCAGCCAGACCATCTACTCCTTCGCGGGTGCGCGGGCCGACTACCTCCTCGACTTCCCGTCCCGCTGGCCGTCCGCCACCATGGTGCGCCTGGAGGAGAACTACCGCTCGGCCGTGCCGATCGTGCAGACCGCGAACCGCCTCATGCGGGGCAGGCCCGGCGCCCTCTCGCTCCACGCCGTCGCCGCCGCCGAGGCGCCGGAGCCCGCGATCGACGCCTACCCGGACGACATCGCGGAGGCGCGCGGGATCGCGGCGCGGGTCGCGGCCGACATCGAGGCGGGGGTGCGCCCCTCCGACATCGCGGTCCTCTTCCGCACCAACAGCCAGTCGGCGGTCATCGAGCACGCCCTGCACGAGCGGGGAGTGAGCGCGCACATGCGCGGCGGCAAGCGCTTCTTCGACCTCCCCGAGGTCAAGCAGGCCGTGATGCAGCTGCGCGCGGCGTCCGTGTCGATCAGCGGCGAGCCGCTGTTCAAGTCGGTGAGCGACGTCCTCCGCTCGCTCGGCTGGAGCGCCGAGCCCCCGTCGGCGCCCGGTGCGGTGCGCGACCGGTGGGAGTCGCTGGACACGCTGGCCCGCCTCGTCGACGAGGCCCCTGCCGGATGGACCTTCCGCCAGTTCACCGACGACCTGATCGCACGCCAGCAGGTGCACCACGAGCCGGACCGCGGCGCGGTCACCCTCGCCACGCTGCACTCGGCGAAGGGCCTCGAGTGGGAGTCGGTGCACCTGATGGGGCTCGCCGAGGGACTGCTGCCGATCTCGTACGCCGCCGGCCTCGAGGCGATCGACGAGGAGCGGCGCCTCCTCTACGTCGGCATCACCCGGGCCCGCCGGCGCCTGCGCCTCTCGTGGGCGCGCTCGACGGTCGGCCGCGTCACGCGGAGGGAGCCGTCGCGCTTCCTCGAAGAGCTCGGCACGCGCACTCGGGGTGCGGCTCCCGCTCCCGCACGGTGAACGCTCCGGAGGCGTCGCTGTAGACCCGCTCGGCCCCGCGGAGCCCTCGCCAGCCCGCGAGCAGCCGCCGCAGCACGGCGTCGGCGGCCGCCACGGCGATCGCGGCGCTCGCGAGCGGCGTGCGGGTGGGGGCCGTGCGGCCGAGCACCTGGATCACGAGGCGCGCGCGATCCGGGTCGAGGTCCATCCGGTCCCGCTCGGCGCAGTGCAGGCACGGTCCGGACCCCGGCTCGACAAGGGGTCCGAGGCGCACCGATTCGTCGCCGAACACCACCGCCAGGTGCGGCACATCGGCAGCGAGCCAGTGCGCGGCGCGGGCGGGGGCGACCGCGAAGTCGGCGATCAGCACGGCGAGGTCCGGCGTCCCGTCGTCGGCGAGCAACGAGCAGCCCTCGCTCCGGAGCAGCGTGCGCAGTGCGTCCGGTGCCGCGCCCGTCCCCTCGACGACGACCCGCGGTGCCGGGGGAGGGCCGGGCTCGACGCTGCGCAGCAGGACCGGCCGGAGCGCCTCGAGCACCTCGTCGACACGCGCCTCGCTCGCTCCGGCGCGCGCCGCGATCAGGCGGACGGTGCCGGCGCTGGTGCCCACGCGGAGGGCGTCGAGCAGCAGCTCCTCCGGGTAGCCGACGCCGTCCAGGACCGCGTGCGGCCGGTCGAGGCCGAGCTGCACCGCGGTCGCGGAGCGCCAGAGCAGGGGGAGTCGGGGATCGAGCCGGAGCACCATCCGGCGATCATGGCCGAGACCGGCCCGGCGCCGCGCGAGTTGTCCACAGGCGGGCGCCGGACGGGGGGGGTCAGACGGGGCGGTCGCCCGTGGGGGAGGAGCCGCGGTCGTCGTCGTCCGGCGAGCCGGCGTCGTCGGTCGTGTCCGGAGCGTCTCCGGAGGCGCCGTCGCCCTCGCGCGGCATCGTGCCGTTCAGCAGGTCCTCCAGCGCGCGGTCCATCTCGTCGGGCTCCGGGGTCTCGCCGCGGGCCTCGGCCGTGAGCCGGGCGACGAGCGCGCTCGGGTCGTCCAGGTCCTCCGAGCCGGGGAGCAGGTCGGGGTGCGACCAGAGGGAGTCGCGGGCCTCGGGCCCGACGGCGTCGGTCACGGCCTGCCACATCGCGGCGGCCTCGCGGAGGCGGCGCGGGCGCAGCTCCAGGCCGACGAGGGTCGCGAAGGCGGACTCGGCCGGTCCGCCGGAGGCGCGGCGGCGGCGGACCGTCTCGGCGATCGCCCCGGCGCTGGGCAGGCGAGTGGTCGCCGCCGCGGTGACGACGTCGACCCACCCCTCGATGAGGGCGAGGACGGTCTCGAGGCGGCCGTGCGCGGCGAGCTGCTCCTCCGTCTTCGGCGGGATGAGCGCGCCGGAGGTCATCGCGTCGCGGAGCTCCTCGGGGTTCGACGGGTCGAAGCCCTCGGCCAGCTCCTCGAGGCGGGTGGTGTCGATGCTGATCCCGCGCGCGAAGTCGGTGATCTGCGAGATGAGGGCGAGACGGAGCCACTTGCCGTGCCGGAAGAGGCGGGCGTGCGCGAGCTCGCGGACCGCCAGGTACAGCTGCACCTGGTCCAGCGGGATGTCGAGGCCCTCGCCGAACGCGGCGACGTTCTGCGGCAGGATCGCCGCGTCGTTCTCCTCCAGCAGCGGGATGCCGATGTCGCCGCCCGAGACGACCTCGGCGGCGAGCTGCCCGACGACCTGGCCCAGCTGCAGGGCGAACAGGGTGCCGCCGATCCCGCGCATCATGCCCTCGGCACCGGCGATCATCGCCTGCATCTCCTCCGGGGCCTGCTCGCGGAGCACGCGGGTCAGCGCGTCCGAGATGCTCAGCGCCACCGGCTCGGCGAGCTGGGTCCAGACCGGCATCGTCAGGGAGATCCACTCGAGGCGGCTGATCGAGCGCGGCGTGCGGCTCAGCTCGGAGACGTACGCGACCTCGTCGAGCCAGAGCGCGGCGACGCCGAAGGCCGCGTCGATCGGAGCCCGCACGGAGTCGGACACCGGCGCGGACTCGGCGCGCGCGAGCTGCTTCGCCTGCTCGAGCGAGAGCGTCCAGTTGACGCCGCCGTCGCCGTTCTGCTGCATCGCGCTCTGCAGCTGCGAGAGCAGGTTCTGCAGGGCCACCGGGTCGTTCGGCAGTCCCGCCGCTCCGGCGAGCTGCGAGGGGTCGACCGGGCCGTTCCCCGAGAGGAACTGCCGCAGCATCTCCCGGAACTCGTCCTCGGAGCCGCCGCCCGCTCGGTCCGCACTGTCGCCATCGGCCATCGGGATCAGCCCTCCGTCGCTCACGTGAATCCGGTCGCCGCACCGACTCCGCGGCCCTGCACAGGGCGCCGGTTCCGGCGCGACTCCCAGTCGTGCAAGCTACGTTAGCCCGAGCGCCCGGGGCCTCGGCGTGCAGAGCACCGCTCGGGCCCAGCCCGCTTCCGCCCGCCGCGAACATCCCGGCGGAGCCGCTCCACCCGTTGCCAGAAAGGCCCCCGTGTCGCTGTTCTCCGACGACCCGCGCCCCTCCTCCTCCCCGCGCCGCCCGTGGGTCGGACCGGTCGTCCTCCTCTCGGGTGTCGCCGTCGTGGTCGGTCTGGGCGTCGCGCCCGCCCCCTACGTGATCGAGCAGCCCGGCCCCGTGTTCGACACCCTGGGCAGCAGCAAGGACGTGCCCCTCATCTCGATCCCGGACCGCACCACCTATCCCACGGCCGGCACGCTCGACATGCTCACCGTGTCGGTCGTCGGCAACCCGCAGAGCCTGCCCACCTGGGTCGAGGTCGCGAGCGCCTGGTTCGACAGGACCAAGGCGGTCGTCCCGGTCGACGCGATCTTCCCTCCCTCCTCCACGGTCGAGGAGCGCGACGAGGCGAACCAGGCCGAGATGACCGACTCCCAGCAGGAGGCGATCGCCGCCGCGCTCACCGAGCTCGGCTACCCCGTCGAGCAGCGCGTCTCGGTCGTGCAGGTGCCCGAGGGCTCCCCGGCCGAGGGCGTCCTGGAGGCGGGGGACGAGATCCTCGCGGTCGCGGGCACCCCTGTCGCCGACGCGACCGCCCTGCGCGCGACCCTGCAGACCCTCGGCACCGGCTCCCCGGTGCAGGTCAGCATCGAGCGCGAGGGCGTCCGGCAGGAGGTGGAGGTCACGCCGCGCGACTCGAACGGCGCCGCCGTCATCGGCGTCCTCCCCGGAGCGGCCTTCGACTTCCCGTTCGAGGTCGACATCCAGCTGGACGACGTGGGCGGGCCGAGCGCGGGCATGATGTTCGCCCTCGGGATCATCGACAAGCTCACCGAGGGCGAGCTCAACGGGGGGCGGAGCGTCGCCGGGACCGGCACGATCGACGCGGCCGGCGAGGTCGGCGCCATCGGCGGGATACGCCAGAAGCTCTACGGGGCGGAGGGCGCCGGAGCCGAGTACTTCCTCGCCCCCGCGACCAACTGCAACGAGGTCGTCGGCCACGTCCCCGACGGGCTCGACGTGCTCGCGGTCTCGACCCTCGACGACGCCCTCGCCGCACTGAAGGGCATCGCCGCGGGCGACACCTCCGGGCTGCCGGACTGCAGCACCGCCGCTCCCCTCGACTGATCCCGCCCGCCGACCCCGGGTCGACGCCCAGGTGAGCCGGACAGCCGTCGCATAGCATGGGTGGCCTCCCCTCACATCTCGACAGCAAGAGGCCCTCACGTGAGTTCCACAGCAACCGAAACCCCGCCGCGGAAGAGACGGAGCGTCCTCGCCGTCACTGTCGTGGTGGTGGCCGTCCTGGTGGTGGCGTTCTTCGTCTTCGCCGGTCTGTACACCGACATCCTCTGGTACGACCAGCTCGGCTTCCTCTCCGTGCTCACGACGCAGTGGGCGGCGGCGGGCGGTCTCTTCGTCATCGGCTTCGTCGCCATGGCGGTGCCGGTGTTCATCAGCCTGATGCTGGCTTACCGCCTCCGGCCGGTCTACGCGAAGCTCAACTCGCAGATCGACCGCTACCAGCAGGTCGTGGAGCCGCTGCGGCGCCTGGCCACCTTCGGGATCCCCGCGGTGCTCGGCCTCTTCGCCGGCGTCTCCTCCGCCACCCGCTGGCAGACGAGCCTCACCTTCTGGAACCGCACGCCCTCGGGCACCACGGATCCGCAGTTCGGCCTCGACACGTCGTTCTACCTCTTCGAGCTGCCCTTCTACCAGAGCATCGTCGGCTTCGCGTCGGCGGTCCTGCTGATCTCGGCGTTCGCGACCCTCGCCACCGGCTACCTCTACGGAGCGATCCGGGTGAACGGCCGCGAGATCCGCATCTCGAAGGCCTCGCGCATCCAGCTGGCGGTCATCGCCGCCCTCTACCTCGCCGTGCAGGCGGTCAGCCTCTGGCTCGACCAGTACGCGACGCTCGCGCAGCAGGGGCCCCGCATCACCGGCGCCACCTACTCCACCGTCAACGCGACGATCCCGGGCCTGCAGATCCTGGCCGGCATCGCGGCGCTGGTCGCGATCCTCTTCGTCGTCACCGCCTTCATCGGCCGCTGGCGCTTCCCGGTCATCGGCACCGCGCTGCTGATCGTGTCGAGCCTGCTCGTCGGCTCCCTCTACCCGTGGATCGTGCAGAAGTTCCAGGTCGAGCCCAACGAGCGCACGCTCGAGCAGCCCTTCATCCAGAACAACATCGACATGACGCGCCAGGCCTACGGCGTCAGCGACGTCGACGTCATCCCCTACGACGCGACCACCGACGCGGAGCCGGGCGCCCTGCGCTCGGACGCCGAGACCACCGCGAACATCCGCATCCTCGACCCCGCCGTCGTCACCGACGCGTTCTCGCAGCTGCAGCAGTTCCGCCAGTACTACAAGTTCGGCGACACGCAGAACGCGCTCGACGTCGACCGCTACTCCATCGACGGATCGACGCAGGACGCCGTGGTCGGCGTCCGCGAGCTGAACCTCAACGGCCTCGGCACCAACCAGACCTGGTACAACCAGACGCTGGTCTACACCCACGGCTACGGCCTGGTCGCCGCGTACGGCAACCAGCGATCGGCCGACGGCGAGCCGGTGTTCATCGAGTCCGGCGTCCCGACGACGGGCGACCTCGGCGACTACGAGCCGCGGATCTACTTCGGCGAGAACTCCCCGCCGTACTCGATCGTGGGCGGCAACGACTCGCGCGACATCGAGCTCGACTACCCCTCGGGCACCGACGGCGCGCAGCAGACCTACACGACCTTCGACGGCGAGGGCGGCCCCGCTCTCGACAACGTCTTCAAGAAGCTCGTCTACGCGATCAAGTTCCAGTCCGAGCAGATCTTCCTCTCGGACGGCGTGAACGACGACTCGCAGATCCTCTACGACCGCGATCCCGTGCAGCGCGTCCAGAAGGTCGCGCCGTACCTCAAGCTCGACTCCGATGCCTACCCGACCGTCGTCGACGGCCGCGTGAAGTGGGTCGTCGACGGGTACACCACCTCGGCCGACTACCCGTACTCGGAGGTGCAGAGCCTCTCGCAGGCGATCGCCGACACGAACACGCAGCAGCAGTTCCCGACCGACGACGTCAACTACATCCGCAACTCGGTGAAGGCGACCGTCGACGCGTACGACGGCAGCGTCACGCTGTACGCGTGGGACACCGAGGACCCGATCCTGCAGACCTGGCAGAAGATCTTCCCGACCACGGTGAAGCCCGTGAGCGACATGTCGGGCGAGCTGCTCAGCCACGTCCGGTACCCGGAGGACCTCTTCAAGGTCCAGCGCGCGGTCCTCGGCACCTACCACGTCACCGACGCGGGCTCCTTCTACTCCCGCGAGGACGCCTGGGCGACGCCGAACGACCCGACGAGCGGAGCCGCGACCACGGCCGCCGCGACCGGCACCAGCCTGCAGCCTCCGTACTACCTGACGCTGCAGACGCCGGATCAGGACGTGCCGTCGTACTCGCTCTACTCGACGTACATCCCGGCGAGCGTCCAGGGCGCGCAGGCCAGCCGCAACGTGCTGACCGGCTACCTCGTGGCCGACTCCGACGCCGGCTCGACGGCGGGCTCCGTGGCCGACGGCTACGGCACGCTCCGCCTGCTCGAGCTGCCGAAGGACGACACGGTGCCCGGCCCCGGCCAGGTGCAGAACGCGTTCACCACCGACCCGACGGTCGCGAACGAGTTGAACATCCTCTCCCGCGGCGACACCACCGTCACGAGGGGCAACCTGCTCACGCTGCCGGTCGGCGGCGGCCTGCTCTACGTCCAGCCGATCTACGTGCGCTCCAACGGAGACACGAGCTTCCCGCTCCTGCAGAAGGTGCTGGTCGCGTTCGGTGACGACATCGCCTTCGAGGACACCCTCGACGCGGCCCTCGACAGCCTCTTCGGCGGCGACTCGGGAGCCGACGCGGGCGACACCGGCACGCCGACGACTCCGGACGCCGGCACCGGCACCTCGGGCGGCGACACCGGAGGCGACGCGGGCGGCACGACCGGCGGCACCGGCTCCACGCCGGCCACGGGCGACCAGACGGCGCTGCAGCAGGCGCTGAACGACGCGCGGGACGCACTCACGGCTCGCGAGAACGCCCTCAAGGCGGGCGACCTCACCGCCTTCGCGGCGGCGGACGAGCAGCTGACCGAGGCGCTCTCGCGGGCGCTGCAGGCCGAGGGCGGCCAGTAGCCCGCATGGTGCAGGTCGACCGCGGCGAGCACCTCCACTCGGGGGAGTGGCTCGAGCTGAACCGCACGTACTGGGAGGAGCGCACCGGCGAGGGTGCGCTCCACCCGGAGCTCGTCACCGCGGCGCTCCTCGGCCCCGGGCCGAGGATCCTCCAGCTCGGCTCGGGCGACGGGCTCGACGCGCTCGAGCTCGCCGAGCGCGGCGCCCGCGTGGTGGGCGTCGACTTCTCGATGCCCGCGGTGCGCCGAGCACGCGCCGCCGCCGCGGACAGGGACCTCGCCGGCTCCGCCCGCTTCGTCTGCGCGAACCTCTACGAGCTGCGGCACATGCTGCCGGAGCCCGACTCGTTCGACGTCGTGCTCTGCAGCGCCGGCGTCGTCTCGTGGCTCCCCGACCTGGAGGAGTGGGCGCGGCTGGTGGAGTGGTTCGTCGCCCCCGGCGGAGCGGTGCTCGTCGCCCCGTCGTCGTCCGCTCCCGTCGGCGCCGACGTCCGCACCTGGTCGCGCACCTCGTCCGAGCTCGCAGCCGCCCTGACGGCGGTCGGGCTGAGCGTGGACGAGAGCGTCGTGCTGCGCGCCGCCAAGCCCGCCTGAGACCGGAGCCCGCTCCCACCGCCGCGTCGATTTGCATCGGCGCCGGAACGCGTGTAATGTCTCTTCTTGTGCCGCGGGGTGGAGCAGTTCGGTAGCTCGCTGGGCTCATAACCCAGAGGTCGTAGGTTCAAATCCTGCCCCCGCAACAAGAAAGCGAAAGCCGGTCCTGAGAAGGGCTGGCTTTCGTCGTTAACACGGGTCGCGGACGTGCTTCCCGCGGCTGACAGTGCGCGGGCCGAGACCTCAGTCGCCCTCGATCACGCTCAGCACGTTGCCCGCCGGATCGCGGAACCAGCAGATCGTCGGCCCGTGGCCGCGCATCACTCCGTCCGCATCGGTCGGCAGCGACGGGTCGTCGTAGATCGCCGTGGTGACGCCTGCCGCGTGCAGCTCGGCGACCGCCGCGTCGACGTCCTCCACCGAGAAGTTCAGGATCGTGAACGACGCCGGCTCGTGGTCCGGCTTCGGGTACGCGATCGCGCGGCCTCCGCCCGGCAGCCGGATGTCGAGGATCCCCTTCGCGTTCAGCTCGACCTCGAGCCCGAGCACTCCGCCGTAGAAGGCCCGCGCCGCCTCCACGTCGTCCACGCTGAAGCCGCTGAAGGCCCTCTCGCTCCGGATCATCGCCGTCCTCCGTCCCGCGGCCGCACCGTCGCGCCCGCTCCGCTCCGGACGCTACTCCGGTCGCCCGTCCGCGTCACCGTCGGATCCGCCCGCGGCGCCGCCGACCGCGAGCCGGTCTCGCGCGACCCGCATCCGCGGACCGGCCTCCCGACGCTCCGCGCCGACGCGTGTGCCGGACCGGCCCGCACGTTAGGCTCGACCCCGATGCGAGGGGTGCTGCTGTGAGGGACGAACGCGGAGACGACGGCTCGAACGAGGGGCTCGGCGGCCGCCCGACCCGGCGGAGCCTGCGGCAGGCGCCGCACGCGCTGCCCGCGGCACGCGTCGCCACTCCGGTCCTCACGCCCGTCCGCCCCGTGCGGCGCCGCCGGGGCCGTGTCTTCCGCGCGACCGTCAGCACGGTCGCCCTCGCCGCCATCGCGGGCCTTGTGGCGGTCTCCGCGCTCCCCGCCTACTCCTTCGACCCGGCACCCGATTCGCAGGCCGCCGTCGAGGCCGCCGCCCGCGTGCAGGCGCTCGGCAACCAGAAGCTCACCGTCGCGGCGACCGCGGTCCAGGAGCAGGTCATCCGCGACTCCTTCACCGCACCGACCCAGGCCCAGCTCGACGAGGCGGCCGCCCAGGCGCGCGCGCTCGCCGCTGCCGAGCAGGCCGCCCGCGACGCCGAGACCGCCCGCCTCGCCCAGGAGGCGCAGGCCGCGGCAGGCACGACCGGCGCGGACGGCGCCGCCGCGGGCAGCGGCGGCACCAGCACCTCGGTCACGCCCCGCGAGGAGGGCGACGACTACCCCTGGCGCGACCAGCTCACCGACGACCAGGGCGGCGGCCTCTCGCCGCTGCGGTACTACTACCGCGAGTGCGTCGACTTCGTCGCCTGGCGGATCAACCGCGACCAGGGCTCGACGAGCGCACCCTTCAAGTGGACCTGGGGCAACATGACCCCGGGCGGGGGCAGCGCCTACGCGTGGGCCGGCCAGTGGGCCTCCCACGGCTGGGTGACCAGCAGCACGCCCGTCCCCGGCGCGGTCGCCTGGTTCACCGGCAACCACGTCGCGTACGTGCAGGCCGTCAACTCCGACGGCACGGTCTCGCTCGAGGAGTACAACTGGGGCAACGACCACGCGTACCACAAGCGCACCATCCCGGCCTCCCAGGTCGCCCTCTTCCTCTACCCGCCGAGCTGATGACCGGCGCCGTCGGCATGGCCGTGGCGCAGTTCGCCCCCTCGACGGACCGGGAGGCGAACATCGCGACGATCGGGCGCCTGGCCCGGATCGCCGCCGAGCGCGGCGCGAGCCTGGTGGTGCTGCCGGAGTACAGCTCCGCCTTCACCGATCCGCTCGGGCCCGAGCTGGTCGCGGCGGGCGAGGCGCTCGACGGCCCGTTCGTCACGGCTCTCGCGGCGCTCGCGCGCGAGCTCCGGATCCACCTCGTGGCGGGCATGGTCGAGGCGGTGGACGGGCGCCGCATCGCGAACACGCTCGTCGCGCTCGACCCCGAGGGCGCGCTCGTGGCCCGCTACCGCAAGCTGCACCTGTACGACGCCTTCGGCCAGACCGAGTCGGAGTGGGTCGCCGCGGGGGAGATCGCCGCACCCGAGACGTTCGAGGTCGGCGGCCTCGTCGTCGGGCTGCAAACCTGCTACGACCTGCGCTTCCCGGAGGTCAGCCGCTGGCTGGTCGACGCCGGGGTCGACGTCATCGCGGCACCGGCCGAGTGGGTGCGCGGCCCGCTCAAGGAGGCGCACTGGCGGACGCTGGTCACCGCCCGCGCGCTCGAGAACACGGTGTACCTCGTCGCAGCCGACCAGACCCCGCCGACCGGGGTCGGCACGAGCATGATCGTCGATCCGATGGGCGTCGAGACCGTCACCCTCGGCGAGGTCGAGGATGTCGCCGTCGCCTGGGTCTCGCGCGAGCGGATCGACGCGGCGCGCGCGAAGAACCCCGCTCTGGCGCTGCGGCGCTTCCGGGTGCTGCCGCTCTGACCGCCGCCCCCGGCCCGACGGCGCCGGGCAGCCGACCGAATCCGTTGAGGCCGGCTCCTCAGCGCGCCATGCGGGCGAGGCCCGCGACCGCGGTCTCCAGCACCTCGAACCGCTTGCAGAAGGCGAAGCGGACGAGCGAGCGGTAGGGAGCGGCGTCCTCGGGGCGGCAGAACGCCGACACGGGCACCGCCACCACTCCCGCGAGATCCGGGAGCGCCCGGCAGAGCGCGACCCCGTCGTCGTAGCCGAGCGGTGCCGCGTCCGCGACGACGAAGTAGCCGCCCGAGGAGGGCGCGACGCCGAAGCCCGCAGCAGCCAGGCCCGCCGACAGCAGGTCCTTCTTGGCCGCAAGAGTCTGCGCCGCGCCGGTGAAGAAGGCGTCCGGGAGCCCGAGCCCGAGGGCGACGGCCCCCTGGAACGGCGAGCCGCTGACGTAGGTGAGGAACTGCTTCACGGCGAGGACGGCCGTGATCAGCTCGCGCGGGCCCGTCACCCAGCCGATCTTCCAGCCCGTGGTGCTGAAGGTCTTGCCCGCCGAGGAGACGGACAGCGTCCGCTCGAAGGCTCCGGGAAGGGAGGCCAGCGGGACGTGCGGGGTGTCGAAGCGCAGGTGCTCGTAGACCTCGTCCGTCAGGATCACGGCGTCGTGCCGCTCGGCGAGCCGCACGATCAGCTCGCGGGTCTCGGCCGGGAGGACGGCACCGGTCGGGTTGTGCGGGTCGTTCACCAGGATGACGCGCGTGCGGTCGCTCACCGCGGCGGTCAGCTCGTCGTGGTCGACCGCGAAGGAGGGGCCGCGCAGGAGCACGGTGCGGTGCACCCCTCCGGCGAGGGCGATCAGGGCTCCGTAGGCGTCGTAGTGGGGCGTGAAGGTGACGACCTCGTCGCCCGGCTCGAGCAGGCCCAGCAGAGCCGCGGCCAGGGCCTCGGTGGCGCCCGTGGTGACGAGGACCTCGCCGTCGGGGTCGAGGGCGATCCCGGAGAAGCGCAGCCGGTGCGCGGCGATCGCCTCGCGCAGGACGGGGAAGCCGGGACCCGGCGGGTACTGGTTGAGCCCGGACGCGATGGCGTCGCGCGCGGCGTCGAGGATCTCGCGCGGGCCGTCCTCGTCCGGGAAGCCCTGGCCGAGGTTTACCGCTCCGGTACGCAGGGCGAGCGCGCTCATCTCGCTAAAGACGGTGGCGGCGACATCGCCGCCGGGGCCGAGGAGGCCGGCGCCCGCCGCGGCGCGGGACCAGGATCCGGGAATGCTCACGTGCCCAGTGTGCCCGCTCGAGCAGCCCGGCCGGTTTCATTTCCCGCTCGCAGGCCCGTCATAAGAAACCCCCAGGTACGATCGCCAAGCTATCCCCGCTTGGAAGGAGCAGCACCCATGACCGAGAGTCACGAGGGTCCTCGTCAGCCGGAGGAACCCACCACGCCGACGGAGTCCGGCGCCCGAGAGGCGACCGAGCGCACCCCCGGCGAGAGCTCCGGAGCGTCGTCCTCGACCACCGGGCCCACCGAGCCGATCCACCGGGGCGGAGCGCACCGCGAGAGCGAGAACCCGACCGTCCCCTACCCCTCCTCCTCGGCCCCCCAGCCGCCGTACACGCCGAACGCGACGGCCGGCAACGAGGCGCAGCCCGTCTCCCAGCCCGCCCGCTACGGGCAGTACGCGCCGCCCGCCGCGAACACCCTGCACGGCTCCGAGGAGCCGCCCTCCTCGAGCCCCTTCGGCCCGGGCGCCGAGTACACCCCCGCCCCCACCGCCACGAAGCGCCGAGCCGGAGTGGGCGTCGTCGCGGCGCTCGCCATCGGCGCGGTCGTGGGCGGAGTCGCGGGAGCCGGCGTGTTCGGCCTCTGGTCCGCCTCCAACGGCGGCGGGACCCGCGTGGTCTCCGCCGGCGGCTCGCAGACGATCACGGTCAACAACGCCGAGGACGCGACGACCGCCACCGCGGTCGCCGCCAAGGCCACTCCGAGCGTCGTCACCATCGCGGTGAGCGGCAGCTCGTCCGCCGGCACCGGCTCCGGCATCGTGCTCTCGAAGGACGGCTACGTCCTGACCAACACCCACGTGGTCACCCTCGACGGCGAGATCGCGAACGGCACCGTCTCGGTCACGACCAGCGACGGCCGGATCTTCGACGCGACCGTCGTCGGCACCGACCCGACCCTCGACCTCGCCGTCATCAAGCTGACCGGCGCGACCGACCTCAGCCCGATGACGTTCGCGGATTCCACCAAGATCAACGTCGGCGACACGGCGGTCGCCATCGGCGCCCCGCTCGGCCTCTCCGGCACCGTGACCGACGGCATCGTCAGCGCGCTCAACCGCAGCATCCAGGTCGCCTCCTCGGCGGCTCCGGACGACTCGGGCGACAGCTCGAGCGGCGGCACCGAGAGCCCGTTCAACTTCGACATCCCGGGCCAGCAGGCGCCGACCCAGGCGAAGAGCACCATCTCGCTGCCCGTCATCCAGACCGACGCGGCGATCAACCCGGGCAACTCCGGCGGCGCGCTGCTCGACAGCGACGGCGAGCTGATCGGCGTGAACGTCGCGATCGCGAGCGCCGGCCAGTCCTCCTCGAGCGGCCAGTCCGGCAACATCGGAGTCGGATTCGCGATCCCCAGCGCGATCGCCGAGCGCATCGCGAAGGAGATCATCGCGAACGGCTCCGCCTCGCACGGCCTGCTCGGCGCGAGCGTCTCCGACTCGACCGCGGACGTCCTCGGCGCCCGCATCGAGGAGGTCTCCGGAGGCGGTGCCGCGCAGGCGGCCGGTCTCGCCAAGGGCGACATCATCACCGCGATCGACAGCACTCCGATCACGAGCGCGTCCGACCTCACCGCGCAGGTCCGCGCGCAGGCCGCGAACGCCGCGGTCGAGCTGACCTACGTCCGCAACGGCCAGAGCTACCAGGCGAAGGCGACGCTCGGCCAGATGGCCGCCGGCTGACCCTCCGCCGCCGCGCACAGCCCCTCGAGGATCCGTCCCCGGGGGGCTGTGCTCCGCCACCGTGCACAGCCCCTCGAGGATCCGTCCCCGGGGGGCTGTGCTCCGCCGCCGCGCACAGCCCCTCGAGGATCCGTCCCCGCGGGGCTGTTCCGCGTCCGGGCCCGGCCCGGGGCGCGGCGCTCCCCGCTGGTAGGGTGGTGGATCCCTGCGCCCGCGCTCCTCCCGCACGAACTGGACCCATGCAGCACGAGATCCCGGAAGACGACCTCTCCGACCTGCCCGGCGTCTCCTACGTCATGCCCGTCCTCAACGAGGTCGCCCACGTGCGCGCCGCGGTCGACTCGCTGCTGCACCAGGACTACACCGGCCCCTTCGACGTCGTCCTCGCCGTCGCCCCGAGCATCGACGGCACGGAGCAGCTCGTCGCCGAGCTGAGCGCGGCCGACCCGCGGATCCGCGTCGTGCCGAACGAGGTCGGCTCCACTCCTGCGGGCCTCAACGCCGCGATCCGCGCCTCGCGCCACCCGGTCGTCGTCCGGGTCGACGCGCACTCCGTTCTGCCGCCCGAGTACGCGCGCACGGCGGTCGAGGCGCTGCAGCGCTCCGGAGCGGCGAACGTCGGCGGAGTGATGGCGGCGGAGGGCCTCACCCCGTTCCAGCGCGCGGTCGCCCGGGCCTACGGCTCCCGCATCGGGCTGGGCGGCACGCCCCACCACGTGGGAGGCGAGGAGGGCCCGGCCGACACGGTGTACCTCGGCGTCTTCCGCCGCTCCGCCCTCGAGCGCGCCGGCCTGTTCGACGAGCGCTTCAAGCGCGGGCAGGACTGGGAGCTGAACCGGCGGCTGCGCGAGCGCGGCGAGGTCGTCTGGTTCACTCCGCGCCTCACCGTCACCTACCGGCCGCGGCCCTCGATGCGCGCGCTGCTCCGGCAGTTCCTCTCGACCGGGATGTGGCGGGGCGAGCTCACCCGGATGTTCCCGGCCTCGCGGTCGCTGCGCTACTTCGCTCCGCCCGTGCTCGTCGCGATGCTCGCGATCGGGCTGCTCGTCGGGCTGGCGGGAGTCGTCCAGGTGCTCGCCGGAGCCGCGCCCTGGCTCCTGCTCGGGTTCGCGGTGCCCGCCGCCTACCTCCTCCTGGTGGCGGCGGCCACTCTCGTGGTCGCGCGGCCGGACGGCGCGCGTGCGATGCTGTGGTTCGCCGTGGTCATCCCGGCGGTCCACGTGGCCTGGGGGACCGGCTTCGTGCTCGGCTTCACCGGGCTGACCAGCAACATCTCCGCCCACCGCCACCAGCCGCGGTCCGACTCGCCGAGGGGCGCATGACCACGACGACGAGACCCCGCTCCATCGCCGAGCTGCGCGCCGTCGCGCAGCCGCCGGAGGTGCGCGGGCGCCGCAACGCCGAGCACTGGACGGCGTCGCTCTACCTGCGCCGCTTCTCGCCCTACCTGACCTGGCTGCTGCTGAAGACCTCGATCTCGGCGAACGGCGTCACCGGGCTGATGATCCTGGTCGGCTGGAGCGCGGCGGCAGCCCTCCTGATCCCGGGGATCGCCGGAGCGGCGCTGGCGCTGCTCCTCGGCCAGCTGCAGATGCTGGTGGACTGCTGCGACGGCGAGGTCGCGCGCTGGCGCCGCACGTCCTCGCCCGCGGGCGTGTTCCTCGACAAGGTCGGGCACTACACGACCGAGGCGCTGATCCCGATCGCGCTCGGGCTGCGAGCGGCGGGCGTCCCGTTCGAGGCGCCGGCGGACTTCCTCTGGACCACGATCGGCTTCGCCCTGGCCCTGGTGATCGTCCTCAACAAGGCGCTCAACGACATGGTGCACGTGGCGCGCGCGAACGCCGGTCTCACGAAGCTGGCCGACACGAAGGGCGAGGCGGTGCCGTCCTCGTCCGGGCTGGCGGGGCTTCGCCGCGCGGCCCGCTTCCTGCCCTTCCACCGCCTCTACCACTCCGTCGAGCTGACGATGCTGGCCTTCGCGACCGCCCTCGTGGGCCTCGTCGTCGGAGCGGGCACGGCCGACCGGGTCCTCGTCGGGGCGCTGCTGCCGCTCGCCCTCCTCGCCCTGGTCGGCCACTTCGTCGCGATCATGGCGTCCAAGCGTGTCCGCTCCTGAGCCGCGGGTCGGCGTCGTCGTCCTGACGCAGGGGACCCGGCCCGACGACCTCGCCGCGGGGCTGGCCGGCGTCTTCGCGCAGGAGGGCGTCGAGCTGGACGTCGTCTGCGTCGGCAACGGCTGGGAGCCGGACGGCCTGCCCGAGGGAGTGCGCGCCCTGGCGCTGCCCGAGAACCTCGGCATCCCGGCGGGCCGGAACGCCGGAGTCGACGCCGTCGCGGGGGAGTACCTCTTCTTCCTCGACGACGACGCCCGGATCCCGTCCCCCCGCTTCCTCGTCGACGCGATCGCGCTGCTCGCCTCGAACCGCCGCATCGGCCTGGTGCAGCCCCGCGTCGACAGCACGGACGGCACGCCGAGCCCGCGGCGCTGGATCCCGCGGATCCTCAAGGGCGACCCCCGCCGCTCCGGCCCCGTCTTCTCGGTCTGGGAGGGAGCGGTCGTGCTGCGGCGCGACGTGTTCGCCCGGACGGGCGGCTGGGCGGCTCCGTTCTTCTACGCCCACGAGGGCATCGAGCTGGCCTGGCGGGTCTGGGACACGGGTCGCACCGCCTGGTACGCGGGAGAGCTCGTCGCCCAGCACCCGGTCATCCAGCCGACCCGTCACGCCGACTACTACCGGCTGAACGCGCGCAACCGCGTCTGGCTCGCCCGCCGCAACCTCGCCGCACCTCTGGCGCTCGTCTACGTGGCGTCCTGGACCGCGATCCAGTGCCTCCGCTGGCGTCGCGACCCGGCCGCCCTGCGCGCCTGGTTCGCCGGCTGGCGGGAGGGATGGCGCTCGGATCCGGGCGGCCGGCGCGTCCTCTCGGCCCGCACGGTGCTCCGGATGGCGTTCGCCGGGCGTCCGCCGATCGTCTAGCATCGGGGAATCCGCCCCCGCCGGGGCCCCCGAAAGGACGACGGTGTTCGATTCGACCCAGCTCTCCCCGCCCGAGCGCGCCGAGGCGGAGACGACCCCTGCCGGACCGGACCTCCTCTTGGCGGTTCGCGAGCGCCTCGGCGCCGTCGACGACGAGTTCTCCGGCCGCCTCGACGAGCACCTCCCGCGCCTGGTCGATCTGCTCGCCACGGTGTACGCCGGCCGCGAGGACCTCGAGGACCAGCTGGTCGCGATCGTCGAGCTCGCCGCCGCCTCCTGGGAGGAGCGGCCCGAGGAGCTCCGCGCGCTCGACCGCGCCCGCGAGCAGCACCCGACCTGGTTCCTCTCGAACAAGGCTCTGGGCGGGGTCTGCTACGTCGACCGCTACGCGGGCGACCTCGAGGGGCTGCGCGCCGAGATCCCGTACCTCCGCGAGATCGGCCTGAACTACCTGCACCTGATGCCGCTCTTCGATGCGCCCGAGGGCGAGTCGGACGGGGGCTACGCGGTCTCGAGCTACCGGCGCGTGCGACCGGACCTCGGCGACATGGAGCAGCTCCGCGGGCTGGCCTCCGAGCTGCGCGAGCAGGGCATCGCACTCGTGGTCGACTTCGTCTTCAACCACACCTCGAACGAGCACGAGTGGGCGCAGCGCGCGCTGGCCGGCGAGCCGCGGTTCGAGGACTACTACTGGATCTACCCGGACCGGGAGCAGCCCGACGCCTTCGAGCGCACGACGCGCGAGATCTTCCCGGACGACCATCCCGGCTCCTTCGTGCAGCTGGAGGACGGCCGCTGGGTCTGGGCCACGTTCCACCGCTACCAGTGGGACCTCAACTACTCCAACCCCGAGGTGTTCCGGGCGATGGCGGGAGAGATGCTCTTCCTCGCCAATCAGGGCGTCGACGCCCTGCGGATGGACGCGGTCGCGTTCATCTGGAAGGAGCTCGGCACCACCTGCGAGTCGCAGCCGCAGGCGCACCTCCTGCTGCGCGCGTTCAACGAGGTCTGCCGCCTGGCCGCTCCGGCGCTGCTGTTCAAGTCCGAGGCGATCGTGCACCCCGACGAGGTGATCGAGTACATCGACGTCGAGGAGTGCCAGCTCTCGTACAACCCGCTGCAGATGGCGCTCACCTGGGAGGCGCTCGCCACCCGCGACGTCCGTCTCCTCGCGCAGGCCCTCGAGCGCCGGCACGCCCTCCCCGAGGGCACGGCCTGGGTCAACTACGTGCGCGGGCACGACGACATCGGCTGGACCTTCGCCGACGAGGACGCCGCCGAGCTCGGGATCGACGCGGCCGGCCACCGCCGGTTCCTCAACGACTTCTACACGGACCGGTTCGACGGCACGTTCGCCCGCGGAGTGCCGTTCCAGGAGAATCCGCGCACCGGCGACCGCCGCGTCTCGGGCACCACCGCGTCCCTCGCCGGAGTGGAGGCGGGCGACGCCTACGGGATCGACCGCGTGCTGCTCGCGCACTCGATCGCCCTGAGCACCGGCGGGCTGCCGCTGCTCTACCTCGGCGACGAGGTCGGCCAGCTCAACGACCACGGCTACCTCGACGACCCGACGACGGCCGGCGACTCGCGCTGGGTGAACCGTCCCCGCCGCCCCGCGGAGCGCTACGACGAGCGCGAGGTCCCGGGGACGGCCGCGAGCGAGGTCTTCGGCGGGCTGCTGCACCTCATCGCCGTGCGCAAGGCCGTGCCGATGTTCGCGGGCACCGAGCTGAGCGTCTTCGACCCGGTCAACGACCACGTGCTCGGCTACCAGCGCCCCGGCGACGGGGAGTCGGTGCTCGTGCTCGCGAACGTGTCGGACGAGGTCCAGGAGGTCGCGGCCGAGCGGTTCGTCGGGTTCGCCGCGGAGGCGGTCGACCTGGTCACCGAGATCGCGGTCGACCTGCGCGAGGGCTTCCGTCTCGCTCCGCTGCAGTTCGTCTGGCTGAGGGTGACCCCGGCCTGATCGGACCGTGCGAGGCCCCCGGCGCGGGGGCCGTCGCCGGTACCCTGGGGCGGATGACTCCCGCTCCCCGTGCCCTGATCGCCCGCCTCCGCACCGACGCGCGACTCGCGCGCAAGGTGGGCGGCGAGCTGCTCGCGGCTCGCCGGGCCCGCCACGCGGTGACCCGGCTGCTCGCGGAGCGCGGGCCGCTGCCCGAGGGCCGGTTCGAGATCGGCGTCTACTTCGCCGACGGCGACATCAACCTGTACCAGCTGCGGCAGTGGTACCGGCCGCTGGCCGAGCTGGCGGAGACGCACCCGGTCGTGCTGCTCAGCCGCAACGCCGGCGCCGCGGAGGTGCTGCTGCGCGAGAGCCCGGTCCCCGTCGCCTACGTCCGCTCCGTCGCCGACCTCGAGAGCACCATCGCGAGCCAGCCGCTGCGGATCGTGCTCTACGTCAACCAGAACGCGCGCAACTTCCAGATGATGCGCTACGGGCGCCGCTGGCACGTCTTCGTCAATCACGGCGAGAGCGACAAGATGTACATGACGACGAACCAGTTCAAGGCGTACGACTACAGCATGATCGCCGGGGACGCCGCCCTCGCCCGGCTGCGCCGTGTGCTCTGGGACTACGACTTCGACAAGCGCACCCTCGCCATCGGCCGTCCTCAGGCGGACCACTTCGCCGGCGCCGTGCCGTTCACGCCCGACGAGCGCCGCGTGGTGCTCTACGCGCCGACCTGGGAGGGCGACCGCCCCGCCGCGGGCTACGGCTCGATCCGGAGCCACGGCACGGCCCTCGTGCGCGGGCTCCTGGCCGACCCGCGGTTCCGGCTCGTCTACCGCCCGCATCCCCGCAGCGGCGCGGTCGACTCCGACTACGCCGCGGCCGACCGGGCGATCGTCGCGATGATCGCCGCCGCCAACGCGGCCGATCCGCGCGCCGGTCACGTGCACGACACCGGGGCCGAGCTCGGCTGGCAGCTCGCCGCCGCCGACCTCGCGATCCTCGACGTGTCGGCGATGGTCTACGACCGGCTGGCCACGGGGCGCCCGCTGCTGGTCACCCGGCCCGTCAGCGCCGAGGCCGAGGTCGACGAGAGCGGCTACCTCGGCGACGCGGAGTGGCTGCACGCCGAGGACGCCTCCGCGATCATCGCGCGGATCGACAGCGCCGAGCACGATCCGGAGTCGGTCGAGCGGCTGGAGCGCTGGGTGCACCGCTACTTCGGCGACACGTCGCCCGGAGCGGCCACGCGGCGCTTCCACGAGGCGATCGAGCACCTGCTCACCGAGTGGGAGCGGCACGCCGCTCTGCACCGGGGCGACGGCGCGGTCGACGACCACGATCCGGAGGGCTGAGCGGGCGGGAGCACCGCTCGAACGGCCGCGTCAAGGGTGGGCCGGTCGCCGGGCGGCCTCCCGGCGCCCCGCTACGCTCGTCCCATGATGACCCCGCGCGCCTTCGCCCGCTCCCGCCGGCGCCGGTCGGCACCCGCCCAGCCCGCGGTCGAGCCGGACATCGTGGTCTCCGCCGACCCGGAGAAGCCGGTCTTCACGATCCGCTCCTTCCGCATCGGCCTGTTCGGCGCGCTCGGCGTGCTGGTGGCGCTCGTCCTGGGCGGCCTCGTCGTGCAGCTGGGCACGGTGCTGACCTACATCTTCGTGGCGCTGTTCTTCGCGCTCGGCCTCGATCCGCTGGTCTCCTGGCTCGAGAGCAAGCGCCTGCCGAGGCCGCTCGCGATCACGGCGGTCTTCGCCGCGGTGGTGCTGATCTTCGCCGGCCTGCTGGTCTACATCATCCCGATCCTGGTCGAGCAGCTGACGATGTTCGTCACGAGCGCCCCGCAGATCGTCACCGACATCGCCTCGCAGCAGTGGGTGCTCGACCTCGAGCAGCAGCTGCGCGGCGTGATCGACATCGACGAGCTGATCGAGAGCGTCCAGAGCTTCATCGGCAACCCCAACAACCTGCTCTCGCTCGGCGGCGGACTGATCGCGGTCGGGACCGGGATCGCCAGCGGCGTGACCGGCGCCGTCATCGTGCTGATCCTGACGCTGTACTTCCTCGCGTCGCTGCGCTCGATGAAGGCCGTCGCCTACCGCTTCGCCCCCGCCTCGCACCGCGCGAAGGCGCACGAGGTCGGCGACGAGATCACCGGCGCCGTGGGCCGCTACGTGGTCGGCCAGGTCTCGCTCGCCGGCGTGAACGGCGTGCTCACGTTCATCCTGCTGCTCTCGATCGGCGCCCCGGTGCCGGCGCTGCTGGCCTGCGTCGCGTTCCTCGGCTCCCTGATCCCGCTGGTCGGCACGCTCTCGGGCGCCGTGATCATCTCGCTCGCCTGCCTCCTGGCCTCGCCGCTGACCGCGCTGGTCGCCGCGATCTACTACCTCGTCTACATGCAGGTCGAGGCGTACCTCCTCAGCCCCCGCATCATGAACAAGGCCGTCTCGGTCCCCGGCGCGGTCGTCGTGATCGCGGCGGTGGCGGGCGGCACCATCGCGGGCGTGCTCGGCGCCCTGGTCGCGATCCCGGTCGCCGCCTCGGTGATCATCGTCGTGCAGAAGGTCGTCTTCCCCCGTCAGGACGCCAAGTAGCCGACCGCACCGCGACGGCCGGTCCGCTCAGCGCCAGGGCGGCACCGCGCCGTCGACCGCAGCGCTGAAGCGGCGGACCGACTCCGGGACCGCGACGCCCTCCTCCGCCGGCACCGGCGCGAGCGTGCGGGTGACCAGCGGCACGACGCCCGCCCAGACCCCGGCCTCCGGCTCGTCGCCGGCTCCGTGCGCGCGCACCTTCAGGCTCGCCTCGGCCAGGGGGAGGCGCAGCACCAGCGTGGCCGCGATCTCGCGGGCGGTGCTCGCTCGCACCTCCTCGTCGCGCCCCGGGAGGAGGCGTGCCACCAGCAGATCGAGGGCCCGCGCCTTCTCCTCGCCCTCCAGCGCCTCGGCCCGGCCGATCACCATCGCCGAGCGGTAGTTCATCGAGCTGTCGAAGGTGGAGCGGGCGACGACCAGTCCGTCGACCAGCGTGACCGAGGCGGTGAGGAGCGAGTGCCGCGCCGCCTCCCGCAGCAGTCCTCCGCCGCTCGACCCGTGCAGCAGGAGGGAGTCGCCGTCGCGGGCGAAGAGGATCGGCAGCACGATCGCGGCGCCGTCCCGCACGACGGCGACGTGGGCGACGAGCGCCTCGTCGAGCAGGGCGTGCAGCTCGGCGGGATCGGTGCGCTGGCGGTCGCGGAGACGGGAGACGCGGGTGCGGTCGGTGACGGGGAGGCTGTCCATGTCGGAATCGTCCCGCGCCGACTGGATCTGCCAGGATGCCACTGGGCCGCGATCGGAGTGGTCCAGAGCGGAGCGGTCGATGGCGTCGGGCGATCTGGAGATCCCGCTCCTCCTCGGGCCGTCGCCGCGCGGCTCGGTCCGCGCCGGGCTCGCCGAGGCGCTGCGCCAGGCGGTGCTGGACGGGCGCTACCGGGCGGGCGATCCGATCCCGTCGAGCCGCGTGCTCGCCGAGCGGCTCGGCGTCTCGCGGGGCTCCGTCGTCGCCGCGGTGGATCAGCTGGTGGGGGAGGGCTACCTCGTCGCCCACCCGCGCGCAGCGGTGACGGTCGCCTCCGACGGACTGCTGGCGCCGGCGCCGCAGGAGCCGCGGCCGGAGTCCCGGGAGACCGTCGTCCCGCCCGCCGCGGCGGACCTGAGGCCGGGCCGGCCGGACACCCGCGCCCTCGACACCCCGGAGTGGCGGGCCGCCTGGCGCCTGGCGCTCGCCTCGCCGCCCTCGGCGCCTCCTCGGGGTTCCGGGGACCCGGCCCTGCGGGAGCGGATCGCCGAGCAGCTGAGCCGGTCCCGCGGAGTCGACGTGCAGGCGTCGGACGTGGTGGTGACCAGCGGTACCGCGGGCGCCGTCGCGCTCCTGGTCCGCGCCGCCTCGGCCTCGCTCGGACGCGAGGTGCGCGTCGCCGTCGAGGACCCCGGCTACCCGGCCGTCCGGCGCCGCCTGCGCGCCGACGGGCACGAGGTCGTCGGCGTCCCGGTGCGCGGCGACGGCATCGACCTCGACGCTCTCGCGAGCTCCGGCGCGGACGTGGTCGTCGTGACTCCGTCGCACCAGTACCCGACCGGCGGCAGGCTCGCCCTCGCCGAGCGCCTGGAGCTGGTGCGCCGCGCGTCGGCCGGCCCCCTGCTCGTGGTGGAGGACGACTACGACAGCGAGTTCCGCTACGTCGGCGCCCCGCTGCCCGCGCTCGCCTCGCTCGACTCCGGCGGCGGAGTCGCCCATGTCGGGTCGTTCTCGAAGACCGTCTCGCCGTGGCTCCGCATCGCCTACCTGGCCGTTCCGCGGGCGTCCTGGCTGCGCGCGGCGCTGGCGGGCCTCGACGACGAGAAGGACGCCTCCGCCTCGGGTCCGACGCAGGCGGCGCTCGCGCAGTTCATGGCGAGCGGGGCGTTCCGGAGGCATCTCACGCGCTCGAGACGGCGCTACGCCCACCGCCGTGAGCTGGTCCACGCATTCGGGGAGTCGGTGCCGTGGGGGCGCGCGAGCGGACTCGACGGGGGTCTGCACGTCGTCCTCTCCCTGCCCGCGCCTCTGGACGCGCACGCCGTCGCGGCCGCGCTGCTTCGGGAGGGACTGCTCGTCGCCACTCTGCACGAGTACGCCCTGTCGGGACGGGCTGCGACCGAGGCGCTGGTCCTCGGCTACGGCCATGTCGGCGACCTCGAGCTCGCTGCGGCGCTGGACCTCGTCGACCGGACCGTCCGCGCGCTCGCCGCCGGGGCCGTCCGTGGTATCCCTGGAGGATGACCCGCGACTCCGCCCTGCACATCACCGACGATCCCGATGCCGACGCGCTGCTCAGCCGCGACCCGCTGGCGCTGCTGATCGGGATGCTCCTCGACCAGCAGGTCGCGATGGAGACGGCCTTCTCCGGGCCCCGCAAGATCGAGGAGCGCCTCGAGGCGGAGGGCGCCTCCTTCGACGCCGCGTCGATCGCGGGCTTCGACGAGGACGCGTTCTCGGAGCTCTGCCGGACTCCGCCCGCGATCCACCGCTACCCGGCGAGCATGGCGGGGCGCGTGCAGGTCCTCTGCCGCGCTCTGGTCGACGACTGGGACGGCGACGCCGCGGCGGTCTGGACGCGCGACGAGCCCGACGGCCGCACGGTCCTCGCGCGTCTGAAGGCGCTGCCCGGCTTCGGCGAGCAGAAGGCGCGGATCTTCCTCGCCCTGCTCGGCAAGCAGCGCGGATTCTCGGGGGAGGGCTGGCGCTCGGCCGCGGGCGCCTACGGAGAGGAGGGCGCCTTCCGCTCGGTCGCCGACATCGTCTCTCCGGAGTCGCTGACGAAGGTCCGCGCCACCAAGCAGGCCGCGAAGGCCGCCGCCAAGGCGGAGAAGTAGGGCCGGGGGCGGCGGCCGGATGGATCGAGCGCTCGACGACGGTCCCGGTCGCCGTCTCCGCAGTCGCAGGCCGAGCAGCCCGACCCGATGATCCCCGCCGCCACCGCCCGGCTGCGCTTCCGCGAGATGACCGCCGAGGACCTCCCCGACATGGCGGACCTGCTCGGCGACCCGGTCGTGATGCGGTACTACCCCGCGCCGAAGGACCGCGAGCAGGCAGCCGCCTGGATCGAGTGGAACCGGCGCAACTACCGCGAGCACGGCTTCGGGCTGTGGATCGTCGAGACCCTCGACGGCGAGTTCGTCGGCGACTGCGGGTTGACCTGGCAGCGCGTCGACGGCGGGATCGAGCTCGAGGTCGGCTACCACGTGCGGGCCGGGCTGCACGGCCGCGGCTACGCCACCGAGGCGGCTGCGGCCTGCCGCGACCTCGCGCTCGCCCACCGCCTCGCGGGACGACTCGTGGCGCTCGTGCACCCGGACAACGCCGCCTCGAGGCGCGTCGCCGAGAAGACCGGCCTCCGCGTGATCGCCGAGGACCGCGACGGCGGCGGACTCGTCCGCACCGTGCTCGGGATGCCGCTCGTCGGGCCCGGGCGCCGGCCTCGGGAACGCTGACCGAACGCCTCCGACGGCTCCGGACCACAGCGCGCGGCCCGCGCCGAGCAGGATGGTCTGAGCTAGATCCGGTCCTCCAGCGCCGCGATCAGCGCCGCGCGGTCCTCACGGAGGATCGAGGCCCCGCCCCCCGGCACGGTCCGCACCTCGACGCCGCGGCCGGCGAGGACGCCGCTCAGCGAGCCGTGGCCCAGCGGGTCCTCCGGCATCACGGCGAGCGTCGGCACGGGGAACGTCTCGGGGGCCTCGGCCGCACCCCGTGCCGTGAGCCCGCCGGCGGAGTCCTGCTCCCAGAGCGCGTGGGCCGACACGTCGAGCTCGATCTGCTCGTCCGTCCAGATCGGGTGGTGGTGGCGGAGGGAGCCGGCGTCGCCCTTCTCGACGTGCGCGACCGAGCCGCCGCGGTGGAGCGCGCTCGTCAGTCCGCGGGCGTCCGAGAACGCGGGGTCGAGCAGGACGAGCCGGTCGGCGCCGTACTCCGGGGCGAGCCGGGCGGCGACGACGGCGCCGAGGCCGTGGCCGATGACGAGATCGGGGGTCTGCAGCACCGAGGCGCGGACGTCCGACGCCCAGCGCTCCGGCGAGTACACGGGCGACGCCGGCGAGCCGCCGTGACCGGCGAGATCGGGGGCCACCACGCGGTAGCCGTGCTCGTGCAGCGTCGGGACCAGGGCGTACCAGATCCGGGAGTCGGAGCCGAGGCCGTGGAGGAGGAGCGCCGTCCGCTCGCCCGTCCCGCCGTAGTCGCGGACGAACAGCGCAAGCGGCTCGGCCGGCGCGGCGGCCAGCGCCTTCCGCTCGGCGCGGGTCGGCTCGAGCACGAGGGTGTTGCCGAACGCCTGCGGTGCCGGCCCGAACGCGTCGCGCGCGCTCTGGATCACCTTGCGGCCCAGCATCGCGTTGCCGACGCCGCCCAGTGCCGCTCCGATCCCGAACGGCATCGCCCGGCCGACCAGGCCCGCGCCCTGCTGGGCGAGGAAGTGCTTGGCGAAGGACTTCTTCGCGCGGTCCGCCAGCTCGCCCACGAGGAAGGACGGCAGGCCCTTCGTGACCACCGAGCCCCAGTACTGGTTGAGGCCGCTGCCCCCGCCGACGGCCTGCCCGGCCACCTGGCGCACCATCTCGCTGCCGGAGGAGCCCATCATCAGCGTGAGCACGAGGGCCCGCGCGCGGTCCGGGTCCTCGAGCGGGATCCCGTGCACCTCCGTCACCGACTGCGCGAAGAGCGCGCTCGCCTCCAGGAACCCTGCGGCTCCCGCGCCGGAGAGAGCCACCGAGGCGGCCGTGCCGATGCCGGGAACGACGGCGGTCGCCCCGATCGCCGCGCCTCCCGCGGCCACGCTCGAGAGGTACTGCCGCTCGAGCGACGTGATGATCTGCTCCGGAGTCGCCCCGGGACGGCGGCGCCGCAGCAGGCGGATGTTCGCCAGCACGGCCGGGCGCTGCACCGCGAGGAGCCGGTCGAGCAGCTTCGCCAGCTGCGCGTTCTCGGAGCCGTCGGCCTGCTCCACCTCGCCGGCCCTCTCCACGGCGCGCTCGCGCTTGCGGTCCTTCTGGGCCATGTCGTGCACTCCTGCGTCCTCGGGCGCCGCGTGCGGGAGGGGTCAGTCGTCGGAGACGGTGCCCTGGACGGGCGGGCCCTCGGCCGGCGCCGTGCTGCTCCGCGGTGTCGGCGCGTAGTCCTCAGCGTAACGCGCGAGCACCTCCTCGATCGGCGCGTCCAGCACCAGGCGGCCCTTGTCCAGGTAGAGGCCGCGCGTGCAGAAGCGGCGGAGGTCGCGCTCGTTGTGCGAGACGAAGAAGAGGGTGCGGCCGGAGGCGAGCAGCTCCTCGATCCGCGCGTAGCACTTCTCGCGGAACGCCCTGTCGCCGACCGCGAGCACCTCGTCCACCAGGATGATCGGCTCCTCGAGCCGCGACACGACGGAGAAGGCGATCCGCACCTTCATCCCGCTCGAGAGGTGTTTGTAGGGGGTGTCGAGGAAGTCGCCGATCTCGGCGAACTCGATGATCGAGTCGAAGCGCGCGTCGACCTCGCGCTTGGACATCCCGTGGAGACCCGCGGTCAGGTAGACGTTCTCGCGGACGCTCAGGTCGGCCACGAAGCCGCCGGTGATCTCGATGAGCGGAGCGACGCCACCGCGCACCTCCACCGCGCCCTCGTCCGGAAGCACCACGCCGGCGACGAGCTTGAGCAGCGTCGACTTGCCCTGACCGTTCCGGCCGACGACGCCGATGGCCTCGCCCGCCCGCACCTGCACGTCGAGCCCGCGCAGCGCCCAGAACTCGCCGGGCCGCGAGCGGCGGGAGCGGCCGGCGAAGAGGTCCTTGAAGGAGCGGCGGCCCCGCCGGTTGCGGCGGAAGCGGATACCGAGGCCGCGGCACTCGATGACCACGGGGGCGTCGGTCATCACAGCTCCTTCAGCACCGCGCGCTCGGAGCGGCGGAAGACGACGAGGCCCAGCACCAGCACGAGCACCGAGAGGCCCGCGGAGGCGAGGATGAGCGGGACGTCGAGCTCGCTCTCGAAGAACGCGGAGCGGTAGAGGGCGAAGATCCCGCTGAGCGGGTTGAGCGCCGCGAGCGGCCGGATCTGCTCCGGCAGGTTGGCCGTGGAGTAGATGATCGGCGACGCGTAGAAGAGGAACCGGAGCACGAGCTTCACGGCCCGCTCCAGATCGCGGAAGAACACCACGAGCGGGGCCACCAGCAGACCCACGCCGAGCGTGAGCACCGCCTGCAGCAGGATCGCCACGGGGAACAGCAGCGCCGCCCAGGTCAGGTGCGCGCCGGCGATCACGGCGAAGAGCACCAGCACCGGCAGGCTCGCCACGAACTCGATGCCCTTCGAGAGCACGATCCGCCCGACCCAGATGGTCCGCGGGATCGACGTCGACCGCACCAGCTTCGCCTCGCGGAGGAACGCGCGGGTCGCGTCGGAGGTCGCCTGGTTGAACCACATCCACGGCAGCAGGCCCGCGAGCAGGAAGACGATGTACGGGTCCTCGCCCACGGTCCGCCGGAAGACGACGGTGAAGACGAAGAAGTAGATGCCCGACATGACGAGCGGGTCGAGCACCGACCAGACGTAGCCGAGCGCGCTCGTGGCGTACCGGACGGTGAGGTCGCGCCTGGTGAGCAGCCAGAGGGAGTGGCGGTAGCGCCAGGCCCGGGAGCGCCGGTGGCGCAGGGCCGTCTCGGTCGCGAGGGTGTCGGCCGTGCTCACTGCGCGACTCCTCCCGTCGGCTCCGCTCGAGCCGGGGGAGGAGCCGGGAGCGTCAGACGAAGAGGTTCGCGCGCTCGAGGTCCTCGGCGAAGTCCACCTCGACGGCGTAGAGGTCGGAGATGTCCATCGGCTCGACGAGCAGGCGGTCCTGCTCGATCGCCAACTCTATGCCACGCTCGAAGTAGTCCTGGGCGTCGACCCGGGCGAGCTGGCGCACCAGCGCGGCCTTGTCGGAGGCGGACACGTAGTTGATCCCGACCGCCTCGCCGAGGCCGCCGCGCACCGTCTTGGAGAGCTCCTGGATGAAGCCCTCGGCGCTCGTCGTGTACTTGACCTCCTCGTCCGACACCTTCGAGGTGTTGACGGTGACGAAGGAGACGTCCTTCGCGATCAGCGCGGCCGCGCGGTCGAGGATGCGCGGGTCGAAGACGACGTCGCCGTTCATCCACAGCACGCCGCCCTGCCCGCTCGCCTGCAGCGCGCGGAGGAGGCTCTTGGAGGTGTTGGTCTGGTCGTACTGCTCGTTGTAGACGAACGTCGCCGAGGGGAAGGCCTCGATGATGTGCTCGAGCTTGTAGCCGACGACGATGCTCACCGGGACCTTCGTGCCGAAGGCGTGGTGGATGTTGTCGAACTGCTGCTGCATGATCGTGCGCCCGTCGCTGAGCGGCGTGAGCGGCTTGGGGAGGGAGCGGCCGAGCCGGCTGCCCATCCCTGCGGCGAGGATGACGACGGTGGCGGGGCTGCTGCTCGTCGAACCTGTGTGCATCATCGTGTGTTCTCCTCGAATTAACCGCTGCGTCTCGATCTGGTCGACTCCTCGGGTAGAGACCTAGTGTACAGTTCACGCCCCCCGGGGCCAGGGTGGTTGACCTCTCGCCGTGTCGCCGGGTGTCGGCGCGGGCGCCGGGGGCCCGCGGGCGAGTTGGTACCGTAGCCGGATGACGTCCGTGACGAACGCCGAGCCCGCTGAGGGTGCCGCGGATCCGGACGGCGCCTCGCCCGTCGTCTTCGAGCTGCACCAGCTGACCCGGACCTTCGGGAGGACGGTGGCGGTCGACCGCATCGACCTGGCCGTCCGCGCGGGGACCTTCTACGGGATCATCGGCCCGAACGGCGCGGGCAAGACCACCACGCTCTCGATGATGACGGGCCTCCTGCGACCCGACACCGGCCGCGTCCTCGTGCACGGCGTCGACGTCTGGAAGGACCCGTCGGCCGCGAAGCCGCTGATCGGGGTCCTGCCCGACCGCCTCCGGCTGTTCGACCGGCTCACCGGCGCCCAGTTCCTCGCCTACTCCGCCGCGCTGCGCGGCATCGACCTCGCCACGGCGAAGCAGCGCACGGTCGAGCTGGCCGAGGCGCTCGGCCTCTCCGACGCGCTGGAGCGCCTGATCTCGGACTACTCCGCGGGGATGGCGAAGAAGGTCGCCCTCGCGGCGGCGATGATCCACGCCCCGCGCGTGCTGGTCCTCGACGAGCCGTTCGAGTCGGTGGACCCGGTCTCCTCGGCCGCCGTGATCACCGTGCTGCGCCGCTTCGTCGAGGGCGGCGGCACCGTCGTCCTCTCCAGCCACGGGCTCGACTTCATCGAGCGCGTCTGCGACGACGTGGCCGTGATCGTCGGCGGGCGCGTGCTCGCCTCCGGGACGGTCGCGGAGGTCGCCGGCACCGCGACGCTGGAGGAGCGCTTCCTCGAGCTCGCGGGCGGCAAGCAGATCGCCGAGGGGCTGCAGTGGCTGCACGACTTCTCCGGCTGAGGATCGACGTCCTCCTGGGCGCGTTCCGCTCCGGGCCCGCGCGCTCGGCCGGCGCCGTCCTGGGCGTGCTCGTGGTCGTCGCGGTGACGGCACTGCTGATCGCGGCGATCGGTGCTCTGCGCTCCTCGGACGCGGCGGCGGGCGCTCTCGTGACCGCCGGCGGACTCGTCTCCGTCGGCTTCCTGGTACTGCCCTTCCTGCTCGGCCCGCTCGACCCGATGGATCCGCGCGCGTTCCGCCTCTTCGGCCTTCCGCCGCTCCGCCTCGCCGGGGCGCTCGCCCTGGCCGGCCTCGTCTCGGTCCCCACGCTCGCTCTGCTGGTGGTCGGGCTCGCGAGCGCGCCGCTCGTCCCGGGCGCAGGCGCCTTCGCCGTGGTCGGCCCGCTCCTCGCGGTGGCGACGGCCTCGCTGTTCGCGCGGATCGGCCTCGCCGCCTCCGCCGCACTCGTCCCCTCCCGGACCGCCCGCGAGCTGCTGGCCGTCCTCGGCCTGCTGCTGATGCTCGGCGGTCCCGCCGCCCTCGGTGCCGCCGCGCTGGTCGACACGGGGGACACCCGGGTGCTCGAGCGCTGGGGTGCGGCGATGGGGGCCACTCCGTTCGGTGCGGCGTGGATGATCGCCCCGGCCGCCCGGACCGGCGACGCGCTCGGCCCGCTCCTGCTGGCCCTGGCGACGCTCGTCGCGGCGGGCGCGCTCTGGTGGCTCGTCGTCCGCCTGCTGACGGAGCGGCCCGAGCGCATGCACCGGCCGCCGCGCGGCCTCCGGCTGGGCTGGTTCGACGTCCTCGGCTCGACCCGGACCGGCGCGATCGCGGCGCGCAGCATCACCTACTGGCTCCGGGATCCGCGCTACCAGGCGTCGCTCGTCGCCGTGCCGGTGCTGCCGGTCGCGGCCCTGCTGCTGCTCGCGGTCGTCGGCGTCCCCTTCCCGCTGCTCTCGCTGCTCCCGGTCCCGCTGATCGCGCTGTTCCTCGGCTGGTTCCTGCACAACGACGTCGCCTACGACGGATCGGCGTTCTGGCTCCACGTGGCCGCGGGCGTCCGCGGCTGGTCGGACCGGCTCGGCCGCGCCTTCCCGACACTCCTGCTCGGCGTGCCGGTCGTCGTGCTCGGCTCGCTGATCAGCAGCGCGACCTCGGGGCTCCCCGATGCGCTGCCCGTCGTGCTCGCGGTGAACACCTGCCTCCTGCTCGTCCCCGCCGGCGTCGCCAGCGCCGTCTCGGCACGGCTCGCCTATCCGGCTCCGCGCCCGGGCGACAGCGCGTTCACGCAGCCCCAGGCCCCCGGAGCCAGTGGCGCCGGTCCGCAGTCCCTCGCGTTCGGCCTGGGGCTGCTCCTCTCGGCTCCGGCCGTGGTGCTCGGCGTCCGGGCACTGTTCGTCGACCCGGAGGCGGCGGGCGACGCCGTGCTCGTCGGCTTCGGCAGCGCCGTGGTCGTCTTCGCCCTCGGCGTGCTCCTCGGCGGCCGGCTGTTCGAGCGCCGCGCGACCGAGCTGGTCGCGTTCACCAGCCGCTACTAGCGCCGCCCGATCCGGAGCGCACGGCCGCGGGCCCGGGCTCCGCGCGTAGGATCGTCGGCATGATTCCGCGCGTCCAGAACAGCAGCACCGACCCCCTCGAGGGAGGCGGAGGAACCGCCACGCTCGACCGCGAGCTCGAGGAGCTCCTCAACCAGGAGTCCATCGAGCCGGGCGACCACGAGCGCTTCTCCCACTACGTGCCGAAGGACAAGATCCTCGAGAGCGCCATCACCGGCAAGCCGGTCCGCGCGCTCTGCGGCAAGAAGTGGCTCCCGGGCCGCGACCCGGAGAAGTTCCCGGTGTGCCCGGCCTGCAAGGAGATCTACGCGAAGATGAAGTGATTCCCGCCCCGCTCACTCGTAGCGGGTCGGGATGACGGGCTCGCCGCGGCCGAGCCGGAGCGCGTCGATCGGCAGCTCGAGGACCGCGTTCGCGTGGTGCGCGCGGGCTGCCGCCACTCCCTCGATGCCGAGGTGCTCGGGACGGATCGTCCCGTCCTCGATCAGGGGGACGAGCAGCGCCCGCTCGCCCTCGCCGACGGCGCCCTCGGGGCCGGCGCCCACGTGCACGACCTCGGCCTCGGCGACCCCGTCGTCCGAGAGCAGACGGCCGGCGGCCTTCCGCCCGCCGATCGACGCCTTCGAGACCGACTTCTTCGCCACCGCGACCCACTCGCCCGCGTCGTCCTCGTGCGCGACCAGCTTGTAGACCATGCCCGCCGTCGGGTGGCCCGAGCCCGTCGCCACCGAGGTGCCGACGCCGTAGGAGTCGACCGGTGAGGCCGCGAGCGCGGCGATCCCGTACTCGTCGAGGTCGTTGGTGACGGTGATGCGCGTGCCGGTCGCGCCGAGCGCGTCCAGCTGCTGCCGGACGGCGGCCACCTGCTGGGGGAGGTCGCCGGAGTCGATGCGCACGGCGCCGAGGCCGGTGCCGGCGACGCGGACCGCCAGGTCGACGGCGGCTGTCACGTCGTAGGTGTCTACCAGGAGGGTCGTGCCGGGGCCGAGCGCGGCGACCTGCGCGCGGAACGCCTCCTCCTCCGAGTCGTGGAGGAGGGTGAAGGAGTGCGCGGAGGTGCCCATCGTGGGCACGCCGAAGCTGCGGCCCGCCTCCAGGTTCGAGGAGGCGCCGAATCCGGCGATGTACGCGGCGCGAGCCGCGGCGACGGCGGACCGCTCTCCGGCGCGGCGCGAGCCCATCTCGGCGAGCGGTCGCCCGTCGGCGGCCGAGACCATCCGCGCGGCAGCGCTCGCCACGGCGCTGTCGTGGTTGAGGACGCTGAGCACCAGGGTCTCCAGCAGCACGCCGTCGGCGAAGGGCGCCTCGACGATGAGCACGGGGGAGCCCGGGAGGTAGACCTCGCCCTCGCGGTAGCCCCAGACGTCGCCCCGGAAGCGGTAGTCGGCGAGCCAGTCCAGCGTGCGGGAGTCGACGATGCGGTTCTCGCGGAGCCAGGACAGCTCGTCGTCGCCGAAGCGGAAGCGCGAGATCAGCTCGAGGAGCCGGCCGGTGCCCGCGAGCACGCCGTAGCGGCGTCCGGGCGGGAGGCTCCGGGCGAACACCTCGAACATGCAGCGGCGGTCGGCGGTGCCGCTGCCGAGGGCGCCCTCGACCATCGTGAGCTCGTACCGGTCGGTGAGGAAGGCCGTGGAGTCCATCCGCTCAGTGTTCCACGGCCGCCCCCGCGCGGCCCAGGCGCGGGTGCCGGGGCTTGCGCACGCCGCCGGGCCCGGGAACGGCGTGCGGCCGGAACCGGGCCGCAGGGCGCGGGTAGGCTGTTCCTCCGTGACGGACGCACCGCTGGGCATCTTCGACTCCGGAGTCGGCGGGCTCACCGTCGCCCGCTCCGTGATCGACCAGCTGCAGAACGAGTCGATCGTCTACCTCGGCGACACCGCGCACTCGCCCTACGGGCCCAAGCCGCTCGCCGACGTCCGCGCCTACGCCCTCGACACCCTCGACACCCTGGTCGACCAGGGCGCCAAGCTGCTCGTCATCGCCTGCAACACCGCCTCGGCCGCGATGATGCGCGACGCCCGCGAGCGCTACACGCTCGGCCGCGGCATCCCGGTGATCGAGGTCATCCAGCCCGCCGTCCGCAGCGCTGTCCGCGACACCCGCAACCGCCGCGTCGGGGTGATCGGCACGGTCGGGACGATCCGCTCCCGCGCCTACGACGACGCCTTCGTCGCCGCGCCCGACCTGCAGCTGTTCACCGCCGCCTGCCCGCGCTTCGTCGAGTTCGTCGAGGCGGGCGTCACCTGGAGCGACGAGCTGCTCGCGGTGGCGGAGGAGTACCTCGCGCCGCTCAAGGCCGCGGGGGTCGACACGCTCGTCCTCGGCTGCACCCACTACCCGCTGCTGCGCGGTGCCATCGCGTACGTGATGGGGCCGGACGTCCGCCTCGTCTCGAGCGCCGAGGAGACCGCGCTCGACGTCTACCGGACCCTCGTGGCGCACGGCCTGCAGCGCACCTCCGCCGCGCCTCCGACCTACCGGTGGGAGGAGACGGGCTCGAGCGACTTCGTCCGCCTCGCCCGCCGCTTCCTCGGTCCGGAGGTCTCGAGCGTCGACCTCGTCGAGACCGGCACCATCAACCTGCGCGAGCTCGATCGGGCCGCGCTCCCGCACGATCGAGGGAGACCCGAGTGACCGACAGCACCGCATCGAAGGCCGCGCGCAAGGACGGGCGGGCGCCCGACGAGCTGCGCACCGTGACGATCGAGCGCGGCTGGAGCACCCAGGCGGAGGGCTCCGCGCTCGTCTCGTTCGGGAACACCAGGGTGCTCTGCACCGCCTCCTTCACGAACGGCGTGCCGCGCTGGCTGCAGGGCAAGGGCAAGGGCTGGGTCACCGCCGAGTACGCGATGCTGCCCCGCTCCACCAACTCCCGCATGGACCGCGAGTCGGTCAAGGGGAAGGTCGGCGGGCGCACGCACGAGATCTCGCGGCTGATCGGCCGGAGCCTCCGCGCGGTGGTCGACACGAAGGCGCTCGGCGAGAACACCCTCGTGATCGACTGCGACGTCCTCCAGGCCGACGGCGGCACCCGCACCGCGGCGATCACCGGCGCCTACGTGGCGATGGCCGACGCGATCGAGTGGGCGCGCGGCAAGAAGTACGTGGGGCAGAAGGCGCAGCCGCTGATCGACAGCCTCTCGGCCGTGTCCGTCGGCATCATCGACGGCGTGCCGATGCTCGACCTGGCCTACGTCGAGGACGTGCGCGCCGAGACCGACATGAACGTCGTCGTCACCGGACGCGGCCTGTTCGTCGAGGTGCAGGGCACCGCCGAGGGGGCCCCGTTCGACCGCCGCGAGCTCGACGCCCTGCTCGACCTCGCGGTCGCCGGTGCCTCCGACCTCGCCCGCATCCAGGCCGAAGCGCTCGCCGCGGAGCCCGGAGCGTGAGCCTGGACCTCGTCCTCGCCACGCACAACGCGGGCAAGGTGGAGGAGTTCCGCGCCATGCTGGCCGGCGCGCTCCCCGGAGTCGGCGTCCGCGCCTACGACGGACCCGAGCCCGTCGAGGACGGCGTGAGCTTCGCCGAGAACGCGCTGATCAAAGCGCGCGCGGCGGCGGCGCACACCGGCCTCGTGGCGCTCGCGGACGACTCCGGGATCTGCGTCGACGTCCTCGGCGGCGCGCCGGGCATCTTCTCGGCCCGCTGGTCGGGACGCGCGCACGACGCGACGGCCAACCTCGAGCTCCTCCTGGCGCAGCTGCACGACGTGAAGGCGGAGCACCGCGGTGCGCACTTCAGCTGCACCATCGCCCTCGTGGTGCCGGACTCCGTGCTCCCCGGCGGTCAGGAGACGGTGGTCGAGGGCCGCTGGGACGGCGCGATCGCGACCGCGCCGCGCGGTGCGAACGGCCACGGCTACGACCCGGTGTTCGTCCCCGAGGCCGGGGCGCTCACGGCGGCCGAGCTCGCTCCCGAGCAGAAGAACGCCCGGAGCCACCGCGCCCGCGCCTTCACCGCGCTGCGCGCCGAGCTCGCCGCCCTGTCCGCCCGGCTCTGACCCCGGCGGGATGCCACTCCGGTGCACGCCTGTCGGCGTGCCGCGTGCCGGAGTGGCGTCCCCCGGAGGCGGAGGTCAGGACTTCGGGTGCTTGTCGTCCAGGGTGTCGGCGTCGAGCACGTAGGCGGCCGACTCGGTCGAGTCGGTCTCGGGGTCGGCGGCGAGCTTCGCCTTGCGCTGCTGCTGGAAGAAGTGGAACAGCGTCGGCACCAGCGCGAGCACGACCGCGCCGATCAGGATCACGTCGATGTAGTGCGAGACGAAGTCGGCGACCGGCGGGATGAAGGCGAGCAGCCACCCGATCAGGGTGACCCCGCTGCCCCAGATCAGGGCGCCGATGAGGTTGTAGAGGCTGTACTTGCGGTAGTTCATGTGAGCCACGCCGGCCGCGATCGGCGCGAAGGTGCGGACGATCGGCACGAAGCGCGCGAGGATCACGGCGAGGCCGCCGAAGCGCTCGAAGAACGCGTTGGTCCGCTTCACGTTCTCGATGCTGAAGAAGCCGGACTCCTTGCGCTCGAAGATGCGCGGGCCGGCCTTGTGCCCGATCAGGTAGCCGACCTCGCCGCCGACGAAGGCCGAGAACCCGACGGCCAGGCAGATGAGCCAGATCGGGACGCCGAGGCCGCCGTTCGACGCGTTCTCGTGCGCCAGCAGGCCCGTGATGATCAGCAGCGTGTCGCCCGGGAAGAGGAAGCCGATCAGCAGTCCGGTCTCGGCGAACACGATGAGGCAGACCACGAGCACGCCCCAGGGGCCGAACGAGGTCAGGATCGTCTCCGGATCGAGCCAGGGGACGAGGGCGGCGTGGTTCAACGGATCTCCAGTCGACGGGGGCCGGTGGCCGGTCGGCGGTCACGCGAGCGCGCTCAGCGTACCGGCCGATCCCGTGCGGAAGGAGGGACTCGAACCCTCACGCCTCTCGGCACAGGAACCTAAATCCTGCGTGTCTGCCATTCCACCACTCCCGCGTGCGGGCTCCAGTGTAGGAGGAGGGCTCCGCGCCTCAGCCGCGGGGAGCCGCCCGGGGGAGGTACCGCGGGATCCAGCGGGCGAGCGCCCCCGCTCCGCCCAGACCGAGCACCCCCATCACGACGGCGGCGAAGGGGAGGGAGATCAGGGCGGTGAGCGCCGACACGACGATCGGGGCGGCGGCGTTGCCCGCGTCGCCGGTGAAGCGGAACGCGCCGAGGAACGGGGCCGGATCGGCCGGGGGCGCGAGATCGGCGCCGATGGTCATCAGGATCCCGGAGCCGATGCCGTTCGCGGCCGCGAGCACGCAGGCCACGGCGACGAACCAGGGCACCGGATCGAGGGCGAGCACCGAGGCGGCGAGGGCGAGGTGGCCGAGCCCGAGGCCGATCATCGAGGGGATCGCGGTGGCGCCCCGGCCGAAGCGGTCCATCAGCTGGCCGCCGGCGTAGAAGAGGGCGAAGTCGAGCGCGCCGGCGATGCCGATGATGATCGCGGTGTCGGTCTCGGCGAGCCCGATGCTCACCGCCCAGAGGGGGAGGATCAGCGTCCGGCTCGCCCGCAGCGCCCCGATCACGGCGGCGCCGGTCCCCATCCGAGCGAGGACCCCGCGGTGCTCGCGCAGCGTCCCGAGCAGCGACTGCGGCGACTCCGGGACGGTCGCCGACGCCTCCGCGGCGACCACGTCCTCCGGAGCGGCGCGGTCGGCCGCGGCCTGCGCCCGCCGCAGCACCGTCGCGGGGTCGGGCACGAGCAGCAGGACCACGACCGCCGCCACGCAGCAGACGATGTGCACCCAGAAGACGGACTCGACGGAGCCGGTGAGGTGCACCACCCCGGCCGCCAGGAACGGGCCGATCAGCCAGCCGGCGCGGAACGCCCCGGCGAGGGCGCTGAGCGCGCGGGCGCGGTGCGTGATCGGGACGAACGACGTCATGAACGCGTGCCGCGCCAGCGCGAAGACCGCGGTCGCGAGGCCGATCACGAAGACGCCGATCGTCAGCCCGACCCATGACGTCGAGAGCAGGCACACCACGAGCCCGAGGATCGACGCGGCCGAGGCTCCGAGCATCGCGCCGCGCTCGCCGATCCGGGAGACGATCCAGCCGCTGGGGATGTCGCCCGCCAGCTCGCCGATCATGATCATCCCCGCCACGAGGCCCGCCAGGGCCAGCGTCGCGCCGAGGTCGCCGGCCGCGGCCGGCAGGAGGGGGATGATCGCCCCCTCGCCGATGGAGAAGAGGAGGGTGGGGAGGAAGGTCGACAGCAGCAGCGGCCCGACGGGGAAGGGGCGCGGAGCGGTGCTGGTCACCGTCCCCAGGGTACGCCCGGGCCGGAGGGCGGCCCCCGGCCCCCGGTAGTCTGGACGCACCATGCTGGACAACGACTTCACCGAGCAGATCACTGCTCTCCGCTCCACCTTCGCCGACATCCGCGCCGTCATCGACGTGGACGGCCTTCGCTCGAAGATCGCCGAGCTCAGCGAGCAGGCCGGCGCCCCCGACCTGTGGGACGACACGGCCAACGCTCAGAAGGTGACCAGCGCCCTCAGCCACCGCCAGTCCGAGCTCGCGCGGATCACCGCGATCGACCGGCGGCTGGACGACCTCGAGGTGCTCGTCGAGATGGCGAACGAGGCCGAGGACGCCGAGTCCGAGCAGGAGGCGATCGCCGAGCTCTCCTCCCTCCAGAAGGTCATGGGCGAGCTCGAGGTGCAGACCCTGCTCGACGGCGAGTACGACGACCGCCCCGCGGTGGTCACCATCCGCGCGGGCGCGGGCGGCGTCGACGCCTCCGACTTCGCCGAGATGCTGATGCGGATGTACCTCCGCTGGGCCGAGAAGCACAAGTACGCGGCGACCGTCATGGACGCCAGCTACGCGGAGGAGGCGGGCATCAAGTCGGCCACCTTCCAGATCGACGCCCCCTACGCCTTCGGCACGCTCTCGGTCGAGGCCGGCACCCACCGCCTCGTGCGGATGAGCCCCTTCGGCGCCGCGGGCAAGCGCCAGACCTCCTTCGCCGCCGTCGAGGTCATCCCGCTGATGGAGGAGGCCGGGGCGATCGAGATCCCGGACAACGACATCCGCGTGGACGTCTTCCGCTCCTCCGGTCCCGGCGGCCAGTCGGTGAACACCACCGACTCCGCGGTGCGCCTCACCCACCTGCCCACCGGCACCGTCGTGTCGATGCAGAACGAGAAGAGCCAGATCCAGAACCGGGCCGCGGCGATGCGCGTGCTCCAGTCGCGGCTCCTGCTGCTGCAGAAGGAGCAGGAGGCGGCCACCAAGAAGGAGCTCGCCGGCACCATCACCGCGAGCTGGGGCGACCAGATGCGCAGCTACGTCCTCGCTCCGTACCAGATGGTGAAGGACCTGCGCACCGACCACGAGGTCGGCAACCCCTCGCACGTGTTCGACGGCGATCTGGACGGCTTCATCGCCGCCGGGATCCGCTGGCGGAAGTCCTCCTAGCGCGGCTCGGGCGCGTCCCCACCGACGCGCCGCGCGCCCCCTCGGCGGACTCTTCGGGATCGTCGCTTACCCTCGTACCGACATGATTCGCTTCGACAACGTCTCCAAGCAGTATCGGGGCGGCACGAGACCCGCCCTCAACGCCATCGATCTCGAGATCCTCCGGGGCGAGTTCGTCTTCCTCGTCGGCGCCTCCGGCTCCGGCAAGTCGAGCTGCCTCCGCCTGATCCTCAAGGAGGAGCGCCCCTCCTCCGGGTCGATCCACGTGCTCGGGCAGAACCTCGGCAAGATCTCGAGCCGCAAGGTCCCGTACTTCCGCCGCAACATGGGCGTCGTGTTCCAGGACTTCCGGCTGCTGCCGAACAAGTCGGTCTTCGACAACGTCGCGTTCAGCCTCCAGGTGATCGGCAAGTCGAAGGGCTACATCCAGGAGGCCGTCCCGGACACGCTCAAGATGGTGGGCCTCGCGGGCAAGGCGTCGCGCCTGCCCCACGAGCTCTCCGGCGGCGAGCAGCAGCGCGTGGCGATCGCCCGCGCCGTCGTCAACAAGCCGGCCGTCCTGCTGGCCGACGAGCCCACGGGCAACCTCGACCCGACCACGAGCGCCGGCATCATGGCGCTGCTCGAGCGGATCAACGCGGGCGGCACGACCGTGATCATGGCGACCCACGAGGCCGGCATCGTCGACCAGATGAAGCGCCGCGTCATCGAGCTCTCGGCAGGCAGCATCGTCCGCGACGAGAGCCAGGGCGGCTACGGCCAGACCGAGAGCATCACCGTCGTCCACGACGGCGTCGTGGTCGTGGCGGCCGACGACCACGCGGTCGCCGAGCAGCCCGCGCCCCCGGCGATCATCGACAGCGAGCTCGCGCCCGCCGAGGTCCCCGAGATCGACCTGCGCCAGGAGGCCCCGGCCCCGCCGCCCGAGCCGGCCCGCCTCTCGCAGACCGCCGCCCAGCCCCGCGTCCCCGAGGGCCGCCGCTCCGCCGCCGTCGAGCCGGAGCCGGCCGCCGAGCCCGCCGCCGCCCCGCGCGTCGTCGAGCTGCAGAGCCAGACCGGTCCGATCTTCCTCCCCGCCGACACCGGCGCCCTGCCCGAGGAGTCGCTCGCCGCGCGCCTCGGCCTCCGCGCCCACACGGGCGAGGGCGACGAGACCGGCGACGACCAGCAGAACGTAGGACCCGTCAAGTGAGATTCGCACTGATCTGGTCGGAGGTCGCCAGCGGCCTCCGGCGCAACGTCTCCATGGTCGTCTCGGTGATCCTGGTGACCTTCATCTCCCTCACCTTCGTCGGCACGGCGATCCTGCTCCAGATGCAGATCGGCCAGATGAAGAACTTCTGGTACGACAAGGCGCAGGTCGCGGTGTACATGTGCACCGCCACCTCCGGCGGCTCGAACTGCAGCGGCTCCGACGCCACCGCCGAGCAGATCGACGCGGTGCAGGGCCAGCTCGAGGGCGCCACGCTCGCGCCGTACATCGACCGCTCCTACTTCGAGGACCACGACCAGGCCTACGCGAACTTCCAGGAGCAGTTCGCGGGCAACCCGGTCGCCGAGTACGTCACTCCCGACCTGCTCAACCAGACCTTCTGGATCAACCTGAAGGACCCGACCCAGTCGGACGTCATCGTGGAGAGCCTGTCGAGCGTCTCGGGAGTCGAGAGCGTCACCGACCAGCGGCAGTACCTCGACCAGATCTTCTCGATCCTCAACGCGGCGAGCTACACGGCGATCGGCATCGCCGTCCTGATGCTCGTCGCGGCCGTGCTGCTCATCGCCACCACGATCCGCCTCTCGGCGTTCTCGCGGAGACGGGAGCTGGGCATCATGCGGCTCGTGGGGGCCTCGAACCGGTTCATCCAGACCCCGTTCATCCTCGAGGGGGTCTTCGCCGCGCTGGTCGGCTCGATCCTCGCGGGAGTCGCGGTGGTCGCCATCGTGCAGGTCTTCGTGCAGGGGTTCCTGGCGTACCGGATCCCGCTGACCTCCTTCGTGGGACTCGACGACGCTCTGATCGTCGTGCCGATCCTGATCGTGGTCGGCATCGTCCTGGCCGCCGTCTCGGCGAACGTCGCGATCGCGCGGTACCTGCGGGTCTGATCCCGGACCGGACGTATACTGGTGGGCTGTCCCGTTCGGGGCGGCCCACCGGTGCATCGCCCCGACGATGCCCGCCCCCTTCATCCGCTCGCGACCCGAGGAGCAGCCGTGCCCAGAGAACAGGGACAGAAGGTCGTCGCGACCAACCGCAAGGCGCGCCACGACTACCTCATCGAGGACACCTACGAGGCGGGCCTCGTGCTCACCGGCACCGAGGTGAAGTCCCTCCGGGCCGGCCGAGCCTCGCTGGTCGACGGCTACGCGTTCGTCGACGGGGGAGAGGCGTGGCTCGACGCCGTCCACATCAACGAGTGGGCCCAGGGCACCTGGACGAACCACCCGCCGCGCCGCAAGCGCAAGCTGCTGCTGCACAAGGCGCAGATCCTCAAGATCCACAACAAGGTGAAGGAGGGCGGGTACACGCTGATCCCGCTCTCGCTGTACTTCAGCGACGGCAAGGCCAAGGTCGAGCTTGCCGTGGCCAAGGGCAAGAAGGACTACGACAAGCGCCAGGTCCTCCGAGAGCGCCAGGACCGCCGCGAGGCGGACCGTGCGATGTCGACCCGCCGCCGCCTCGGCGAGTAGGCCCCGGCGGGCACTGTCCGACGGGTGCCGCGCAAGCCTCTTCTTCGCGCCCCGTGCTTTGGGAGACTGGGGCGCGTGACCTCCCCCGAGAACAGCGCCCCCGCCGCCCTGAGCGCCGCCGACGAGAAGACGCGGTGGCGCGCCTTCGCGGTGAGCGTCGGAGTCGCGGCCATCACGATCCTCGACCTCTCGAAGGTCAACGTCGGCCTGCCGTCGATCGAGCGCTCGCTCGGAGCGGACGCGAGCCAGCTGCAGCTGATCGTCGCGGGCTACGCGCTCGCCTTCGGACTGGCGCTCGTGCCGGCCGGTCGGCTGGGCGACATCCGCTCGCGCCGCCTGCTGTTCCTCATCGGGCTGACCGCGTTCACGGTGACGAGCCTGCTCTGCGCGCTCGCGCCGTCGATCGAGCTGCTCGTCGTCGCGCGCTTCCTGCAGGGCGTCGCCGCGGGAATCCAGATGCCCCAGGTCCTCGGGCTGGTGCAGCAGATGTTCACCGGCGCCGAGCGGGCCCGGGCCTTCGGGGTCTTCGGCGCGACCATCGGCCTGTCGACCGCCTTCGGCCCGACCCTCGGCGGCCTCCTGATCGCGATCGGCGGCGAGCAGGACGGCTGGCGCCTGCTGTTCTGGATGAACATCCCGCTGGGCGTCGCCGCGCTGGTCTTCGCCTGGAAGCTCATCCCGAAGAAGCGCTCGCGGCCCGAGGGAGACCGGTCCCTCGACCCGGTCGGCCTGCTCCTGCTGGCGGTCGCGATCTTCGCGTTCATGCTGCCGTTCCTGCTGACCACGGGCTCCTCCTCGGACTCGCCCTACCGCTGGTTCTGGCTGGTCCTCGCCGCGGCCGCCGCCGCCGTCTTCGTGCGCTGGGAGGCGCACTACGCCGCGTCGGGGCGGACGCCCGTCATCGACTTCCGCATCTTCCGGACGAGCTCCTACCGCAACGGCATCCTGGTCGCGACCTCCTACTTCGCCGCGATCCCGGCGACCTTCCTCCTCACCACGCTCTTCCTCCAGCAGGGGCTCGGCCTCGAGCCGGTGTTCGCCGGCATGGTGAGCATCCCGTTCGCGCTGACCTCGGCGGTGACCGCCTGGTACGGCGGCAAGCTCGTGCAGCGCTACGGCCGCGCACTGGTGGTGCTCGGCATCGTGCTCGTGGTCATCGGCTTCACGCTCGTGCTGCTCGCCGCCGAGCTCCTCCCGGCCGAGACCGCGGCCTACGGCATGGGTGCCGCGATGCTCGTCGCCGGGGCCGGCGGCGGCTTCGTCGTGTCGCCGAATCAGACGCTCACCCTCGCCGAGATCCCGCCGACGCAGGGCGGCGTGGCGGGCTCCGTGGGCCAGCTCGGCCAGCGCGTGGGCACCGCGGTCGGCACCGCCTGCGCCTCCGCCGTCTTCTTCGCGACGCTGGCGAGCGAGCAGGGGATGGCGGAGGGGCTGGACCGCTACCACGACGCCTTCCGCAACGGCTACTTCGTCACCCTCGGGCTGATCGCGCTCGCGCTCGTGCTGGGTCTGCTCGATCTGCGCCGCCGCCGGGTGACCGCCCGCGGAGCTGAGGTAGACTAGGTCGCGTAACTCCACAGTGTGCGACGAACGACCCACTCCAGCGGCCTCCGGGCCGTAGAGTGCTCGCGGGGATGATCGGTTTCGACATTGCCTGCGAAACTGCGAGAAGCGGGTCGAGGATCCAGGGTCATCTCGTCAACGATCCCTGGAAAACACAGGTGCCGAACAGAAGCGCACCGACTTCGCTCTCGCTGCCTAAGCCAGAGTAGATAGTCCGTCAGCCCGTGGGTGCGTCCTCGCCCCGGATCCTGGCGTCATCTAGAGGACTTGCTGCGTCGTTACGCCTGAGGGCGACGCGGGACTCGCACTCGGGCTGGGCCCGTCGACCGATGCGCCGATGGTAACGGTCGGGGCCGAGCAGAACGCTCTCATCGGCTACACCCGTAGAAGGCGCAGAATCACAGCGATGGACGGGGGTTCGATTCCCCCCATCTCCACCACCGGTCGTCGTCGCACACTGGGAGCTCCGCTCCGCCGCCCTCACGACGGTCGCACGTCGAGCTGTCTGATCCGGCCGTAGAGGGTGAGCATCGCCAGCCGGTCGTCGTCGTCGTGCGCCGGGCCGGCGAGAGCCTGCGGCGGAGCCCAGTCCCGGTAGAGCACGCCCGGCGCCAGCACGGCGACGGCGGTGCCGGCCGGGTAGTGGGCGCTGCGGTCCACCGGCAGCTCGGCGAACGCGTCGGGCAGGAGCCGGTGCAGCACCTCCAGCAGAGGACGGAGGCGTACTGCTCGCGCCTCGTGCACGGAGAGGGTCACGGCGTTCATCGCGGCGAGCGCGGCCACCAGGTGCTCGGCGGCGGCGTCGTCGTCGCACCGCTCGGTGACCAGCAGCGAGACCACACCGCGCGGCTTCAGCCAGCCGAGCGTGGCGGCCTCGGCGTCGCCGTCCACCGAGACGACGCGGTCGGAGGCGTGGGCGTAGTCGTGCAGGAGCCGCGACCAGACGTCGCCCGGGCCGGGCCCGTCGACCTGCGCGACCGCCTCCGCCGCGGCGAGCAGGGAGCTCTGCCGGTGGAGCCTCGGGAACAGGCTGTCCGCCGGTCCCCAGTGCTGCTCGGCCGTGCGCGAGCGCTCGGGGGGTTCCTGGTCGTGCCGGTCCTGCATGTCGACTCCTGAGCCGCCGGTCTCCGCGCCCCCTCGCGCCTGCCGGTCGTCCCTTCACCCTGCGCTCCGACGGAGCACGTGTCAATGAGCCGAACGGGGGTCGATCGGAGCCGTGGTCAGCGAGCGGAGCCGAAGAGGCTGCCGGTGGTGGAGTCGTCGGCCGGATCGAGGACCGCGCAGACGATCGTGCGGTCCCCGTGGCGCCAGCCGACCTCGGAGGGGACGAGCGAGCGGTACTCGAGGGCGGAGTCGCCGTAGGCGATCCCCATCACGGCGCCGAACTCCGGCTCGCAGCCCGCCTCGGCCTGGGCGAGCAGCGTGTTGCGGCTGGTGTAGCGGTCTCCGGGCTGCGCGAACGTGTGGAAGACCTCCAGTGCGTGCTCCTCGGCGCACGGGACGACGTCCACGTCGGCGATGCGGTCGTCGCCCGGGTCGGCCAGGCAGTCGCCGCGCCGCAGCGAGAACACGTCGGTGACGCCGGCGGTCGCCACCGTGCCGCCCTCGTCACGCACGGCCTCCGGGCCGTCCGGCCCGACGACGGAGGAGCAGCCCGAGAGGAGCAGGAGGAGCGCCGCCGAGGCGAGCGCGGCCGTCCGGCTCCTCATCGCGGCGCCACGATCGCGAGCACCTCGTCGTGCAGCAGGCCGTTGGTGGCGACGGCGCTGCCGTGCCACGGCCCGTCCTCCCCGTCGGCGGAGGTGAAGCGGCCGCCCGCCTCCTGCACGATCGGCACCAGGGCCGCCAGGTCGTAGGGCTTCACGTCGAACTCGCCCGCACCGTCGAGGAGACCCTCGGCGACGAGCATGTAGGGCCACGCGTCCCCGTACGCCCGGTCGCGCCAGACGGCGCCGGCGAGCTCGAGCAGCTGCGGGAGACGGCCCGCGCCCTCCCACTGCTGGATGCTGTTGTAGCTGAAGGTCGCCGAGGCGAGCGTGTCGATCCCCGAGACGCGCAGCGGTCGCGGCTCGGCCCCGGCCTCCAGCTCGACGGCCCAGGCGCCGGAGCCCTCGGCCGCCCACCAGCGCGTGCCGAGAGCGGGAGCGGAGACGACTCCGACGACGGGGACGCCGTCGACCGCGAGCGCGATCAGGGTCGCCCAGATCGGGACGCCGCGGAGGAAGTGGGCGGTGCCGTCGATCGGGTCGAGGATCCACTGCCGCGAGGCCTCGCCCGAGGTGCCGAACTCCTCGCCGAGGATCGCGTCGTCCGGACGCTCGGCGGCGAGCAGCGCGCGGATCGCCTCCTCGACGGCGCGGTCGGCGTCGGTGACCGGGGTGCGGTCGAGCTTCGTGTCCACGACGAGGTCGAGCGCGCCGAACCGCTCCCGCGAGATCGCATCGGCCGCGTCCGCCAGGCGGAGGGCGAGTCGGAGGTCGTCGTCGAAGCTCTGGTCACTGCTCTGCGGGGTCACGCGACCACGATACCGGTGGGTCCCGCGGAGCCTCCGATCGCTGCCGCGGGCGTTCCGTCGCACTCGATTTGACGAGACGGGGGGAGACGCTGGTAATGTGATCCCTCGGTTCGGCACGCACGATCAGCCGGCCGGAACGCACCTCTAGCTCAATCGGCAGAGCAACTGACTCTTAATCAGTGGGTTCTCGGTTCAAGTCCGAGGGGGTGCACCACCAACCCCGCACCTCCTCGTGAGGTGCGGGGTTTCGTCGTTCCCGGTCCGAGTCCGTTCCCGACCTCCTCGGAGCGCCCGCGGGGGGAGCGCCGGCCCGTGCTCACTCGCTGGAGGGTGCGGCGGTCGACGGGTCGAGCAGCGGCAGGACTCCGCGGAAGCCGGCGCTCGTGGAGCCGATCCCGACGTCGAGCGCGTCTAAGGCCCGGGCCTGGTCGTCTGCGGCGGCGGTCAGGCTCAGGGTGATGCCCGTCCGCATGAAGGTCCGGGCGACGGTGCTCCAGGCGAGGTCGACGTCTCCGTCCGCCGACGCTAACAGGCGCCTGAGCATCCGCACGGTGTCCGGCGCAGAATGCGGACCGACCCCCGTTCGCGTGGCAGGATCTCCGTTCGCTTCCGTTTCCCCTCCAGAAAGGACCGATGTGCCCGAAGACGTCCTCCCCGTGATCGGCTCGATCGCGCTCGCCGTGGTGATCGCGGTCGTGATCGCCGTGGTCGCGACCGCCGTCGTCGCCCTCGTGCTGCGCTCGGTCGGCAAGCGCAAGACCTGGGCGCGCCTGCTGATCCGGCGTCTGCGCATCCCGTTCCGCGTGCTGCTGATGACCATCGCGGTCTGGGCCGCGCTCGCCGCCACCGTGTCGGGCGACCCCTGGCCGGGTCTCGTGCAGCGGGTGTTCCAGATCGCCACGATCGGCGCGGCGGCGTGGGTGATCGGCTCCCTGTTCGTGTTCCTCGAGGACCTGGGCGCCGAGCGCTACCGGACCGACACGGCCGACAACCGCCGGGCACGCCGCCTCCGCACGCAGATGACGATCATCCGGAGGGTCGCCGTGGCGGCCGTCGTGGTCGTCGCGATCGGCGCCTCGCTGCTGACCTTCCCCGAGGCCCGCACGGCCGGTGCGAGCCTCCTGGCCTCGGCCGGCGTGCTCTCGATCGTGGCGGGCCTGGCCGCGCAGTCGAGCCTCACGAACATCTTCGCCGGGATGCAGCTCGCCTTCAGCGACGCCATCCGCCTGGACGACGTGGTGATCGTCGAGACCGAGTGGGGGCGGATCGAGGAGATCACGCTGACCTACGTCGTCGTCCACCTCTGGGACGACCGCCGCCTGGTGCTGCCCACGAACTACTTCACGACCCAGCCGTTCCAGAACTGGACCCGCACCGGGTCCGAGCTGCTCGGCGCCGTCGAGCTCGACCTGGACTGGCGGGTCAGCCCCGAGCAGATGCGCGAGGAGCTGCACCGCATGCTCGAGGAGACCGACCTCTGGGACCGGCGCACCAGCGTGCTGCAGGTGACGGACGCGACGGGCGGCTTCGTCCGGATCCGGGTGCTCGTCACCGCGAAGGACGCGCCGACGCTCTTCGACCTGCGCTGCTACGTGCGCGAGCGGCTCGTCTCGTGGCTGCACGAGAACGACCCCGTCGCCCTGCCGCGTCAGCGCGTCGAGATGGAGCGGGAGCCCGCTCCCGCCGCGACCCCGCGCCGGCACGGGTCCTCCGCCCCGGACAACCTGTTCTCGGGCGACGAGCGCTCGAACGAGCGGGGGGCGATGTTCACGGGTCTCATCGACCTGCGGGACACCCCGAAGCGGGACACCCCGAAGCGGGACACCCCGAAGCGGGACACCGCGAAGCGGGAGCTGCCGCCGAGGGACTGACTCCTGCGAGGACGCCGCTCCCACGGCCGCACCCGGGGTGCGCGCGGCGAGCGGCGTCCCGCAGGGCGGTCAGCGGTTCACGGAGCTCATGTCGGCGTAGCGGTCGCCGACGGGGGCCTCGAGCGCGCCGAGGACGTCGAGCTGCTCCGCGGTCAGCACGAGGGCGTCCGCGGCGGCGTTCTCCTCGATGCGCGAGACGCGCTTGGTGCCCGGGATCGGAGCGATGTCCTCGCCCTGGGCGAGCAGCCAGGCGAGCGCCACCTGCGCGGCGGTCGCGTCCGCCTCTGCCGCCACCCGGTCGACGGCCTCCACGATGCGGAGGTTCGCCTCCAGCGCTCCGTCGGCGAAGCGGGGGTTGTCGCGGCGGAAGTCGTCGCTGCCCAGCTCGGCGACCGAGCGGATGCTGCCCGTGAGGAAGCCGCGGCCCAGCGGCGAGTACGGGACGAAGCCGATGCCGAGCTCGCGGAGGACCGGCAGCACCTCCGCCTCGGGGTCGCGGGTCCAGAGCGAGTACTCGGACTGCACAGCGGTGACCGGGTGCACGGCGTGAGCGCGCCGGATCGTCGCTGGCGCCGCCTCCGAGAGGCCGTAGCCGCGGAGCTTGCCCTCCTGGATCAGCTCCGCGAAGGCCCCGGCGGTCTCCTCGACCGGGACGCCCGGGTCCATGCGGTGCTGGTAGTAGAGGTCGATGCGGTCGGTGCCGAGGCGCGCGAGCGAGCCCTCGACGGCGAGCCGCAGGTTCTCCGGGGAGCCGTCGAGTCCGCGGCCCCCGTCGCCGCGGTGGCGGATCATGCCGAACTTGCTCGCCAGCACCACCTCGTCGCGGCGGCCTGCCAGCGCGCGGCCGAGCAGCTCCTCGTTGGTGTACGGGCCGTAGATCTCGGCGGTGTCGAGGAACGTGACGCCGAGCTCGAGGGCGCGGTGCACGGTGCGGATCGACTCCGCGTCGTCGGTGCCGGCGCCGGTGTAGAACGCCGACATGCCCATCGCGCCGAGCCCGAGGCGCGAGACCTCGAGGGCGGCGACGTCGGATCCGAGGGTGATCGTCTTCATCAGTGGGTGGTCCTCTCCTGGTACGCCGCGATCTTGATGTCGATCGCGGCGAGGCTGGCGTGTGTCCGGGCGAGCTGCGCCTCGACCTCCTCGCGGTGCGTCCGGAGCAGCGCGAGGCGCTCCGGCTCCGTGGCGGGCCCGATCCGGAGGAGCCGGGCGTACTCGCGGATCCGCGCGATCGGCATCCCGGTCGCGCGGAGCTTGGTGAGGAAGTCGACCCAGCCGACGTCGGCCGGCCGGTAGCGGCGGTGCTGCGACGAGGCGCGCTCGACCGGGTCGAGCATGAGCCCGGCGCGCTCGTAGTAGCGCAGGGTGTGCACGGTGAGACCGGTGACGGCGGCGACCTGCGAGATCGACAGCACCTCCGGCTCGGCCGGGGCGGCGGTGGCGGTGGACATGGCGTCAACCTACGACTTCGAGTGCGCTCGAGGTCAAGCGGGAGCGGGCGACTCAGCCGACCTCGCGGCTGAAGCCCAGGAGGGCCTCGGCGATGCGGGCGTCCGCCTCCTCGTGGCTGATGGTCGCCTCGCCGTCGCCCGCCTGCGGCCCGTACCAGCCGAAGTCGGCGTGGTTGGCGCCGTCGATCTCGACGAGGTCGGCGGAGGAGGGCAGCCGGACGCTCGCGTCGGCGACCTTCTCCGGCGTGCTGAGCCCGTCCTCCGATCCGCTGACGCTGAGGACGGGGAGCCCGGAGCCCGAGAGGTCGTTCGCGCAGTAGCTGCCGAGCAGCACCAGACCCGCCACCGCCGGGTCCTCGGCCCACTGGCAGGCCTTCACGCCGCCGAGGGAGTGGCCGCCGACGAGCCAGCGGTCGACGCCCTCGGCCTGGCTGGTGAAGGTCTCGAGGGAGCGGAGGTCGAAGAAGGCCAGGTGCAGGATCGGCCGCGTGATCACGACGGTCGCCCCGGCGTCGACCAGCGGAGCCAGGGTCGCCTCGTAGGAGGAGGCGTCGACCTTCGCTCCGGGGATGAAGACCAGGCCCGTGCCGGCCAGCTCGCCGGTCGAGGTCGGCGTCATCACGAGCGCGTCGTCCGTGCGCTCGACCGCGATCGCCGGATCGGCGCGCACACGGGCGAGGGCGTTCTCGTCGGGGCCGCTGACGATCGAGCTCCAGGTGAGGAAGCCGAGGACCGCGACTCCGAGGACTCCGCCGATGCTCGCGAGAACGACGCGGCGGCGCCTCATCGGGCTGCCGCGATCGCGTCGGCCGCCTGCACCAGGGCGAGGTGGGAGAGGGCCTGGGGAGTGTTCCCCGCGTGCCGGCGGCCCTCGACGTCGTACTCCTCCGAGAGGAGGCCCACGTCGTTGCAGAGCCCGACGAGCCGGTCCATCAGGGTCCGCGCGTCGTCGATCCGGCCGGAGTCGGCGTACTGCCGGACGAGCCAGAAGGAGCAGGCGAGGAACGGGTGCTCACCGCCGGCGAGGCCGTCGACCGAGGACTCGGTCCGGTAGCGGTGCAGCAGGCCGTCCTGCAGGAGCACGCGCTCCAGCTCGGCGACGGTGCCCAGCATCCGCGGGTCGTCGGCGGGGACGAAGCCGACCATCGGCAGCACGAGGAGCGACGCGTCGACCTCGGGCGAGCCGTAGGACTGCACGAAGTGGCCGCGCTCGGCGTCGAAGCCCTGGGCCTCGATCTCGGCGCGCACCTCGTCGCGGAGGCGCTCCCAGGTTTCGACCGGACCGGGCAGGCCGTTCTCGCGCACGGCGCGGACGCCCCGATCGAGCGCGGCCCAGATCATGACCCGCGAGTGCGTGAAGTGCCGCGGCTCGCCCCGGATCTCCCAGATGCCGTTGTCCGGCCGCTGCCAGTTGGTCTCGACGAAGCCCAGGAGCGCGCGCTGGAGCGGCCAGGAGAACTCCGTCTCGTCCACTCCGGCCACGCGGGCCTCGTGCAGAGCGACCATCACCTCGCCGATCACGTCCGCCTGGTACTGGTCGACGGCGGCGTTCCCGATCCGCACGGGGGAGGCGCCGTCGTAGCCGGGCAGGCTCGGCATCTCCCGCTCCGGCAGGTCGCGCTCGCCGGCGAGGCCGTACATGATCTGCACGTCCTCCGGCGCGCCCGCGACCGCGCGGAGCAGCCAGGCCCGCCACTTCTGCGCCTCCTGCTCGAACCCGTGCGCGAGCAGGGCCTGCAGGGTGAGCGAGGCGTCGCGGAGCCAGACGTAGCGGTAGTCCCAGTTGCGGGCGCCGCCGAACTGCTCCGGGAGCGAGGTGGTCGCCGCCGCGACGATGCCGCCGGTCTCGTCGTCGGTGAGGGCGCGGAGGGTCAGCAGCGAGCGGACGACGGCGTCGCGGTGCGGCCCGTCGTAGTCGATCGCCGACGCCCACTCGGACCACCAGGAGAGCGTGCGCTCCAGCGCGCGGTCGACGTCGAGGCGCTTCGGCGCCCGCTGGTGCGAGGGGAACCACGCCATCGAGAGGTCGACGACCGCGTCCGCGTCGACGTCGAACTCCGCCGCGTGGGCGTGGTCGACGGCCTTCAACCGCACTCCGCGCACCACGACCGCGTCGGGCCCGGCGACGGCGACGAGCAGCGGATCCTCGTCCGTCCCCTCCTGCCGCACCCACGGCATGGTGCGGGCGTAGTCGAAGCGGATGCGCAGCTCCTGCCGCATCCGGACGGTCCCCGACACTCCGCGCACCCGGCGCACCAGCTCGGCGCGCTCGTCGCGCAGCGGCATCACGTCGACCACCTCGACGACGCCGGTGGGAGTCGTCCACCGGGTGACCAGCGCGAGCGTGTCGCCGAGGTAGTGGCGCTCGCTCGTCGCCTCCCCGTCGACCGGCCGGAGCGACCAGCGCCCCTGGTCGTCGCCGCCGAGGAGGGCGCCGAAGACGGAGGCGGAGTCGAAGCGCGGCAGGCACAGCCAGTCGATCCCCCCGTCGCGGGAGACGAGAGCGGCCGTGCGGCAGTCGGAGAGGACGGCGTAGTCCTCGATCGGGGAGACCATGCGGCGATCCTCTCAGGTGCGGCTGTGGCCTCCCAGTCAAGGCGGAGCGGGGCTCTTCAGCGCCGCCGTAGGGTGAGCCGCATGGCACAGACCGTCTCGACCCTGCTCATCCTCGGAGCGACGGGGGACCTGTCCTCGCGGCTCCTCCTCCCCGCCGTCGGCCAGCTGCTGACCCGCGAGACCGACCGGCGGGTCCACCTCGTCGGCGCGGGACGCGAGGACTGGACCCAGGAGCACTGGCACGAGGTGCTGACCGCCTCCTTCGCCACCGTCGAGGCGCAGGGCGAGGGCGTGGACGCGCTCACCTCCGGCACGCGCTACCAGCAGGTCGACGTCACCGATCCGGAGGCGCTCGCCGCACTGCTCGCGAGCTGCGCCGGTCCGGTGGCGGTCTACTTCGCCCTCCCGCCGGCGATCGCGGCGAAGGCCTGCGAGGCGCTCGCCGCCCACGACCTGCCGGAGGGCACCGTGCTGGCGCTGGAGAAGCCGTTCGGGACCGACGAGGCGAGCGCGCACGCCCTCAACCAGCGCCTCGCCGCGCTGGTCCCCGAGGACCGCATCCACCGCGTCGACCACTTCCTCGGCCGCGCGACCGTGATGAACGTGCTCGGCCTGCGCTTCGCCAACCGGATCCTCGAGCCGCTGTGGTCGGCCGAGCACATCGAGAGCGTCGAGATCGTCTACGACGAGCAGCTGGCCCTCGAGGGGCGGGCGAGCTACTACGACGGCGCGGGCGCGCTGACCGACATGATCCAGAGCCACCTGCTGCAGGTCCTCGCGGTGATCGCGATGGAGCCGCCGTCCTCGCTCGACGCGGCCGACCTCCGGGACGCGAAGTCGATCGTCCTGCGCGCCACCCGCCTGCACGGCGACGACCCCGCGGCGAGCTCGCGCCGCGCCCGCTACACAGCGGGGACGATCGACGGACGCGAGCTGCCCGCCTACGCGGACGAGAAGGGCGTGGACCCCGCTCGCCGGACCGAGACGCTGGCCGAGCTGGTCGTCGAGATCGACACCTGGCGCTGGGCCGGCGTGCCGTTCACCCTCCGCTCCGGCAAGGCGCTCGGGGAGCGGCGGCGCGAAGTGGTCATCCGCTTCAAGCCGGTCCCGCACCTGCCCCGCGGCTTCGTGGGCACCGAGGCGCCGTCCGTGCTGCGGCTGTTCCTCGCGCCCGACCAGATGTCGCTCGAGCTGAACATCAACGGCCCCGGCGACCCGTACACGCTCGAGCGCGCCTCGCTGGAGGCGACCTTCGGCGCGGGCGAGCTGCTGGCGTACGGCGAGGTCATCTCGGGGATCCTCGACGACGACCCGTCGCTCTCGGTCCGCGGGGACGCCGCCGAGGAGTGCTGGCGCATCGTGCAGCCCGCGATCGACGCGTGGCACGCGGATCGGGTGCCGCTCGACGAGTACCCGGCGGGCAGCGAGGGCCCCGGGAGCTGGCCGACGCTCTGACGGGCGGCCGGGGGAGGGCGGCCGCGGGGGATCTCGAGACGGCGGCTGCGCCGCCTCCTCGATCAGCGGGAAGGGCGACGTCGCTCGTCGGGTCGGCCGGAGGGCGAGCCCGCCGGCCGACCGCTCGGGTCAGGAGCGGGTCGCGACGGGGGTGTCGGCGGGGGCCGGCTCCGCCCAGACGGCGATCGGCTTCGGCTCCCAGGTGAGGGCGGCCGGCTCCACCGGGGGAGTCGAGGCGCGCATCACGGGGATCGCCTCGGTGACCGGGGACGACGTCCGCTCGGCGCCGGCGCGGAGCTGCTCCTCCTGGATGGCGGCGGAGAGCTCGTGGGCGAGGGAGCGCGCGAGCATCCCGTGGAAGATCGGGTCGCGGTCGTCGTGGCTGCGGCGCGTGACGACCCAGGCGCCCTCGGATCCGACGAAGGCCGCGAGGCGCTCGTGGACGACGGCGAAGAGCTCGTCCTGCGTGAGGACGGGGGCCGCCTCGACGACCTCGGGGGCCGCCTTGCGACGCCTCAGACGAAACCTCATGACGAACCCCGTTTCCCGTGCCGGCAGCGACTGGGAACAGTGTCGCCGCCACCGGGTCGGGAGACCGGCTGACACGCCGCCCCGCGGGGAGGCGGCGCGTCAGGAGGGCCTAGCGGTCGCGCTTCTTGCCGCGCTCCTCCTTGACGATCTCCTTCGAGTCGTAGGACACGGAGCCCAGGGCGACGGTGACCGAGATGGCCCAGCTGACCCACTGGAGGGCCAGGCGCCAGTCGCGCGGGCCCTTGCGCGTGGTCTGCAGGATCGACCAGCCGCCGACGATCGCGCTGATGACGCTGGAGTTGAGGATGAACTTGCGCATGCGTGTGCCTCCCGTGTTCACCCCGACGCTAGCGGGTGCGAAAGCTCTCAGAGGAACGCTTGACAGCACCGAGGGGTTGTCCCGCTACGGTGGACCGCCGCCGGGACCCGAATCCTCGAGCCGGGGCACGCCGAGGAGAACGGGAACGACATGCGCACGGCTGTGATCGGGGCGGTGCTGCTCGTCGTCGGGGCGGTGGCCGTCGTCACGGGGGTCCTCCCGATGGACGCGCTGGGCGAGCTGGTCGAGCGGACGGCGCCGATCCTCGGCTTCGTGGTCGCGGTGACCGTGGTCGCCGAGCTGGCCTCCGAGGCCGGCGTCTTCACCGTGGTCGCCGAGCGCTCCGCCGAGTGGGGCCGCGGGCGGACCGCGGTGCTCTGGCTGCTGGTGGTGGCGATGGCCGTCGTCAGCACGGTGTTCCTCTCGCTCGACACGACCGCCGTGCTCCTGACCCCGGTCGTGGTCCTGCTCGCGGCGCACGTGCGCGTCCCGCCCCTGCCGTTCGCGATGGCCACGGTCTGGCTGGCGAACTGCGCCTCCCTCCTCCTCCCCGTCTCGAACCTCACCAACCTGCTCGCGCAGCGGCGCCTGGGGGTCGAGGGCCCCTTCGCCTTCGCCGCGCTGACCGCGGTGCCCGCGCTCGTCGCGGCCGTCGTGCCCGTGCTGATCCTCGCGATCCGCTACCGGCGCGAGCTGGCCGGGCGCTACACCCCGGGGGAGCGGACGCCGGTGGAGGACCGGGTGCTGCTCGTCGGCGCGGGGATCGTCGTGGCGCTGCTCCTGCCGGCGCTCGTCTCGGGCCTCGAGGTGTGGATCCCGGCAACGGTCGCCGCGGTCGCGCTGATCGTCCTCTTCGCGGTGCGCCGTCCCGCGGCGCTCACGCCCGCCCTCCTGCCGTGGCAGCTCGTCGTGTTCGCGTCGGGCCTCTTCGTGGCGATGGAGGCGGCGCACCAGCTCGGGCTGGGCGCGGCGCTCGCCGTGGTCGCGGGGGAGGGGAGCGGGACGCTCGACCTGCTGCGCCTCGCCGGCTCCGGCGCGGTCGCCTCCAACCTGGTCGACAACCTGCCCGCCTACCTCGCCCTCGAGCCCGTCGCGGCGGATCCGCTCCGCCTGGTCGCCCTGCTGATCGGCGTGAACGCCGGACCGCTGATCACCCCGTGGGCCTCGCTCGCCACCCTGCTCTGGCACCAAAGGCTGACCGCGCTGGGCGTGCACGTCTCGTGGCGCCAGTACGCGCTCCTCGGGCTCGTCGCGATCGTCCCGACGGTGGGCGGAGCGACGCTCGCCCTCGCCCTCGTGCAGGGCTGACCCCCCCGTCCCCCGTGCGGGGCCGGCTGATAGCCTCGACGGGCACGACGACGGCTCGACCGACGAAAAGGGACCACCATTCCTCCGCACTCCGCCTCCGCCTCCTCCGCCGCTGACAGGACCGACGCCGGGACCTCGGGAGGGACAGAGCGCAACGCGTTCGTGGTCGTCTCGAACCGCCTCCCGGTGGATCGCGTCGTGGCCGAGGACGGCACCGCGTCCTGGAAGACCTCACCCGGCGGGCTGGTCACCGCGCTCGAGCCCGTGATGCGCGCGAACGAGGGCGCCTGGGTCGGCTGGCCCGGCGTGGCCGACGAGGAGGTCGCCCCGTTCGTCGACAACGGCGTGCAGATCGTCCCCGTCGCCCTCAGCGCGCAGGAGCTCGAGGACTACTACGAGGGCTTCTCGAACGACACGCTGTGGCCGCTCTACCACGACGTGATCGCGCCCCCGACCTACCACCGCGACTGGTGGGACGCCTACGTGCGGGTCAACCAGCGCTTCGCCGAGGCGGCCGCGGCCGTGACGGAGGAGGACGGCGTGGTCTGGGTGCAGGACTACCAGCTCCAGCTCGTGCCCAAGATGCTGCGGGAGCTCCGGCCCGACGTCACGATCGGCTTCTTCAACCACATCCCGTTCCCGCCCTACGGGATCTTCGCGCAGCTCCCGTGGCGCCGGCAGATCGTCGAGGGCCTGCTCGGCGCCGACGTGATCGGCTTCCAGCGCCAGGGAGACGCGGGCAGCTTCCTCCGCGCGGTCCGGCGCCTGCTCGGCTACGACACCCGCAGCACGGTCGTCGAGGTCCCGGTCGAGGAGGAGGCCGTCGGCGGCACCCGCCGCGTCAACCGCTCGCGGCGCGGGGCGAGCGTGCGCCCGGTCGTCGCCCGGCACTTCCCGATCTCGATCGACTCCGCGTCGTTCGAGGCGATGGCGCGCACCCCCGAGATCCAGGCCCGCGCCGCCGAGATCCGCGCCGAGCTGGGCAACCCCGCGACGATCATGCTCGGCGTCGACCGGCTCGACTACACCAAGGGGATCGGCCACCGCCTGAAGGCCTTCGGCGAGCTCCTGGCGGACGGCCGCCTCACCTCCGAGGACGCGGTGCTGGTCCAGGTCGCGAGCCCGAGCCGCGAGCGCGTGGACACCTACCGGCAGCTGCGCGACGACATCGAGCTGCAGGTCGGCCGGATCAACGGCGACTACAGCACGCTCGGGCACCCGGCGATCAGCTACCTCCACCACGGCTACCCGCGCGAGGAGATGGTGGCGCTCTACCTCGCCGCCGACGTCATGCTCGTCACGGCGCTGCGCGACGGGATGAACCTCGTCGCGAAGGAGTACGTCGCGTCCCGCTTCGACAACGACGGCGTGCTCGTGCTGAGCGAGTTCGCCGGAGCGGCCGACGAGCTCAAGCAGGCCGTGCAGGTGAACCCGCACGACATCTCGGGGCTGAAGGACGCGATGGAGGCCTCGGCGCGGATGCCGCGCGTCGAGCGCACCCGGCGCATGCGCGCGCTCCGTCGCCGCGTGCTCGAGAACGACGTGGCGCGCTGGTCCGAGTCGTTCCTCTCCGCTCTCGCGGAGCACGCGGCCGGCCAGCAGCTCGACGTGCGGCCCGCCGCCCGCGGGCAGGAGGCGCCGCACGGCCAGGAGGCCGAGCACCGCGACGACGCGGCCCACGGACAGGCGGCCGAGCTCGAGCGGGAGGCCGCCGACGACCGCGAGCTCGACGGCGGCGCGCGATGAGCGAGGGAGTGCCCGAGCGGCTCGCGGCGGCGCTGCGGGAGCTCGCCGCGACCGACCGGCTCCTGGTGGCCCTCGACTTCGACGGCACCCTCGCGCCCGAGGTCGACGACCCCGCCCGCGCGCGGGCGCTCCCCGAGGCGCGCGAGGCCGTGCTGCGGCTCCTCGCCCTCCCCGGCACCCGGGTCGCGCTGGTCTCCGGCCGGGCGCTCGGGAGCCTGGAGGAGGTCTCGCAGCTGCCGGACGAGGCGCTGCTGGTCGGCTCCCACGGCATCGAGATCCGCCTCGACCCCGAGGAGGACGCGGTCCGGCTCGACGACGACGAGCTCGAGAAGGTGGGAGTGCTCGAGGACGTCCTGAAGGGGATCGCCCGCGGGATCGACAACGTCTGGATCGAGGACAAGCCCGCCGGCTTCGCCCTGCACACCCGCCTCGCGACCGAGCGCCACAGCCGCGTCGCCCACGTCGTCGCCCTCTCCGAGGCGCGCGCCGAGGTGCAGGGGGTCACCGTCCGCGAGGGCAAGAACGTCCTGGAGTTCTCGGTCCGCTCGACCACCAAGGGCGAGGCCGTGCAGCACCTCCGCCGCTACACCGGCGCGACCGCCGTGCTCTACGCGGGCGACGACGTGACGGACGAGGACGCCTTCGCGGTCCTCGGCTCCGGCGACGTCGGCATCAAGAGCGGCGAGGGCACCACCGCGGCCTCCTACCGGGTCCGCGGCCCCGAGCAGGTCGCGCACGCGCTCCGGCTGCTGGCCGACCTGCGCGCGGAGTAGCAGCCCCCTTCCGGCGGTCAGCGCAGGCGGGTCCCGGATCGCCGACTCGCCGACTCGCCGAGGACGGCCGTCCGCCGACGCGGGGAGCGGCCGTTCGCGACGAGTCGGAGATCCGCGGGGACGTCCGCATCCGGTGGCGCTGCCGGAGGCCGGGGCAGGAACGGGTGCGCGGGCCGGTCCGGGTCCGCCCGGCGAGCAGGGGCACTGCGCGCGAGGCGGTAGCCTCATCGCATGCCGGAAATCGATTGGAAGCCCCGCTCGCGCACCGTCACGGACGGCATCGAGGCCACGACGTCGCGCGGGATGCTGCGGGCGGTCGGGATGGGCGATGACGACTGGGAGAAGCCCCAGATCGGCATCGCGTCCTCGTGGAACGAGATCACCCCCTGCAACCTCTCGCTCGAGCGCCTCGCGCGCTCCGCGAAGGAGGGCGTGCACTCCGGCGGCGGCTACCCGCTCCAGTTCGGCACCATCTCCGTCTCGGACGGCATCTCGATGGGCCACGAGGGCATGCACTTCTCGCTCGTCTCCCGCGAGGTCATCGCCGACTCCGTCGAGACCGTGATGATGGCCGAGCGCCTGGACGGCACCGTCATGCTGGCCGGCTGCGACAAGTCGCTGCCCGGCATGCTGATGGCCGCGGCCCGCCTCGACCTCGCCGCGGTGTTCGTCTACGCCGGCTCGATCGCCCCGGGCTGGGTCAAGCTCTCGGACGGCACGGAGAAGGACATCACGATCATCGACTCCTTCGAGGCCGTCGGCGGCGTCAAGGCCGGGATCATGTCCGAGGAGGACGCCAAGCGCATCGAGTGCGCCTTCGCCCCGGGCGAGGGCTCCTGCGGCGGCATGTACACCGCCAACACCATGGCCAGCGTCGCCGAGGCGCTCGGCATGAGCCTGCCCGGCTCCGCCTCGCCCGCCGCCGCCGACCGCCGCCGCGACTACTTCGCCCGCAAGTCCGGCGAGGCCGTCGTCGAGCTGCTGCGCAACGGCACCACGGCCCGCGACATCCTCACCAAGAAGGCGTTCGAGAACGCGATCGCGGTGGCGATGGCCTTCGGCGGGTCGACCAACGTCATCCTGCACCTGCTCGCGATCGCCAACGAGGCCGAGGTCGACCTCACGATCGACGACTTCAACCGCATCGGCGACACGATCCCGCACATCGGCGACCTCAAGCCCTTCGGCAAGTACGTCATGAACGACGTCGACCGCCACGGCGGCGTCCCGGCCGTGATGAAGGCGCTCCTGGACGCCGGGCTGCTCCACGGCGACTGCCTGACGGTCACCGGGAGGACGGTCGCCGAGAACCTCGCCGCGATGGACATCGCGCCGCTGGACGGCGAGGTCATCCGCACCCTCGACAACCCGATCCACGCGACCGGCGGGCTCACCATCCTCAAGGGCTCGCTCGCCCCCGAGGGCGCGGTCGTCAAGACCGCGGGCTTCGACGCCTCCGTCTTCGAGGGTCCGGCCCGCGTGTTCGAGCGCGAGCGCGCCGCGATGGACGCTCTGACCGAGGGCCGGATCGAGAAGGGCGACGTGGTGGTCATCCGCTACGAGGGCCCCAAGGGCGGTCCCGGCATGCGCGAGATGCTCGCCATCACCGCCGCCATCAAGGGGGCCGGGCTCGGAAAAGATGTACTACTGTTGACGGACGGACGATTCTCAGGCGGCACAACCGGCCTGTGCATCGGCCACATAGCTCCCGAATCGGTGGACGCAGGTCCCATCGCATTCGTTCGCGACGGAGACCCGATTCGGGTCGACATCGCCGCTCGCTCGATCGACCTACTCGTCGACGAGTCCGAGCTCGCCGCCCGCCGAGAAGGCTGGGCCCCTCTCCCTCCGCGCTACACCCGCGGTGTCCTCGCCAAGTACGCCAAGCTCGTCCGCTCGGCAGCCGAGGGTGCCGTCACCGGGTGACCCGGCCCGCTCCGGCCGGCCGCGCACTCGCGTTCCCGGGCACTCGCCTCCGGCTCTGCCCGCCGCCGCACCACCTCCTGAAGGAATCGACACCCGCATGACTCCGGATCCGTCCGCCGTGCAGCCCGCACCGACGCCCCAGCCACCCCGACCCGCCCACGCTCCCGGGGCCGCCCCCGCGGCCGAGGTCCTCACCGGAGCGCAGGCGGTCGTCCGCTCGCTCGAGATGCTCGGGATCGAGGACGTCTTCGGCCTGCCCGGCGGCGCGATCCTCCCGGTCTACGACCCGCTGATGGACTCCTCGAAGATCCGGCACATCCTGGTCCGCCACGAGCAGGGCGCCGGCCACGCCGCCGAGGGCTACGCCTCGGCGACCGGCAGGCTCGGCGTCTGCATCGCGACCTCGGGCCCCGGAGCGACCAACCTGGTCACCGCGATCGCGGACGCCTACATGGACTCCGTCCCGATGCTCGCGATCACCGGCCAGGTGTTCTCGACGCTCATGGGGACCGACGCGTTCCAGGAGGCGGACATCGTCGGCATCACGATGCCGATCACGAAGCACTCCATCCTCGTGACGCGCCCCGAGGACATCCCCTCGGCCCTCGCCTCCGCCGCGCTGATCGCCACCACCGGCCGCCCCGGCCCCGTGCTGGTCGACATCACGAAGGACGCGCAGCAGGACCAGGCGCCGTTCCTCTGGCCGCCGAAGATCGACCTGCCCGGCTACCGTCCGGTCACGAAGGCCCACGGCAAGCAGATCCAGGCCGCGGCCCAGCTGCTGGTCGAGTCGCGGAAGCCGGTGCTCTACGTGGGCGGCGGCATCATCCGCGCCCGCGCGGCCGCCGAGCTGAAGGCGTTCGCCGAGGCCTGCGGCGCCCCCGTGGTGACCACGCTGATGGCTCGCGGAGCGTTCCCGGACTCGCACGAGCAGCACCTGGGCATGCCCGGCATGCACGGCACCGTCCCCGCGGTGCTCGCGCTGCAGGAGGCGGACCTGATCCTCGCGCTGGGCTCGCGCTTCGACGACCGCGTGACCGGCAAGGCGGCGCTCTTCGCGCCTCACGCCAAGGTCGTGCACGTCGACATCGACCCGGCCGAGATCTCCAAGATCCGCACCGCCGACGTGCCGATCGTGGGCGACCTGAAGGACGTCCTCCCGGACCTCACCGACGCGTTCGCCAAGGCCTCCGCCGACGGCCGCGCCGACACCTCCGAGTGGTGGAGCTACCTCAAGGGCCTGCAGACGGAGTTCCCGCTCGGCTACACCGAGCCGAACGACGGCCTGCTCTCGCCGCAGTACGTCATCAAGCGCATCGGCGAGATCACCGGCCCCGAGGGCGTCTTCGCCTCCGGCGTCGGCCAGCACCAGATGTGGGCGGCGCAGTTCATCAAGTACGAGCGCCCCAACTCGTGGCTGAACTCCGGTGGCGCCGGCACCATGGGCTACTCCGTGCCCGCGGCGATGGGCGCCAAGGTCGGCGAGCCCGAGCGCACCGTGTGGGCGATCGACGGCGACGGCTGCTTCCAGATGACCAATCAGGAGCTCGCCACCTGCACGATCAACGACATCCCGATCAAGGTCGCGGTGATCAACAACTCCTCGCTCGGCATGGTGCGCCAGTGGCAGACACTGTTCTACGAGGGCCGCTACTCCAACACCGACCTCAACACGGGGCACGACACCGTCCGGGTGCCCGACTTCGTGAAGCTCGCCGACGCCTACGGCGCGCTCGGCATCCGCGTCACGAAGCCGGAGGAGATCGACGACGCCATCCGCCTCGCCATCGCCACCAACGACCGGCCCGTGGTGATCGACTTCGTCGTCAGCCGCGACTCCATGGTCTGGCCGATGGTCCCGCAGGGCGTCTCCAACAGCTACGTCCAGTACGCCCGAGACCACAGCCCGACCTGGGACGACGAGGAGTAGACCCGCATGACGCACCACGTTCTCTCCCTGCTCGTCGAGGACAAGCCGGGACTGCTCACCCGTGTCGCCGGGCTGTTCGCCCGCCGCGGCTTCAACATCGAGTCGCTGGCGGTCGGTCCGACCGAGCTGGCCGGGCTCTCGCGCATCACGGTCGCCGTGGACGTCGAGGACCTGCCGCTCGAGCAGGTCACGAAGCAGCTCAACAAGCTCGTCAACGTGATCAAGATCGTCGAGCTCGACACCGACCAGTCGGTCCAGCGCGAGCACCTGCTCGTCAAGGTCCGCGTCGACAACGTCACGCGATCGCAGGTGCTCGAGGCCGTCACGCTCTTCCGCGCCCGCGTGGTCGACGTCGCGACGGACGCCCTGGTGATCGAGGTCACCGGCGACACCGGCAAGACCAACGCGTTCCTGCGGGTGATCGAGCCCTACGGCATCAAGGAGATCGCGCAGTCGGGCCTGCTCGCCATCGGGCGCGGCTCCAAGTCGATCACCGAGCGCGTCTTCAAGAACTGACCGCGAACTCTCCACTACAGAAAAGGACTCACCACGTGACCGAGCTCATCTACGACGCCGACGCCGACCTCTCCATCATCCAGTCCAAGAAGGTCGCGATCGTCGGCTACGGCTCGCAGGGCCACGCGCACGCGCAGAACCTCCGCGACTCCGGCGTCCAGGTCGTCATCGCGCTGAAGGAGGGGTCGAAGTCGACCGCCAAGGCCGAGGACGACGGCTTCGAGGTCAAGAGCGTCGCCGACGCCGCGGCCTGGGCCGACCTGATCATGATCCTCGCGCCGGACCAGCACCAGCGCGCGATCTACAGCGAGCAGATCGCGTCCGCGCTGACCGAGGGCAAGACCCTCGCCTTCGCGCACGGCTTCAACATCCGCTTCGGCTACATCGAGGCGCCCGCGGGCGTCGACGTCATCCTCATCGCGCCGAAGGCCCCCGGCCACACCGTGCGCCGCGAGTTCGTCGCCGGCCGCGGCATCCCGGACATCATCGCTGTCGAGAACGACGCGACCGGCACCGCCTGGGAGACCGCGAAGTCCTACGCGAAGGCCATCGGCGGCACCCGCGCCGGCGTCATCAAGACCACCTTCACCGAGGAGACCGAGACCGACCTGTTCGGCGAGCAGGCCGTGCTCTGCGGCGGCACCTCGCAGCTCGTCCAGTACGGCTTCGAGACCCTCGTCGAGGCCGGCTACCAGCCCGAGATCGCCTACTTCGAGGTGCTGCACGAGCTCAAGCTCATCGTCGACCTCATGTGGGAGGGCGGCATCGCCAAGCAGCGCTGGAGCGTCTCCGACACCGCCGAGTACGGCGACTACGTCTCCGGCCCGCGCGTCATCGACCCGCGCGTGAAGGAGAACATGAAGGCCGTCCTCGGCGACATCCAGAGCGGCGCCTTCGCGAAGCGCTTCATCGGCGACCAGGACGCGGGCGGACCCGAGTTCCAGGAGCTGCGCGCCAAGGGCGAGAAGCACCCGATCGAGGAGACCGGCCGCGAGCTGCGCAAGCTCTTCGCCTGGAAGCAGACCGACGAGGACTACACCGACGGCAGCGTCGCGCGCTAGTCGCACCGCGTCGACCGGGGGAGCCCCGGTCCGACGAGGGACCCGTCCACCGGGATCCCCTCGCCGGGCCGGGGCTCCTCCGCGTCCGGGGCGCGACTACTGCTCGAGCTCGCGGACGAGACGGCGGAGACCGCCCTTCGGCGGGACGAGGACGGGGTCCGGCCACCGGGGCGAGAGGTGGTCGCCGAGCGTGACCCGGCGCAGCTTGCGGCCGACGAGGGGGAGTACCCAGTCGGCGGCCCAGCGGCGCTGCTCGCGCAGCCGCGCGCGGAGGCGGAGCGGCTCGGGGGTGTCCCAGGGCCCGGTCGAGATCGTGTGCGGCACGCCGAGCGTGTCGAGCACGCGACCGGCCAGGACGCGGTGGCCGCGCTTGGAGAGGTGCATCCGGTCGGGCGACCAGAGCACGGGGGAGTGGAACTCCCGCATCGCCCAGTAGTCGACGAGGATCGCGCCCCGCTCGCGGGCGATCCGGCGGACGGCGCTGTTGTAGAGGTGGTTGCGGCGCAGGAACATCCGCGGGGCGGGCAGTCCCGGGATGTCGACGCCGGTGAAGAGCACGAGGGAGGCGCCGGTGGTCGCGAGCGCGTCGACGAGCGCCTCGTAGCGGGTGATCAGATCGACGGTGTCGGTGCCGAGGTCGAGGATGTCGTTGCCGCCGGCGTACAGCGTGATCAGGGTGGGGCGGAGCGCGAGGGCGGGCGCGAGCTGGTCCTCGGTGATCTGGGCGAGGCGCTTCGAGCGGACGGCGAGATTCGCGTACTCCCAGCCCGGCTCGGCCTTCGCCAGGCGGTCGGCGACGCGGTCGGCCCAGCCGCGCACCCCGTTCGGCAGGCGCGGGTGCGGGTCGCCGACCCCCTCCGTGAAGGAGTCGCCGAGGGCGACGAAGCGGCGGCGGCGGTCGTCCATCCGCTCAGCCTCGCCCCCGGGGGAGGACGCAGGGTGTCCGCCGGGTGTCGGGGAGGCGGCGGCGGGCTCCGAGCCTCCTGCGAGGTGCGCGCGGCTAGGGTGTTGCGGTGATCGATGGTGGACCGGGCCGCTCCCCGGAGGACGACGACGCGGCGACCCCGCCGGCGGACCGCGGGCCGGACGCCGGCCCGGAGGACGACGCCGACGACGAGGCCCTGGAGTGGGCGGGCGAGGGCGCGGACCCGACGCTCGCCGCGGGGACGGCGCGCGTGCGCCGGACGCCCCGCGCGGTCGCGGGGGCGGGCCCGGCGGACGACGGCTCGGACGACGACGACTCCGGGGACGAGGATCCCGACGACGAGGCCGCGTCCTCGTCCGCTCTGCTGATCGCCGCGGGCATCGCGGCCGGCCTCTACCTCCTGTACGCCATCGCCTGGGCGATCACGGCGACGCGGCAGTCGCCGGTCGCCGCGGCCGGCTTCGCGGGCGATGCGCTCGGCGGCGCCCTCTACTCGCTCGGGCTCTGGCTGGCGGTCCTGGCGCCGCCGGTGTGGTTCGCTGTGGCGCTCCTCGCCACCCGCGACGCCCGGGTGCGCATCCGCGTGCTCTGGCTGGTCGCCGGACTCGTCCTCCTCGCTCCGCTGCCGTTCCTGAAGGGGGCCTGATGACCGACTCGACCCGGGCCACCCTCGGCGGGACCGGCCGGCGCGACCGGCCCGGCCGGCGCCTGGCCGCCTCCGTCCTCGTCGCCGTGGTGTTCGCGCTCTTCTTCGCCTGGGACGTCTGGGAGGCGGTCGGCAACCTGATCGGCCTGCGCAGCTACGCGGCCTCCCTCGGCACCGACCTGAATCCGACGGGCTGGGCGGTGCTCCTGCTCGGCCTGGTTCTGCCGGTCGCCTGCTTCGTCGCCGCCGTCCTGCTCGGGCGCCGCCGGGGACTCCCGGCGCGCGTCGGACTGCTCGCGGCGGCCCTCTGCCTCTCGGCGGCGCTCTCGCTCGACGTGCAGCTCGTCCTCGGCGTCGAGAGCCTGGTCTCGCTGAGCTGACCGGCGGCGTCACACGGCGCGGGGCGCGCGCACCCCTCCGCTACAGTGACGGGGGGCTGCCGACGCCCCCGCCTCGGTGCCCGCTCCGTCCCCTCTCCGAAGGAAGCGCCTCTCGTGACAAAGCCGGTCGTCCTGATCGCCGAAGAACTCTCGCCCGCCACCGTGGACGCGCTCGGTCCCGACTTCGAGATCCGCTCCGTGGACGGCACCGACCGCCCGGCGCTGCTCGAGGCCCTCGCCACGGCGCACGCGATCCTCGTGCGCTCCGCGACGCAGGTCGACGCGGAGGCGATCGCCGCGGCCCCCTCGCTCCAGGTGATCGCCCGCGCCGGTGTGGGCCTGGACAACGTCGACATCACCGCCGCGACCGCCGCGGGCGTCATGGTCGTGAACGCGCCGACCTCGAACATCATCTCGGCCGCCGAGCTCACCGTCGGCCACATCCTGAGCCTCGCCCGCCACATCCCCGCCGCGCACAGCGCGCTCGCGCAGGGCCTCTGGAAGCGCTCGAAGTACACGGGCGTCGAGCTCTACGAGAAGACCGTCGGCATCATCGGCCTCGGCCGCATCGGCGCGCTGATCACCGCGCGCCTGCAGGCCTTCGGTGTGAACGTCGTCGCCTACGACCCCTACGTGACCAGCGCCCGCGCGCAGCAGCTCGGCGTCACGCTCCTCTCCCTGGAGGAGCTGCTGGCCGAGAGCGACTTCATCACGATCCACATGCCGAGGACCCCCGAGACGACGGGCATGATCTCGGACGATCAGCTGGCGCTGATGAAGCCGTCGGCGTTCATCGTGAACGTGGCCCGCGGCGGCCTCATCGACGAGGACGCGCTGCACCGCGCGCTCGTCGCGAAGACCATCGCCGGCGCCGGACTCGACGTGTTCGTGAAGGAGCCGCCGACCGGATCGCCGCTGCTCGCCCTCGAGAACGTGGTCGTCACTCCGCACCTCGGGGCCTCGACCGACGAGGCGCAGGAGAAGGCCGGCGTCTCGGTCGCCCGCTCGGTGCGCCTCGCGCTCTCGGGCGAGCTCGTGCCGGACGCCGTGAACGTCGCCGGCGGCGTGATCGACGAGTACGTGCGCCCCGGCATCCCGCTGGTCGAGAAGCTCGGCCAGGTCTTCTCGGGCCTCGCGGACTCGCCGGTCACCTCCATCGACGTCGAGGTGCGCGGCGAGCTCGCCGGCTACGACGTGAAGGTCCTCAAGCTGGCAGCTCTCAAGGGCGTGTTCACCAACGTGGTCTCGGAGACGGTGTCCTACGTCAACGCGCCGGTGCTCGCGGAGCAGCGCGGCATCGAGGTGCGCCTGATCACGGAGCCGGTCTCGGACGAGTACCGCAACGTGATCACGCTGCGCGGCGCGCTCTCGGACGGCTCGCAGATCTCGGTCTCGGGCACGCTGACCGGCACCAAGCAGGTCGAGAAGATCGTGGCGATCAACGGCTACGACGTCGAGGTCCCCCTCGCGAAGCACCTCGTCGTCATGAGCTACGTCGACCGCCCCGGGATCGTCGCGGTCTACGGCCGCGAGTTCGGCGACGCCGCGGTCAACATCGCGGGCATGCAGATCGCGCGCACCGAGGCGGGCGGCAAGGCGCTCTCGGTGATCACCATCGACTCTCCCGCCCCCGACGGCCTGCTCGAGAAGGTCCGCGTCGCGATCGACGCCGACCTCATGCAGGAGATCGACATCACCGAGCAGTGAGCACGCGGCGGTTCGCTCAGGTCGACGTCTTCGGCGCCGCGCCGTTCCGGGGCAACCCGGTGGCGGTCGTCGTCGACGGCGACGGCGTGGGCGACGCCGCGATGGCGGAGTTCGCGCGCTGGACGAACCTCTCCGAGACGACCTTCCTCCTCCGCCCGAGCGACCCCGCGGCCGACTACCGGCTGCGGATCTTCACGCCGGGCGGGGAGCTGCCCTTCGCCGGGCACCCGACCCTCGGGAGCGCGCACGCCTGGCTCGCGGCCGGGGGGACGGCCCGCGCGGCGGGGGAGCTCGTGCAGGAGTGCGCCGCGGGTCTCGTCCGGCTGAGGGTGACGGAGGAGGGCATCGCCTTCGCCGCCCCGCCCCGCCGGCGGACCGGGCCGGTCGACGAGGCGACGCTCGAGCGGGTGGCTGCGGCTCTGCGGATCCCGCGCGCGGAGATCCTCGACCACGAGTGGGTCGACAACGGTCCCGGCTGGCTGGCCGTGCGGCTCGCGTCGGCGGAGCAGGTCCTCGCGCTGCGGCCGGACCAGGCTCTCCTCGCCGGGCTCCCCGTCGGCGTCGTAGGCGAGCATCCGGCGGGAGGCGAGTGCGCGGTCGAGGTGCGGGCGTTCATCCCCGACGCCGGTGTGTCCGAGGACCCGGTGACGGGGAGCCTCAATGCGGGGATCGCCCAGTGGCTGATCGGCAGCGGCGTGCTGCCCGAGCGCTACACCGCGGCCCAGGGTGCGGAGCTGGGCCGAGCCGGGCGCGTGCGCGTCGAGAGCACGGACGGCGCGATCTGGATCGGCGGCGCGACGGTGACCCTGATCGACGGGGTCGTCGAGCTGTAGCGGGTCCGCCGGGGCGGCGCGGCTCAGCTCCCGAGGAGGCGCTGGACGACCGCGAGGACGTCCTCGGCCTCGCCGCGCGACGGCGAGCCCGTGGGGAGCAGGGCGGAGTTGTAGTAGAGCCCGTCGCTCATCAGGACGATCGCCCGGGCGACGAGCGGGTCGCCCACGGCGTCGGCGACCACCTCGTTCCAGCTGTCGTGGATCCGCGCGAGGCCCCCGCTGGCGCGCTCGTCGTGCCCCTGCGCGATGCGCGACACGGCGAGGATCGTGCGGTCGAAGGCCGAGTCGGCGGCGAAGGAGGTGCGCAGCAGGTAGGCGACCACGCCCTCGGGAGCGGCGAGGCTCTGCGCGACGTCCGCCTCCCGCCGCGCGTCGAGGCGCTGCAGGAGCCCGTCGACGAGAGCGTCCTTCGAGGGGAAGTGGTAGAGCAGCCCGCCCTTGGAGACTCCGGCCTCGCGGGCGACGGCGTCGAGGGTCGCGGCGCGCTCGCCCTGCTCGATGAGGAGCTGCTCGAACGCGTCGAGGACGCGGTCGCGGGCGGGGGCAGGAGGCACGGCGACCATCCTACGGCGGATCAGTGGCGACTGTACCGGCTGGACGGTATACTCTCTCCGTTCTCCTCTGAAAGGTCGTCCCCGTGTCCGCGCGCACCGCTCCCGTCTCCACCCACGACACCGCCGGCGCCGCCGACCGGGTCGGGCGACGCGCCTGGGTGGCGCTCGCGGTGCTGATGCTCCCGGTGCTGCTGGTCTCGGTCGACAACACGGTGCTGAACTTCGCGCTCCCCTCGATCGCCGAGGATCTGGGCCCCTCCGGCACCGAGCTCCTGTGGATCGTCGACGCCTACCCGCTGGTGCTCGCGGGCCTGCTGGTGGCGATGGGGAGTCTCGGCGACCGCGTCGGGCGGCGGCGCCTCCTGCTGGTCGGCGCGGTCGGCTTCGCCGCCGTCTCGGTCGTGGCCGCGTTCGCTCCCACCGCCGCGGCGCTCATCGGCGCCCGCGCGGCACTGGGCTTCTTCGGCGCGATGCTGATGCCCTCGACGCTCTCGCTCCTGCGCAGCGTCTTCCCCGACCGCGACCAGCGCCGCCTCGCGATCGCGATCTGGGCGACCGGCTTCGCCGTGGGCTCGGGCATCGGCCCGCTGGTCGGCGGCGTGCTGCTCGAGCACTTCCCCTGGGGGTCGGTGTTCCTGCTCGCGGTGCCCGTGCTGCTCCCGCTGGTCGTCCTGGTGCCGATCCTGGTGCCGGAGTCGCGCGACCCGCAGCCCGGCCCGGTCGACGTGGTCAGCATCCTGCTGTCGCTGGCGACCATGGCGCCGGTCGTCTACGCGGTGAAGTCCTTCGCCGAGCACGGGATCGACGCGGTCGGCGTCGCGGCGCTCGTCGTGGGCGTCGTCTCGGGAGCTCTGTTCGTCCGCCGCCAGCAGCGCCGGGCCTCGCCGATGCTCGATCTCTCGCTCTTCCGCCGCGGCTCGTTCAGTGCGGCGATCGTGGTCAACCTCCTCAGTGTCACCGCGCTGGTCGGCGGGCTCTTCTTCCTCTCGCAGCACCTGCAGCTCGTGGTCGGGCTCTCGCCCCTGGAGGCGGGCCTCGTGCTCGTGCCGGGCCTCGCCGTGATGATCCTGGCCGGGCTCGGCGTGGTGCCGATCGCGCGCCGCGTCGCTCCGCGCCTCGTCGTCCCGGCCGGACTGCTGGTCTCGGCCGTCGGGTACATCCTGCTGGCCCTCGGCAGCGGGGCGCCCGGAGGAGCGTCCGCGCTCACCGTCGCCGTCGCCTTCGCGTTCCTCGGCCTGGGCATCGGTGCGGCCGAGACGGTGTCGAACGAGCTGATCCTGGCCAACGCGCCCGCCGACAAGGCCGGTGCGGCCTCCGCCGTCTCCGAGACCGCCTACGAGCTCGGTGCCGTCCTCGGCACCGCGACGCTCGGCACGGTCCTCACCGCCGTGTACCGCGGGGGAGTCGTGCTGCCCGAGGGCCTCGACGCCGCGCAGGCGCAGCGGGCCGGGGAGACCCTCGGCGGCGCCGTCTCGGTCGCCGGCGAGCTGCCCGCCGACTCCGCCGCGAGCCTCGTCGCGTCGGCGAGCGCGGCGTTCGACTCGGGCGTCGGCTGGTCGGCCTGGCTCGGTGTCGTCCTCGTGCTGGCCGCCGCCGCGGTCGGCGCCTGGCGCCTCCGCCGGAGCTGACGCTCCTCCTCTCCTCCCGAGGGAGGCCGCCCGGGACGCGCAGCGACTCCCGGGCGGCCCCTCGCCCGCCCGGCGGGGCGCGTGCCCCGGACCGCGGCGCGGGCGGGCCGCGAGTACGCTGGGGGGACTCCGACCCCGTACGCCTGAGGACCGCCATGCCCCGCACCGTGAAGCTCGCCGTCATCCCCGGAGACGGGATCGGGCCCGAGGTGACCGCCGAGGCCGTCAAGGTCCTCGACGCCGTCACCGCCGACTCCGACCTGGTGCTCGAGACGACCACCTTCTCGCTCGGCGCCGCCCGCTACCTCGAGACCGGCGACGTCCTCACCGACGAGGACCTCGCGGCGATCGCGGGGCACGACGCGATCCTCCTGGGCGCCGTCGGCGGAGCACCGGGCGACCCGCGCCTCCGGGACGCGAACATCGAGCGCGGGCTGCTCCTGCGGCTGCGCTTCGAGCTCGACCACTACGTCAACCTGCGGCCCACCCGTCTCTACGCGGGCGTCCCCTCGCCGCTCGCGGCTCCCGGCGAGGTCGACTTTGTGGTCGTCCGCGAGGGCACGGAGGGGCCCTACGTCGGCACCGGCGGCTCGATCCGGCAGGGCACCCCGCACGAGGTCGCCAACGAGGTGTCGGTCAACACCGCCTATGGCGTCGAGCGCGTCGTCCGCCACGCGTTCGAGCTCGCCCGCACGCGCCGCTCCCGGCTGACGCTCGTGCACAAGACGAACGTCCTCGTCTTCTCCGGCTCGCTCTGGAAGCGGATCGTCGACGAGGTGGGGGCCGCCTTCGAGGACGTGGCCGTCGACTACCTCCACGTGGACGCCGCAACGATCTTCCTCGTGACCGACCCTGCTAGGTTCGACGTCATCGTCACCGACAACCTCTTCGGCGACATCCTGACCGATCTGGCCGGCGCGATCAGCGGCGGCATCGGACTCGCGGCCTCGGGCAACATCAACCCCGACGGCGCGTTCCCCAGCATGTTCGAGCCGGTCCACGGATCCGCGCCCGACATCGCCGGACGGCAGCTCGCCGACCCGACCGCCGCGATCCTCTCGGCCGCGATGCTGCTGGACCACCTCGGCCGGAGCGACGAGGCCGCCCGCGTCACCGCGGCCGTGACCGCCGACATCGAGTCGCGCGACGGCACCCCGCGCTCCACGGCCGCGATCGGCGACTCCGTCGTCGCCCGCCTCCGCTGATCCCCCGCAGAAGGACACCACCACGATGAGCACCGACTCCGCCCCCGCCGACCTCGCCTTCGAGGTGACCGCCGCCCCCGCGCCCCGCTCCGCCGAGGAGCGCGCCCGGATCCTCGCGAACCCCGGCTTCGGCATGCACTTCACCGACCACATGGTCGGCCTCCGCTGGACCCGCGCGGACGGCTGGCACAGCGCCCGCGTCGAGCCCTACGGTCCGCTCGCGCTCGACCCCGCCGCCGCCGTCCTGCACTACGCGCAGGAGATCTTCGAGGGGATGAAGGCCTACCGCCACGAGGACGGCTCCGTCTGGACCTTCCGCCCGGAGGCGAACGCGCGCCGCCTGCAGCGCTCGGCCCGCCGTCTCGCGCTGCCGGAGCTCCCGACGGACCTCTTCGTCGAGTCGCTGCGGCAGCTGATCGCGGTCGACGGCGACTGGGTCCCCTCGGAACCGGAGACCAGCCTCTACCTGCGCCCGTTCATGTTCGCGCAGGAGGCGTTCCTCGGCGTGCGCGCGGCCGAGGACGTCGGCTACTACGTGATCGCCAGCCCCGCCGGCGCCTACTTCTCGGGCGGGGTCGCCCCCGTGTCGATCTGGCTCTCCACCTCCTACGCCCGGGCGGGCAAGGGCGGCACGGGAGCGGCGAAGACGGGCGGCAACTACGCCTCCTCCCTCCTTCCGCAGCAGGAGGCCTACAGCCACGGCTGCGCGCAGGTCCTCTTCCTCGACTCGCAGGAGTCGCAGTGGATCGAGGAGCTCGGCGGCATGAACGTGGTGCTGGTGAAGAAGGACGGCACGCTGGTCACCCCGGAATCGGACTCGATCCTCGAGGGCATCACGCGCGACAGCGTCCTGCAGCTCGCCGAGGACCGCGGCCACCGCGTCGAGCGGCGCCGCGTGAGCATCGACGAGTGGCGCGACGGAGTGGCCTCCGGCGACGTGGTCGAGGTGTTCGCCTGCGGGACCGCCGCCGTGATCACCCCGATCGCCGAGCTCAAGGGCGAGGGCTTCTCCGTCGGCCGCGAGGGCGCGCCCGCCGGGGAGCTCACGATGTCGCTCCGCGAGGAGCTGACCGGCATCCAGTACGGACGCCGCGAGGACACGCACGGATGGATGACGAGGCTGGACGCATGAAGATCGCACGATTCGCCACGCAGCGCGACGGGGACAACGGGGGAGCGATCCACTTCGGGATCGTGGACGAGGACGACCTGGTCGTGCTCGCCGGCGACCCGATGTTCGCCGGGTTCGACACCACGGGGGAGCGCATCCCGATCGCGGAGGCGAAGCTCCTCGCGCCGGTGATCCCGCGCTCCAAGATCGTCGGCATCGGGAAGAACTACGCCGACCACGCGGCCGAGATGGGCGGCGACGCCCCGGCGGAGCCGCTGGTGTTCCTCAAGCCGAACACGTCGGTCATCGGCCCGGACGAGGCGATCGTCCTCCCCGAGGACAGCCAGCAGGTGGAGTTCGAGGGCGAGCTGGCGATCGTGATCGGCGCCGTGGCCCGCAACGTCCGCGCGGAGGACTACGAGGACGTGGTCTTCGGGTACACGATCGCCAACGACGTCACCGCACGCGACCTCCAGCGCTCCGACGGCCAGTGGGCGCGGGCGAAGGGCTACGACACCTTCTGCCCGCTCGGACCGGTCATCGAGACCGAGTTCGTCTGGAACGAGAGCGCGATCGAGACCCGCGTCAACGGGCGCGTGCAGCAGTCGGGCAGCACCGGCGACATGATCCACGGGGTGCCCGAGCTCGTGGCCTACGTCTCGCGCATCTTCACGCTGCTCCCCGGGGACGTGATCCTCACCGGGACGCCCGCCGGCGTCGGGCCGATCGCGAACGGGGACACCGTCGCGGTGGACGTCGAGGGCATCGGCACGCTGTTCAACCCGGTGGTCGTCCGGCGCTGAGCCCGGGCCCTCCTCCGCGGAGGGACGAGCGCCTCCGGCCCGCGCGGATCCTCGGATCCGGCGGGCCGGACACGTCCGAGCGGGACGTCAGTCGGCGCTCGCCGGGTCGCTGCCGACCGCGCCCTCGGTCTCGTCCGGCAGGTCGGCGTCGCCGGAGACGGTGTCTCCTCCGCTGTCACCGTCGGTCACGGCGTCCGTGACACCGCGGTCGATCGCGGTGCCCCCGGGAGCGGCCCCCGCGGCGGAGGCGTCGGCCGCGTCCTCGCCGGGCAGCACCGTCTGCGCGCCGCCGGTGTTCGGAACGGCGTCGCCGCCGGATCCGGGAAGGTCCTCGTTCACGTTCTGGTCGGCCATGTCGGCTCCTCTCGTCGGGGCTCCAGCCCAGCACGCGACGGGCCCCTCCGCAGGACGTTGACAGCGCGGGGACGAGGGGGCAGAGGCGGGCCGTGAGGCCGGGCGACGCGCCTTCACCGTGCTCCCCGGCGCTGTCAAGCGGACTGCCTCCGGGGCCGTCTGGTCGTAGCGTCGAGCTATGAACTCCTCCCGCACCGACTCCGTCAGCCGCATCGCCCGGGAGGACTTCGGCTGGTCGTCGCTGCTCCCCGGTCAGCGCGAGGCGATCGAGTCGGCCGCCTCCGGGCGCGACACGCTGCTGGTGCTGGCGACGGGCGGCGGCAAGTCCGCGGTCTACCAGATCGCCGGAGCCGAGCGCGGCGGCGTCGTCCTGGTCGTCTCCCCGCTCGTCGCCCTGCAGGCCGACCAGCTCGCCGCGATCGAGGCGGCTCCGGCGGCCCCGCCCGCCGTCGCGATCAACTCCTCCCAGGGCGCCGCGGCCGTCGCCCGCGCCTGGGACCGGATCGACGAGGGCGGCCCGCTCTACGTGCTCCTGGCGCCCGAGCAGCTCGCCAAGCCCGAGAACGTGGCGCGTCTGGCGGCCGCGGGAGTGTCACTCCTGGTCGTCGACGAGGCGCACTGCGTCTCCTCCTGGGGCCACGACTTCCGCCCCGACTACCTCCGCCTGGCCGATGTGCGCGGCGAGCTCGGGGACCCGCCGGTGCTCGCGATGACCGCCACCGCCTCCGGGCCGGTGCGCGACGAGATCATCGAGCGCCTCCGGATGACCGACCCCGAGATCCAGGTGCACGGCGTCGACCGTCCGGAGATCCGGCTGGTGGTGCACCGCCACGAGAGCGAGAACGAGAAGCGCGCCGCCGTGGTCGAGGAGGCGCGCAGCTGGACGGCTCCGGGCCTGGTCTACGTCGCCACCCGCAAGGAGACGGAGGCCTACGCGGCCGACATCGCGGCGGAGGGGCGCCGGGTCGCGGCGTACCACGCCGGACTCAAGGTGTCCGAGCGCAAGGTCGTGCACGAGCAGTGGCGTGCCGGCGAGCTCGACGTCGTCGTCGCGACCTCGGCCTTCGGGATGGGCATCGACCGGGCCGACGTCCGCTTCGTGCTGCACGCGACGACCACCGAGTCGCTCGACGCGTACTACCAGGAGATCGGCCGCGCGGGCCGCGACGGCGAGCCGGCCACGGGCGCGCTGCACTACCGCGCCGAGGATCTGGGTCTCCGCCGCTTCTTCGCCAAGCGCTCGGTCGACAAGGCCGCGCTGCGCGTGATCTGGGCGGCCGTCTCGGAGCAGCCGGGGCTCGACACCGCGGCTCTCGCGAAGGAGCTGGGGAAGCCGGCCCGCACGATCGCCCGGATCGTCAACGATCTCGCGGACGCGGGGCTGGTGGAGACCGGGTCCGGTCTGCGCGCGACGCGCGAGGCCTCGGGCGACGAGGCCGTGCACGCGGTGAAGGAGGCTCTGGCCTCCCGCGAGCGGATCGCGGAGTCGCGCCTGTCGATGATGCGCGCCTACGCGGAGACCAGCCAGTGCCGCCGCCGGGTCCTGCTGGACTACTTCGGCGTGGAGTCGGCCGAATGGTGCGGCAACTGCGACGGCTGCGAGCGGCACGAGGCGAGCGGCGAGACCGTCGAGGCGCCCGTGGACGCCCCTCTGAGCGTCGACGAGTCGGTGGAGCACCGCGAGTGGGGCGCCGGCACCGTGATGAGCGTGGAGGCCGACCGGGCGACGATCTTCTTCGAGTCCGAGGGCTACAAGGTGCTGTCGTTCCAGGCGCTCGAGTCCGGCGTCCTGCGCGAGCGCGAGCACGCCTCCGCCTGACCCCGGCTCTCCGCGCCGGCCGATCGCCGGTCGCGGGACGCCGCTCCGGTACGGCAGGCACGGCGTGCCGTGCACCGGAGCGGCGTCCCGCTGAGGGTGGTCAGACCTTCGAGACGGCCGAGCTCACGTCGGTGGGCTTCTCGTAGTCGCCGTCCGGGATCGCACGGAGGGCCTCGAGGACGTCGCCGTCCGCGCCCTCCTTCTCGGCGGTCTCGACGATCGTGTCCTTCGAGGCGGGGTAGTCGATGCCCGAGAGGTACTTCTGGATCTGGATCGGGTTGGGTGCGTCCATCGTGCTGTCCTTTCGTCGCCTTGCTGAGTGTTACGAGTGCTCTTCGGCGAAGAGCCGGTCGAAGGCGTCGACGCGCCGGTCGGTGACCGTCGTGGGCGTCTCGAGGTGCACGGCGCCGCTGGGCACGAGGCCCGCGCCGCCGAAGCGCTCCATGACGCGCCACTGCGCGGCGACGTCCTCACCGCTGTGCTCCGGGGGCAGCTGCTCCCAGAAGTCGAAGCCGCCGACGGCCAGGAGGGCGTCGCGGCGGTAGAGGACGCACGCGCCCAGCCAGGCGACCCGGTACGCGCGCCAGGCGCCCTCCGGGACGTCGAGGCGGGCGGCGACGTGCGTGAGATTCGCCGCGTTGTGCAGCGGCCAGCGCTCGAACTCAGGGGTTCCGCGCCGCACCCGCTCGGGCTCCACGCGCTCCTCCCAGGTCTCGAACGACTCGGTCTCGTGAGGGCGCACGTCCTCGAGGTAGGACAGGCCCTGCACCGCGGAGCCGACGAAGCCGCAGTCGAGGCGCTCGAGGGCCTCGTGCAGCCGCGAGAGCGTGCCCGGCTCGAGCCACACGTCGTCGTCGAGGAAGAGGACGGCCGGGGCGGTGGCGAGGGAGAGGAGGTAGTGCCTCTGCTCCGCGAGCCCGCGCCGGGGCAGGTGCCGGCGGACCACCGGAGCCCGGCCCTGCGCCTCCAGCACGCGCAGCATCGCGAGGATCGTCGGGTCGCTCTCGGCGACCGCGTCGTCGGACTGGTCGCTCACGATCACGCGGAAGGGCGGGTCGTCCTGGGCGGCGAGTCCGGCGAGCGTGGCGGCGAGCTCGGCACGGCGGCCGACCGTCGGCACCAGCACGTCGATCAGCGGCTGCCGGGGAGCCTCCGGGACCCCCCAGCGCCCCGACCACCGGCGGCTGGTCACGGCGCGGCCGATCGGATGCGCTGGACCATCTCGGTCGTGGAGTGCTCCGAGACGTAGCCGACCGTGGTGACGACACCCCCGTAGGAGCGCACGACGGCCGCCTCCGCGAGCATGTCGGGGTTGTAGTCCCCGCCCTTCACGTAGACGTCGGGCTGCACGCGCTCGAGCAGCGGGATGGGGGTGTCTCCGCCGAAGAGCGTCACGTAGTCGACGCAGCCCAGCTCGGCGATCACGCCCGCGCGGTCGCCCTCCGGGTTGATCGGCCGTCCCTCGCCCTTCAGCCGCCGGACGGAGTCGTCGTCGTTCACCGCGACCACGAGCACGTCGCCGAGCTCGCGGGCCTGGCGGAGATACGCCGTGTGGCCGCGGTGCAGGACGTCGAAGCAGCCGTTGGTGAAGACCACGCGGCGACCGCGGCGCGCCTGCTCCGCGAGGACCTCGACGAGGGCGTCCTCGCCGAGCACGACGGCGCCGGGAGCGGCGAGGGAGGCGAGCAGGTCGTCGCCCGAGCAGACGGAGGTGCCGGGGCGCTGCACGACCACGTCGGCGGCGGCCTGCGCCAGATCGACGGCGGTGGCCAGGGAGCGGCCGGCGGCGAGGGCGAGGGTGGCGGTCGCGGCGAAGGTGTCGCCGGCGCCGGACGCCTGCTTCTCCTCCGCGGGCTGAGCGAAGGTGCGGCTGACCGTGCCGTCGGCGTCGAGGGCGGTGGAGCCGTCCCGGTCGAGGGTGACCACGACGTGCCGGGCGCCGGAGCGGGCGCGCAGGTCGTCCGCCGCGTCGCGCACGGCGGCGGCCCGCTCCGTCCCGCGGCCGAGGGAGCCGCCGAGCAGCCGCTCCGCCTCCTTGGCGTTCGGGGTGACGAGGTCCGGCCGGGCGAAGGCCCAGTCGGCGAGCTCGTGCGCGTCGATCACGAGGAGGCCGGGGCGCCCGACGGCGAGCAGGCGCTCGACGGCCTCGTGGAGGATCCCCGAGCCGTAGTCGCAGACCAGGACGGCGTCGGCGCCCGCGGCGGCCTCGGCGGCGGCACCGGCGAGCAGGGCCAGCTCGTCGTCGGCCGGGCGGTGCGGGCCGGAGTCGACGCGCAGCATCACGCTGTCGCCGCCGACCACGCGGGTCTTGATCGTCGTCGCGGCGCCGGTGCGGACGACCCGGGAGGTGTCCAGGCCGGCCCGCTCGAGGGCGCGCACGAGCCGGTCGCCCTCGGAGTCGCGTCCGGCCACGCCGACCGTGCGGACGACGGCGCCCAGCGCGTGCAGGTTGGCGGCGGTGTTGGCGGCCCCGCCCGCGACGTCGACGACGTCTTCGAGCCGCAGGACCGGCGCGGGCGCCTCCCGCGTGACGCGCTCCGCCTCGCCGAGCCACCAGGAGTCGAGGATGAGGTCCCCGATCACGGCGACGACGGGCGGGCGCTCGTGGACGTGCGCCAGGAGGGCGCTCGCCCGCTGGAGCGCCGAGCCCTCGAGGCTCATCGCGCGCCTCCCGGCAGAACGGGCAGGCCGAAGTGCACGACCGTGGTGGTGGTCATCTCGTCGAGCAGCTCCGGGCCGTAGCCGAAGCCGGAGCCGGATGCTCCGCGGGGCTGGGCGCTGCCGCCCGGCGCTCCTCCGAAGACGCCGTTGACCTTGACGGTGCCGACCGGCAGCGTCGCCGCGGCCCGATGGGCGTGCTCCATGTCGGCGGTGAGGATCGAGGCGGCCAGGCCGTAGGGGCTCGCGGCGGCCAGGTCCAGGCCCTCGTCGAAGGAGTCGACGACGCGGATCGGCGCGACGGGCCCGAAGGTCTCCTCCGTCATCACCAGCATCGACTCGGTGCAGTCGGCCAGGACGGTCGCGGGGTAGAAGGTGCCGTCCCCGGGAGTGCCGCCGGTGAGGGCGCGCGCGCCGCTGCCGAGCGCCTCCGTGACGTGCTCGTGGACGGCGTCGCGCATGCGGGCGTCGACGAGGCGGGGGAGCGGGCCCGCGCTCCAGCGGTCGGCCTCGGCGACCAGCGCCGCCGTGAACGCCTCGGCGATGTCGCGGTGCACGTAGATCCGCTCGACGGAGGTGCAGATCTGGCCGGCGTTGGCGAAGGCGCCCAGCGCGGCCTGCTCGGCGGCCCAGACCGGGTCGACGTCGCGGTCGACGACGAGCGCGTCGTTGCCGCCGTTCTCGAGGATCACGTGCGCGCCGGTGACGGCGGCGACCCGGGCGAGCGCGCGGCCGGTGGCGGTCGAGCCGACGTGGGCGAGGACGTCGACGCCCTCGGTGCGCGCCAGCTCGTCGCCGACCGCCCCGTCACCCTCGACCAGGGTCAGCACGCCCTCGGGCAGCGCCTCGGCGAGGATGCTCGTGAAGAGGGCGCCCGTGCCCGGGCTGCGCTCGCTCGGCTTGTGCACGACGACATCCCCGGAGACGATCGCGGCGCCCAGGAGGCCCGCGGCGACGGCGACCGGGTCGTTCCACGGAGTGAGGGCGAGCACGACACCGCGCGGGTGCGGCAGGGCCAGATCGACGTTGAGAGCCCCTCCGCGCAGGCTCCTCCCGCGGTGAAGCGGGCCGAGCTCGGCGTACTGGAGCAGCGTGTCGACACCGGCGCGCACGCCGCCCAGCGCGTCGCCGGCGGGCTTGCCCGTCTCCTGCGTGTTGAGGTCGGCGAGCTCCTGCTCGTGCTCGGCCACGCGGTGGGCGGCGGCACGGAGCAGGGCGCCGCGCTCGGCGGGCGCGGTGGCGGCCCACGCGGGGAACGCGGTCCGCGCGCGGCGGACGGCGTCGGCGGCGGTCGTGGCGGGGGTCGTGATGTCGATGGTCACGGTCACCTCTCGGTCGGGGGCGCCCGCGGAGTGGCGGACGCATCCGTCCGGTACCCGGGTGGTGCGCGCCTAGACACGCCGCCTCCGGAATCCGCCCCCGGATCGGCGACGGGCTCGCCCCCGATCCGGTTTCGGATCGGCCCCGGCGGGGAAGTGGAGGAGTGCACCGTCCCCGGAGCGGCGCCCGCGCGCCCTCCGCACCTGAGAGGAACCCGTCGTGGTCGCCATCGCCCCCCTCCGAGAGCCCTTCGCCGGAGTCGAGAGGATCGCCGTCCTGCGCGGCGGCGGACTCGGCGACCTGCTGTTCGCGCTGCCCGCCGTCGACGCCCTCGCGGCCGCCTACCCGGGAGCCGAGATCACCCTGCTCGGGACGCCCGCGCACCGGGTCCTGCTGACGGGCGTCGAGTCGCCGATCGCCGACGTCGAGATCCTGCCGGTGGCGCAGGGCGTCCGCGACGGAGAGGGGGAGGACCCCCGGGTCGTCGAGGACTTCACCGAGCGGATGCGCGCACGCCGCTTCGACCTGGCCGTGCAGCTGCACGGCGGCGGGCGCTACTCCAACCCGTTCCTCCAGCGCCTCGGCGCGCGCCACACGATCGGGTCGCGCACCGACGACGCCGCGGAGCTCGAGCGCACGATCCCCTACGTCTACTACCAGCACGAGATGCTGCGGGCGCTCGAGATCGTCGGGCTGGCCGGAGCGCCCGCGACCCGCCTCGAGCCGGCGCTCGCCGTGGATCCGGAGCGGCGGGACCGCCTCGCCGCGGCGCTGCCCGCGGGCGGCCCGCTGGTGCTGATCCACCCCGGCGCGACCGATCCCCGCCGGCGTTGGCCCGCCGCCTCCTTCGCCGCCGTGGCGACGGAGCTGCTGGCGGACGGCGCGCGCGTGCTGATGGTGGGCGACGCCTCGGACGTGCCCGCCGCCGACGAGATCGTCGCCGGAGCGCCGGGAGCGGTCTCCTGGGCGGGCGTCGTGGACCTCCCGGACCTCGCTCCGCTGCTCTCGCTCGCCGACCTCGTGCTCGGCAACGACTCAGGACCACGCCATCTCGCCGCCGCGGTCGGCGCTCCGACGGTCGGGGTCTTCTGGGTGGGCAACGCGATCAACGCCGCGGCCCTCGGGCGGCAGCGCCACCGGGTGCAGCTGAGCTGGACCACGCACTGCCCGGTCTGCGGGCGCGACGCCACGCAGGTCGGCTGGACCGCTCCGCGCTGCGAGCACGACGTCACGTTCGTCGGCGATGTGCGCGTCGAGGCGGTGCTCGAGGACGTCCGCGGGGTGCTCGCCTCCACCCGCTGAACCGCGAGACGCCGCCTCGGTACGCGACGCGCCGGGGCGTGCGGACCGAGGCGGCGTCTCGCGGAGGGGGATCCGGGGCGCGCCCGGATCAGCGGATCACGGCCAGGACGGCTCCTCCTCGTGCGTGATGACGAGCTCGCGGACCTCGCAGCCGCGCGGCTGGCCGAGGACGAACATGACGGCGTTCGCCACGTTCTCCGGGTCGTTCAGCAGCGCGTCCGGGCCCGGCTTGTACTGCTCGTCGCGGTCGTCGAAGAAGCGCGTCTTCATGCCCGACGGGATCAGCGTGGTCACTCCGATCTCGCCCTTGGTCTCGGCCGCGAGCGCGCGGGTGAAGCCGAGCACGCCGAACTTCGAGGCGCAGTACGCGGTCGCGTCCGAGACGGCCTTGATCGCGAGCGAGGAGGCGACGGTGACGACGCGGCCGTGGGTCTCGGTGAGGAAGGGCAGCGCCGCCCGGACGACGGCCGCGGTGCCGAGGAGGTTGACGGAGATGACGCGCTCCCACTCCTCCGGCTCCACGTCGACGAGGCGGCCGCAGCGGTCGATGCCGGCCGCGGTCACGACGGCGTCGAGCCCGCCGTGCTCGCGGGCGATCTCGACGACCGCCTTCTCGGCCTCGCGGGTCTTCGCGACGTCGACCTGGTAGGCGGCGACGCCCTCCTTAACCGACGAGACGTCGCGGTCGAGCACGATCGGCGTGCCGCCGGCGGCGGTGACCGCGGCGGCGACGGCCGCACCGAGCCCGGAGGCTCCTCCGGTGATCAGGACGCGGCCGATGGGGGTGGGAGTGGTGCTCATGGTTTCCTTCCGGGGGTGGTCTGCAGGCCTCGTGGGCCGCGGGTCAGCCGACGCGCGCGAGCGCGGCGGCGAGATGGGTGGTCGAGCGGCCCGGGTGGTACGGCACGGTCAGGACCCGGCCGCCCCACTCCGCCACCGTCGCCGTCTCGGGGAGGGACTCGGCGGAGTAGTCGCCGCCCTTCACCCAGACGTCGGGGCGGATGCGGCGCAGCGCCTCGTCCGGCGTGTCCTCGCCGAAGACCAGCACGGCGTCGACGCACTCGAGCGCGAGCAGCAGGTCGACGCGGTCGTCCTCGGGGATGATCGGCCGCGCCGCGCCCTTGAGGCGCCGGACGGAGTCGTCCGAGTTGAGGCAGACGATCAGGCAGTCGCCGAGAGCGCGTGCGGCGGAGAGGGTGCGGGCGTGGCCGGCGTGGAGCAGGTCGAAGCAGCCGCCCGTCGCGACCACCGTTCCTCCTGCCGCGCGGACGGACTCGGCGACGCGCAGGGCGTCCACCCCGCCGCCGTGGAGGGGTGCGGCGTCGGCGGGAGCGGACAGTGAGGCGACCCCTCCCGCGAGGAGGTAGGCGCCGGCCGCGGCGACCGCCGCCTGCACCGCCTCCGAGGTGCTCGCGCCCTCGGCGAGGGCGACGGCGGCGGAGGCGGCGAACCGGTCGCCCGCGCCGCACGGGTCGGTGGGCGGCACGGCGACGGCCGGTGCGACGACCGGGACGCCGGCGCCGCGGGAGCGCAGCAGTGCGCCGGAGGATCCCATCGTCACGGTGACCGCACCGCAGCCCCAGCGCTCGAGGAGGGTGGTCGCGGCGGACTCGGCGCGCGTCACTCCGCGGCCGACGGCTCCCGAGAAGGCGGTGGCCTCGGCCAGGTTCGGGGTGGCGAGGGAGGTGGCGGCGACCGGCTGCGAGCCCCGCGGGTGCGGATCCCACACCAGCGGCACGGTGAGCGCGTCGAGCGCCGTGCGGAGCGACGGCTCCTCGGTCAGGCGGCGGCCGTAGTCGGCGACGATCACGGCGTCGGCGTCGGCGAGCGCGGCGAGCATGGCGTCGGTGACGCCGGGGACGGGCGGCGTCTCGCAGCCGCGGTCGATCCGCACGACGGCCTGGCCGGAGGCGGCGACGCGGGTCTTCACCGGCGTCGGCGCTCCCGAGGGCCCGGCGACCAGGCGGACGCCGGACAGCTCGGCGCGCAGCTCCGCCACGTCCGGATCCGAGTCCTCGGCGAGCGCGGTCACCAGCGTCACCTCGTGCCCGTCGCGGGCGAGCATCCGGGCGACGAGCCCGGCACCGCCGGCGCGGGCGCTGCGGGCCGACACGTCGACCACGGGGACGGGGGCGTCCGGGCTCAGCCGCTCGGCGGGTCCGGAGAGGTCGACGTCGAGCATCACGTCGCCGACGACGACGAGGCGCAGGCGGCTCACGCGGCGGCCGCCGTCCGCGCGCGGATCCGGTGCTCGAAGGCCCGGCAGAGCGCGTGCACGAGCACCAGCTGCGCCTCCTGCACGTTGGAGCCGTGGCCCTCGAGGGCGATCGCCTCGTCGCAGAGCTCGGTGAGCGGGTTCGGCCCCTCGCCGGTCAGCGCCCACGACCGGGCGCCCGCCGCGCGGGCGGCCTCCGCGGCGTGGAGGAGGTTCGCGCTGCGTCCGCTGGTGGAGAGCAGCACCACGACGTCCCCCGCCCGGGCGTGCGCGGTGACCTGGCGCGAGAACACGTGGTCGAAGCCGTAGTCGTTGCCGATCGCGGTCAGGCTCGACGTCTCGGCGTGCAGCGAGATGGCGGAGAAGGGGACGCGGTCGCCGTCGAAGCGGCCGACGAGCTCGGCGGTGAGGTGCTGCGCCTCCGCCGCGGAGCCGCCGTTGCCCGCGGCGAGCAGGCGCGCGCCGGAGTGCAGGCGGTCGGCGAGCTCGACGCCCCAGGCGGCGATCCTGTCGGAGTGGCGCTCCAGCTGCGCGACCGCGTCGAGCGCGCGCGCCACGTGGTCGTCGACGAGGCGCCGGGCGGCGTCGGCCGGGGTGTCCAGAACGGTGTCGATGGTCGCGGTGTCGATGGTCATCGTCGCGGAGCCGCCTTCCGGGTGGTGGGGGATGAGGGTGCGCTCGTGGCGCCGGTGAGGAGCGACTCGTCGCCGAGGCCGGCGAGGGTCGTGACGTAGGCGCGCTCGGTGTCGGCGGCGACGCGGTCCCAGGAGTAGCGGGACTCGACGCGCTCGCGGCCGGCGGCCCCGTAGGCGCGGGCGCGGTCGGGGTCCTCCAGCAGCGAGCCGAGGGCGGCGGCCAGGGCGACCGGGTCGCGCGGAGGCACGTGGACCCCGGTGACGTCCTCGACCACGGTGTCGATCAGGCCGCCCACGGAGGAGGCGACGACCGGCACGCCGCAGGCCATCGCCTCGAGCGGAGTGATGCCGAACGGCTCGTACCAGGGCGCGCAGACCACGACGTCGGCCGAGCGGAGCATCGCGGGCATCTCGGTCTGCGAGAGCTGGCCGACGAAGTCGACGCGGTCCGCGACGCCGAGGCTCTCGGCCACGCCGTGCAGCCGCTGGTACTCGGGGTCCGCCGTCAGCGCGTCGCCGGAGCCGGATCCCCCGACGACGACGAGCTCGGCGTCGTGGCCGGCCGCGACCAGGTGCGCGAGCGCCTCGATCGCGATGCCCATGCCCTTGCGCGGCACCAGGCGTCCGATGGTCATCAGCCGCGAGCGCTCGCCGCGGGGCGCGACCGGGCCCTCGACCGAGAACCGGTCGATGTCGACACCGCAGGGCACCACCGAGATGCGCGAGGTCGGCACGCCGAGCCCCTTGAGCTCGAAGGCCTCGTCCGAGCAGGTGGCGACGACGCCGTCGGCCTTCTGGCCCACTCCGGGCTCGAGCCAGGCGCGCTCCTCGGGGCTGGTGTCGAGCGCGCCCTGCTGGCGGCGCTTGACCACGCCCAGCGCGTGGAAGGTCTGGAGGACGGGCACGCGCCGACCCGTGGCTCGCTCCACCCGCTCGGAGGCGTCGAGCGCGGCGACCCCGGACATCCAGAAGTGGCTGTGCACGAGGTCCGGCCGCTCCTGCAGCCACTCCTCGGCGAGGTCGACGGCGAAGTCGCCCATGAAGGGCAGCAGCTCGTCCTTGGACACCCGGCGCTGCGGCCCGGCGTCGATGTGCACGACCTCGACTCCCGAGGTGAAGGGCACGCGCCGGGGGAGGGAGGGGTCGTCGCGGCGGGTGTAGACGACGACGCGGTGGCCTCGGCGGGCGAGCGCGTCGGCGAGCGCCGCCACGTGGACGTTCTGGCCGCCGGCGTCGACGCCGCCGAGGGTCGCCAGCGGGCTCGCGTGCTCCGAGACCATGGCGATCGTCAGCGCGGGCGCGGCGGAGAGGTGCTGCTTCATCGGGTGCTCCCTTCCAGAGCGGGCTCCGGCGACCGGCGTCCGGGGAGGTCGGCGAGGACTTCGTCCCAGTCGCGGTGGAACCGGGCGAGGCCGTAGCGCGCGAGCGCGGCCTCGCGGGCGACGGCGCCGGCGCGGGCGGCGCGGTCCGGGTCCTCGACGAGCGCCCGGGCCGAGGCGACGAGGGCGTCGAGGTCGTTCGAGACCGCTCCGGCCTCGGGCGGGACGGCGCGCCCCGCCTCCGTCACGTCGAGCGCGACGACGGGCATCCCGAGGTGCATCGCCTCCAGCAGCGCGAGGCCGAGGGAGGTCCAGCGGAACGGGTGCAGGTAGACCCGGCGGCGGGCCAGGGCCGCGTGCATCGCCTGCGTGCGGACGTCGCCGAGGACCGTCACGTCCTCCAGGCCCGGCAGCTCGGCGAGCCGGTCGGTCTTCATCCCGAAGACGTCCAGCGGAGCGACGGCGCCGAAGCGGGGGAGCAGGTCGGTCCCGGCGACCCGGCCCCGGCGGACGGGCTCGTTGACGACCACGCCGAAGTGCGGCAGCTCGCCGGTGTAGAGGGGACCCGGGTCGTGGATCCCGTGCTCGATCACCGTCGTCCGCGTCGATCCGGTGTCCCACATCAGGGCGTTGAAGTGGGTGACGTGGACGATCAGCAGGTCGTCGCGGTCGGCGAACGGGTGGCGGTTGTCCGGCACGTCCCCGCGGGGGGTGTTGTGCTCCACGTAGACGGCGGGCACGTCGCGGCCGAGGCGTCGCCCGAGCAGGCGCTCGGCCTCGGCGAGCTCCTCGGGCCTCTGGAGGAGGACCGCGTCGACGTCGGCGTCGTGCAGCTCCTCGGGCGCGATCTCGACGGCGCTCGGCCAGTCGCGGCCGCCGGTGCCCAGGCCCCAGCCGTCGCGGGCCGGAGTCGTGGGGAGCAGGTAGGTGTGGGCGCCGCGGACGAAGGCGTCCGCCCAGCCGCCGTGCACGTGCCAGAGCAGGATCCTCATGCGATGGCCTCTCTCGGGGAAGTCGTGGGTCGGAGTCGGAGGGCGGCGGCGACCGCCTCCTCGGCGCTCACCCCCGCGAGGCAGGGATGGCCGGGGACGGGGCACACGCGGGCGCGCGAGCCGGCGCAGGGCGCCTCCTGGTCGCCGAGCAGCGCGACCGGGACGCCGTAGGGCGCCCAGCGCACGGCCGGGACGACCGGCGCGAAGAGGCTGACCACGGGGGTGCCGACCGCGGCGGCGAGGTGCGCGGGGCCGGTGTTGCCGCAGATCACGACCTCGGCGCCGGCCAGCACCTCGGCGGCGCCGGGGAAGTCCGTCGCCCCGCCGAGGTCGATGCCGCGGGAGCCCGCGACCTCGGCTGTGAGGGAGCGCTCGCCCGGGCCGCCGGTGACGACGACGGCGAGGCCCGCGTCCGCCAGCAGCTCGACGGCGCGGGCCGCGTTCGCCGCGGGCCAGGCGCGGGCGGGGACGGCTGCCCCGGGGTGCACGACCGCGTAGGGGCCGATCCCCTCGAGAGCGGCGGGCAGCACGCCCTCGCGGCGCACGCGGAGCCGTCCGTCGTCGCCGGCGGGCAGCGCGAAGCCGGCCGCCGCCGCGATCGCGAGCGCGCGCTCCGGCTCCGGCTGGTCCTCCTCGAGGGTCTCGCCCGGGACGAGGCGCACATCGAGCAGGGCGCCCGCGAAGTCGACCGAGGCGCCCGTGATGCGGGCGACACCGGCGAGGCGGAGCAGCAGGGCCAGCGGAAGCGGCGACTGGTGGAAGGAGGTGAGGATCACGGCCTCGTCCGGCGCGAACTCCTCGACGATCGCGCGCAGCTCGTCGACGAGCTCGGAGTCGACGGGGCGGGAGGCGTCGCCGATCCACGGGCACCACCAGGTGCGGACGGAGGAGGGACCCGGCAGCAGCGCGGCCGCGGGCGCCCCCTGCGGACCGCTCAGCAGCAGCACCTCGGCGTCGGCCGCGATCGCGCGGACGGCGGGTCCGCACAGCAGGACGTCTCCCGCGCTGTCCAGGCGGGCGACGAGCACGCGGCGGCTCACTCGACGTCCTCGTCGGGCTGCATCGCGAGCAGCAGCTCGACCGCCTCGAGGAGCGTCGCCGCCTGCAGCGGAGCGGCGTCCACCTCCTCGGCGCGGGTGATCGGAGTCGGCACCAGCACTCCACGGGCGCCGGCCGCGGCGGCGGCGCCGACGTCGGCCCCGATGTCGCCGATCACGGCGAGGGACCGTGCCGGCAGTCCCAGCTGCTCGGCGGCGCCGAGCACCATGCCGGGCCGGGGCTTCCGGCAGGAGCAGCCGTCCTCCGGGCCGTGGGGGCAGAGCATCCACACGTCGAAGCCGCCGAAGAGCTCGTCCACGCGCCGGTTCACCGCGTCGGCCTGGCCGCGGTCGATGATCCCGCGGGCGATCCCGGACTGGTTGGTGACCACGCCCACGGCCAGCCCCGCCTCGCGCGCCCGCTCGACCGCCGCGAGGGCGGTGGGCATCGGGGAGACCTGCGCCGGGTCGCCGTTGTAGGGCACGTCGACCACGAGCGTCGCATCGCGGTCGAAGAGGATCCCCCGCAGGCGCGGGGCCCTCGCGCGCTCGTCGGCGCTCCAGGAGGAGGAGTCGTTCACCTTCTCCTCGTACCCCTCGACCGGGGATGTAAACCCCCTTCCGGAGAAGTCGGTCCCTCCGGGCGCGTCGCTCGCATCTGCGGGCGGCGCGTCTGAGGTGCGCGCAGCGGGGTACGGGGACTCCGACAGGAAGGAGGCGCCGTGCGCGCTCTCACCGCCCCGGACGGGACTCCGGAGATCCTCGCGCTGCGCGCCCTCAAGCTCGGCGACCTGCTCGTCGCCGTCCCGGCGCTCAAGGCCCTGCGCCGCGGCTTCCCGGACCACCGGCTGATCATGGCGACCACGCCCTGGCTCGAGCCGATCGTCGACCTGGTCGAGGGCCTGGACGCGCTCGTGCCCACCCTCCGCGGACTCGACGACCCGCTGCCGATGGCCGCCGGCCGGGTCGAGCTCGGCGTGAACCTCCACGGCAACGGCCCGGAGTCGCGGCTGCGGCTGCGCGAGATCGCGCCCGAGCGCACTCTCGAGTTCCGCGTCCCGGCGCTGGACCCGGGCACGGGCCCGGAGGACCCGCGGCCGCTCTGGATCGACGGCGAGCTCGAGCGCGCCCGCTGGGCCCGCCTGGTGAACTCGATCGGTCTCGACGCCGACCCCGAGGACGTCGCGATCGCCGTCCCGGAGGAGCCCGCCTCGGCCCCCGGAGCCGCCGTCGTGCACATCGGGGCCTTCTACGGCTCGCGCGAGTGGCCGGAGGAGCGCTTCGCCGCGGTGGCCCGCTCCCTCACCGCCGAGGGGCACCGCGTCGTCTACACCGGGGGCGCGAACGAGGCCGACCGCGCCCGCCGCGTCGCCGAGCTCGCCGGCACGGGCGAGGTACTGGCGGGGGAGCTCGCGCTCAGCGGGTTCGCCGCGGTCGTCGCGGCCGCCGAGGTCGTGGTGACCGTCGACACCGGGGCCGCGCACCTCGCGTCCGCCTACGGCGTCCCCTCGGTCGTGATCTTCGGTCCGGCACCTCCCGAGGCCTGGGGTCCTCCGGCCTCGGGTCCGCACGTCGTGCTGACCGACGCCTCCCTCCGCCGCGGCGATGTCTTCTCCGCCGAGCCGGACCCGGCGCTGCTCGCGGTCCAGGTCGACGACGTCCTCGCCGCCCTCTCGTCGCTCCCGTCGCGTGCCGAGGCCCACCTCAGGCGGACTTCAGCCGCGTCGCCGGTCGGACCGGAGTGACCGTGGCCACGCGGGCCCGGGGAGCGCGCGGCTGATGGCTGCGCGAGGGGGCGCCTAGCCGGTCGGCGAGCTGCGCGAGGATCCGCCGCTGCAGGCGCGAGACCTGCATCTGCGTCGTCCCCAGGGCGTCGGCTATCTGCTGCTGGGTCCGCTCCTCGACGAAGCGCATGCGCAGGAGCTCGCGCTGGCCCTCCTCGAGCTCGGCGAGGGCCTCGGCGAGCCCGTGCCGCCGGTCGATCTCGAGCAGCCGCTCGTCCTCGCCGCCGAGGGTGTCGCCCAGGCCGACGCCGCCCTCGCCCACGGTCTCGTCGAGGGAGAGCGGATGCCCCGCGAGGCGCGCGTCGGCCACCTCCGCCGCGTCCACTCCGAGGCGGCGGGCGATCTCCTGGTCGGTGGGGTGACGGCCGAGCTCCTGCGCGAGCTCGTCGGCGACGACGGCGGAGCGGCGGTGCAGCTCCTGCACGCCGCGCGGCGGCCGGATCATCCAGCCGAGGTCGCGGAGGTGGCGCTTGAGCTCGCCGGTGATCGTGGGGACGGCGAACGCGGCGAAGCTGTCGCCGCGCTCGGGAGTGAAGCGGCGGGCGGCCTTCACGAGGCCCACGTAGGCGACCTGGCGCAGATCCGCCCAGTCGCCTCCGCTCCTGGAGACCCGGCGGGCCATGGCCTCGGCCAGGCCCAGGTGGTCGAGCACGATGCGCTCGCGGATGCGCGCGCCCTCGGCGGCCTCCGCGCTCACCGCGGCCTGGAAGAGCGAGAGCGTGCGGGCGTCCTTCTCCTCCCGTGCCGCCTCGGTGAGGGCGCTCGGGCGGTCGGTGCGGGGGTCGAGATCGATCGTGCTCATCAGTGCTCCTTCCGGGCACGCTCGCGCGGAGGCCCGGCGCGGCCTGCGGTGCGGCGCTCGGGCCCTCTCGACGAGAGGCCCGGGGTCAGCGCACCACTGCTCCTGCTCGCTCGGGGAGTCCGTTGACTCGGAGCAGTGCTGTCCGGTAGAAGCAGTCGCCGCGAGGCGCGCACCGTGCCCGGGGCGGAGGCGCCACGGCCCCCGCGATCCCGGGCGCCGCACCGGCTCCCGCCGGTAGGATCGGCCTCGTATGTCTGAGCTCACCCCGCCCCTGGAAAGCGCGCCGGACGCGCACCCGTTCACGACCGCGACCGGGAGCGACGTCCGCGTCCGCTTCTGCCCCTCGCCGACCGGGACCCCGCACGTCGGCCTCATCCGCACCGCCCTGTTCAACTGGGCGTACGCGCGCCACACCGGCGGCACGTTCGTCTTCCGCATCGAGGACACGGACGCCGCCCGCGACAGCGAGGAGAGCGTGGAGCAGATCCTCGACGCGCTGCGCTGGCTGAAGCTCGACTGGGACGAGGGCGTCGGAGTCGGCGGCCCGCACGGCCCGTACCGGCAGTCCGAGCGCACCGATGTCTACCTCGACGTGATCGCGCGCCTGACGGCCTCGGGGCACCTCTACGAGAGCTACTCCACGGCCGAGGAGATCGACGCGCGCAACGAGGCGGCCGGCCGCGCGAAGCAGCACGGGTACGACAACCACGACCGCGATCTCACCGAGGAGGAGCGCGCCGCCTTCCGCGCCGAGGGCCGCGCCCCGGCGCTGCGCCTGCGCGTGCCGGACGCCGACCTGTCCTTCGACGACCTGGTCCGCGGCCCGATCACGTTCCCCGCCGGCTCCTTCAGCGACTTCGTCGTGGTGCGCCCCAACGGCCAGCCGCTCTACACGCTGGTGAACCCGGTCGACGACGCGATCATGCAGATCACCCACGTGCTGCGCGGCGAGGACATCCTCCCCTCGACCGCCCGGCAGATCGCGCTGTACCACGCGCTGATCGACATCGGAGTGACGACCTTCGTCCCGCGCTTCGGGCACCTCCCCTACGTGATGGGCGACGGCAGCAAGAAGCTCTCCAAGCGCGATCCGTCCTCGAACCTCTTCCACCACCGCGACCGCGGCTTCATCCCGGAGGGCCTGGTCAACTACCTCGCCCTGCTCGGCTGGTCGCTCACGCACGACCGCGACGTCTTCTCGATCGACGAGATGGTCGCCGCCTTCGACGTCGCCGACGTGAACCCCAATCCGGCCCGCTTCGACCTCAAGAAGGCCGAGTCGATCAACGGCGACCACATCCGCCTCCTGGCCGTCGACGACTTCACCGAGCGGACGATCCCGTACCTCGTGGCGGCCGGAGTGCTCGCGGGCGAGCCGACCGCCGAGCAGCGCGCGGTGCTCGACGCCGCCGCGCCCCTCGTGCAGGAGCGGATCGGCCTGCTGGGGGAGGCCCCCGGGATGCTCGGGTTCCTCTTCACCTCCTCCGACGCGCTCGAGTACGACGAGGACGCGCTGAAGGGCCTGCCCGCGAACGCCGGCGAGGTGCTCGCCGCCTCGATCGGCGCTCTCGAGCTCGTCCCCGCGTCCGAGTGGCTGACGGCCTCGATCCAGGAGGCGCTCGCCTCCGCGCTGATCGAGGGCCTCGGCCTCAAGCCCCGCATCGCCTACGGGCCGCTGCGCACCGCGGTCTCCGGGCGCCGCGTCTCGCCGCCGCTGTTCGAGTCGATGGAGATCCTCGGCAAGCAGGAGTCGATCGCCCGCCTCGACCGCCTGGGCGCTCACCTCGGCGCCTCCCGGCAGGCCTGACCGTGGCGGAGACGGTCGGCGGACGCTACGACGTCGTCGTGATCGGCGGGGGCCCCGCCGGGCTCTCGACCGCGCTCAACCTCGTCCGGGCGCGCCGCAGCGTGCTGCTGCTCGACAGCAACCGCCCGCGGAACGCCGCGACCCTGCACTCGCACGGGTTCCTCACCCGCGACGGCATCTCGCCGCTCGAGCTGCGCCGCCTCGGCCGCGAGGAGTTCGAGCGCTACGAGGCCGCCGAGGTGCACAACGCCCTCGTCACGTCGGTCGAGCGCTCCGGCGGCGAGTTCGTGGTCGGCGCGCGCGGCGTGCGCGGCAGCGCGGACCGCTCCGTCGTCGCCACCGCCGTCGTGGTCGCCGCGGGACTGCTCGAGACGCCGCCCGCGCTCCCGAGCCTGCGCGCCTACTACGGCACCGCCGTGCACAGCTGCATGGAGTGCGACGGCTACGAGAAGGCGGGGGAGGCGCTCGCCCTGATCGGCGAGACCGACGACCTCGCGGAGCGGGCCATGCTCCTCTCGCAGTGGTCGACCGACCTGATCGTCTTCACCAACGGCGTCGGGACGGTGAGCGACGCCGACGAGTCGCTGCTGGCCTCCATCGGCATCCGGGTCGACCGGCGCCCGGTCGCCGACCTCGCCGGGGAGCGCGCCGAGATGACCGGCGTCCGCCTCGTCGACGGCGACGTCGTCCCGCGCACCGGGGCGTTCGTCCGACCCGTCTGGACGCCCGCGCTGGACTACCTGGACGCGGCCGGCCCCGACCGCGACGTCGACGGCTTCCTCCGCGTCGACGCCGGTGGCCGCACGTCCGTCCCCGGCCTCTACGCCGCCGGCGAGGTCACCCCTCCCGGCCCGCAGCAGCTGATCGTCGCCGCCGGATCGGGCGCCCAGGTCGCCTCCGCGATCAACCGCGACCTCGTCCGCGCCCGCCTCGGCGAGGCCGCCCCGGAGTCCGAGGGCAGCGTCGTCCGCGGCTCGATTTGAGCGGGATGCTCGCGTAGGGTACTGTCGTCTCTCGGCGCTCGGGTCTCGATCCGGTCGCCGCCTGGTCCCGGGATCACCTCCGGATGACCATTGGGGTATGGTGTAATTGGCAACACGGCTGATTCTGGTTCAGTTGTTCTTGGTTCGAGTCCAGGTACCCCAGCACTGATCTCCTCCGCGGAACTCCGCGCGACGCCCTCGTTCGTGGCGTCCTCCTCCGGGCCCGCCTCATGGTGAACCGCTCTCGGCGGCCTCCGCAGTATCCCCCCTCCGGCCGACGCGGCCGTCCGAGGCGCTGTGACACGATGGAACCTGTACGTCTCTCAGGTACCCGCGTCGCGCGGGTCGGACGAAAGGTCGCCCGCCCATGGAACCGGATCTCCTCTGGATCGTCCTCGCCGGAGTCGCCGTCGGCGCACTCCTGCTGATCGCCCTCATCGGCTTCTTCCTCTTCCGCGCCTGGTACCAGGTGCCGCAGGCCGACGAGGCGATCGTGATCGTCGGGAAGAAGCAGAAGGGCGAGGACGGCCTCACCTCGAACATGACCGTCATCACCGGCGGCGGCGCGTTCGTGAACAAGCTGACCCAGCGGTCCGACCGCATCTCGCTGCGCTCCCGCCAGATCAAGATGGAGCCGGTCGCGCAGACCAAGAACGGCGTGACCATCCACCTCGCGGGCGTCGCCCTGGTCAAGATCGGGTCCACGGCCGACCAGGTCCGCGCCGCCGCCGAGCGCTTCGCGTCGCAGGACCAGTCCATCGACGTCTTCACGACCGAGCAGCTCGAGGGCGCCCTCCGCGGCGTCGTCGCGAAGCTCAGCGTCGAGGAGGTCATGCAGGACCGGCAGAAGCTGGGAGACGAGATCGCCGAGGGCATCAAGGGCGACCTGCTCGCCCAGGGCCTCGTCCTCGACTCCTTCGCCATCCAGGGCGTCACCGACCGCAACGGCTACATCGAGGCGCTCGGTGCGCAGGAGATCGAGCGCGTCCGCCGCGAGGCCGACGTCGCGCGGATCAACGCGGCCCGCGAGGTCAAGGCTCGCCAGCTGGCCACGGACGAGGCGAACCTGATCGAGCAGACCGCCTACGACAAGAACACCGCCGCCGCGAAGTCCGAGGTCGGCCGCGCCAACGCCGAGGCCGAGCAGGCCGAGAACCTGGCCCGCGCCGAGCGCGAGCAGGCCGTCCTCGTGCAGCGCGCCGAGAACCGGCAGGCCGAGCTCGACGCCGACGTCAAGCGCGTCGCGGACGCCGAGAAGTACCGCCGTCAGACCGAGGCCGACGCCGACGCCTACGGACGCGAGAAGAAGGCCGAGACGGACCGCCAGGTCGCGCAGCAGGTCTCGGACGCCGAGGCGTACGCCGTCCAGCGCCAGGCGGAGGCGCGCCAGGCGTCCGCCGCCGCCGAGGCCGCCGCCGTGAGCGCCCGCGCCGAGGCCGAGGCCCACGCACTGCGGGCCAAGGCGGGCGCCGAGGCCGAGGCGCTGCGCGCGAACGCGACCGCCGAGGCGGAGGCCATCCGTGCGAAGGGCGAGGCGAGCGCGGCGGCCATCGCGGCCGAGGCGGAGGCGCTCCGCGAGAATCAGGAGGCGATCCTGGGTCGCGAGCTCATCGGGCAGCTGCCCTCGCTCATGGCCGAGTTCGCGAAGGGCTACCAGAACGTCGGCTCGGTGACGCTGATCGGCGGCGACACCGCCGGCACCCACATCGCGCGCGAGCAGGCGGCGGGTCTCGCCGCGACGTTCGACAGCGTCAGGTCGGCGACCGGCGTCGACCTCGGCGCGATCCTCCAGGGCCAGGCCTTCGGCCGGGGGATGGCGACCGGCGGCACCGTCGTTCCGACCGGCGCGTCGGTGGCGACGGGTTCGGGTGACGCCCCGCGTCCGTCCGGCACCGGCGACCCGACCGCCGTCGCCTCCACGAGCTGACCGCAGGGTCCCGCCGATCCCCGGCGGTTCCACCATCGCCGCCGTGCTCGTCGGTGGGCGCCCGTCGGCGTCCGCCCTCGAGCACGGCGTGCGGCGTTCTGCGCGACCGGGTCGTGCCCCTGCCCGGCGTCGAGCGGCCCCGCTCAGGCCAGCGGCTTGCGCATCTGCAGGGACGTCGTCTCGTAGCCGAGCGACTCGTACAGAGCCCGCGCGGCGGTGTTGAAGCCGAACACGTTCAGCGCGAGGGCGGAGCCGCCCTGGGAGCGGACGTGCGACTCCGCGAGCAGCATCGCCGCCCGGCCGAGGCCGCGGCCGCGCTCGGCGGCGTCGATCTGCACGTCCCAGACGTACCCGACGCCCTCGAGTCCGCTCGGGTGCGGGCCGAGCCAGAGCGACCCGACCGCGCGGCCGTCCTCGGAGACGAGGAGCACGTCGTGCCCGGCGGCGGGGGAGCCGCCCGGGAAGTACTTCTCGTACGAGGCGTCGGCGTTGCGGGTCGCGGCCGCCTCGTCGTCGCCCGCCCGCATCCGGTCCTCGATGTACGCCGAGCGCTGGACCCGCATCCAGGCGGCGAGAGCGGCGGCGGGCATCGGCTCGAGCGTGACGGTCATAGCCTCACGATCCCACTCCTCACCGCCCCCCGCGATCGATCCGCCGCGGACGGCCCGCAGGGGATCCGCGGACGGGCCGCTCGCGACGGATCGCCGCCGGCCCGGATCAGTCCGGGGTCCGCTCCGCGTGCTTCCGCTTCCCCAGGCGGGTGGCGAGGAACAGCAGCGTCCCCACGACCACGTAGCCCGCTGTCGCCAGCCAGACCACGCCCGTCTGCTGCGTCAGCAGCACCACGCTCGCGATGGTCGCGAGCACCGGCACCACCCGCGGCACGGAGTAGTGGGCGTGGTCGACGCGGTCCTTCTTCAGCACCAGCACCGACACGTTCGCCGCGATGAACACCAGCAGGAGCAGCAGCACCGTCGTCTCGGCGAGCGTGCCGACGTCGCCGATCAGGCTGAGCAGCATCGTCACTCCGCCGACGACCACGATCGACACCCACGGCGTGCGGCGGCCCGGCAGCACCTTCCCGAAGGCGCTCGGCAGCAGCCCGGAGGTGGCGAGCCCGAAGCCGACCCGCGACGCCATCACCATGAACAGCAGAGCGCCGTTCGCTATGGCGACGAGCGCGATCAGGCCGAACAGCCACGGCGGCACCGCCACTCCGCTCGCCGCGACCACGTCCAGCAGGGGGCCGCTGGAGGCCGCGAGCTCGTCGTTCGGCAGCACGATCACGGCGCCGAGCGCGATCAGGAGGTAGACCACGGCGGCGGTGATCAGCGCACCGAAGAGGGCCCGCGGGTAGACCTTCGAGGGGTTCCGCACCTCCTCGGCCATGTTCGCCGCGGCCTCGAAGCCGAGGAACGAGAAGAAGGCGACGATCGAGGCGGCGAACGCCCCCTGCAGCGGAGCGACGTCGGGGTTGAACTCGAGCACGCGGGAGGCGTCGCCGTCGCCGGAGCCGAAGAAGACCGCGGCGCAGACGATGACGATGACCAGTCCGCTCACCTCGATCACCGAGGCGACCAGGTTCGCGGTCAGCGACTCCTTCACCCCGCGCAGGTTCACCAGGGTGAGGATCGCGATGAAGACGATCGCGGTCGGGATCGGCGGCACGTTCAGCAGAGCCCCGAGGTAGTCGCCCGCGAACGCGTTCGCCAGGGAGGCCGCCGTCGTGATGCCGGACGCCATCATCAGGAAGCCGATCAGGAACGAGAGGTACGGCTTCCCGAACGCGCGGTCCACGTAGCGCGCCGCCCCTCCGGCGTGCGGGTACTTGGTGATCAGCTCGGCGTACGTGCCCGCGGTGAGCAGGGCGACGACCAGCGCGATCAGCAGCGGCAGCCAGATCACGCCGCCCACGTCCTCCGCCATCGTGCCGACCAGGGTGTAGATGCCGGCTCCGAGCGTGTCGCCCACGATGAAGGCGAACAGCAGCGGTCCGGTGATCACCCGCTTGAGCGACACCTTCCCGGGAGCGGTCTCGGCGGTGTCCGTCGTGTCGGTCATCCGGACACTCCACCGAAGCGAGGGGGCCGAGCGCAAGCCTCGCCGCCCGATCGCTGCGAGATTTCTCATCATCGCGGCCCGTGTGGCAGGGGCCCGGGCGGCGAGGCCTCCCACAGCGCGCTGATCCCGGGACTCGGGCGATCGGCCGCACCAGAGGGAGCGGACCCGGTGCGCACAGGGTGAACAGGGGGCGACCGCGCGTGCCGCCGCGCGCCCGCACTGGGTAGGCTGGAGCGCTTCGTCGTGAGTGGAGCGGTCGCGGAGGAATCATGGGCAAGAAGCGCAACCAGGGACGATCCGGAGGCGGTCAGGGCGGGTCCGGCGGTCAGGGCGGCGGCCGCACGGCCGAGACCGCGCTGATGGTGCGGTTCCGCAGCTGGTACCGCTCGCACCTCGCCGAGGTGGGCATGCAGCACGAGCACCTCGAGGCCGACGAGGCCGTCGAGGTGCTGACCGACCTCTTCGCGATGACCCGCGACCTGCGCCCGCGCGGCTCCTTCGCCCAGCCCGACGCCGAGCTGCTCGAGGCCGTCTTCGACCAGATCGAGGCCGACCTGTCGGGGGAGGAGAGCGAGGCCGACCTCGACGACACCCTCTTCACCGTCGCCGAGGTCGTCGAGCACTTCCTCGACTTCCTCACCGACGAGGACCTCTGGACCGGCACCGACGAGGAGCTGGACGAGTGCCAGGCCGTCCTCGACGAGGTCCTCGACCTCGCCGGCTCCTTCGTGGAGGCCGTCCTCGACGACCTCGACGAGCTCGACGAGGTCCCGGCCGAGGAGCAGCTCTCCGCCGTCCGCGCCACCGCTCTGGTGCACGCCGCCGACGTCGTGGTAGAGCACCTCGCCGCCGACGACGGCGCGACCCTCACCGAGCGCGCCGCCCGCGAGATCGCGGTCGAGGCGGGCATCTCCTCCGCGGGATCCACCCCGAGCGACGACTCCGTCCGCATCCCGGTCTCGGCCTGGTGGGACGCGCTGATCGGCTCCGCCGTGCTCGAGCAGGAGGGATCCGCCGCAGGTCTCGGCGAGGCCGCCGTGCTCTGGCGCAGCTCCGACGCGCACGAGGCCGCCGCCGAGCGCATCGCCTACGTCGCCCGCTTCCTCGAGCAGTGGATCCTCAGCGCCCAGACCGCGCTGGCGGCCGCCGACACCGAGGACGGCGCCTTCTCCCCGGAGGAGCGCGCGGTCACCACCACCGACGCCGTACTGGTCCGCATCGCCGTCGCCTGCCAGGCCGAGATCCACCCGGGCCTGGTCGTCGGCGAGCTGGTCGACGAGCTGGCCGCCGACTCCGGAGTCTCGCTCGACGAGGCCCTCGACGAGCGCGAGCGCATGGTCGGCACAGCGGAGCGGATGCTCGACGACACCGCCGAGCTGGGGCTTCTGCTGCACTCGCCCGAGTTCGGCTACGCGGTGCCGGAGGGCCTGGCGCCCGTCCTCGCCTCCGTCGTCCGCGCGACGGTCGTCCTCCTCGGAGAGCGCGAGGCCACCCGCCTCGAGATCCTCGACGAGGCGACCCAGGACACGGCGACGGCCTACGCGCTCCACGTCGCCCTGCTCGGGACCAAGCCCGTCGTCTGGCGGCGCCTCGAGCTCTCCTCCGAGTCGTCGCTGCGCGATCTGCACCTCGCGCTCCAGCTCTCGCTGGGCTGGACCGACGCGCAGCCGCACTACTTCAGCGTGGGCGTTCCCGACGAGGAGCAGGCTCCGATCGGCTCGCCGTCCGACGCGGAGGAGTTCGGCGCCGACCTCGTGGACGAGGCGGGCGTCGCGCTCGCCGAGGTGCTCGAGCAGGAGCAGGACGAGCTCTTCTACGTCTACGACCTCGAGGACGAGTGGCGCCACGTCATCCGCCTGGAGGCGATCGCGCCGCTGTCGACGGCTCTGCCGCGCTGCACGGGCGCGCGCGGCGCGGCTCCGCTCGACGTGCCGGGAGGCCCCGCGGCCTGGGCCGACACGGTGCGGGCGGCGACCGACCCGTCCTCGGCCGACCACGCGGAGGCGCTCGAGGCTCTCGGCCTCGCCGCCGGAGCCTCGTTCGATCCGGCCGCGGTCGACGTCGACGGCATCAACCGCTCGCTCGGACTCCTGCGCTCCGCGGTCTGACGCCCCGCCGGAGGGCATCACCGGAGGAGGCCCCCGCTCCCGCTCACCGCGGGCGGCGGGGGCCTCCTCCGGTGCGGGGCGTCACGGGGTGAGCAGCAGCTTGCCGATGTGGCCGGAGGAGCGCATCACGTCGTGCGCCCGCTCGGCCTCGGCGAGCGGGACCACCTCGTCCACCACCGGTCGCACCGTCCCGGCGGCGACCAGCGGCCAGACCTCCGCGCGCACCCGCGCGACGATCGCGCGCCGCTCCTCCAGGGGCCGGGCGCGGAGGGTCGTGGCGTGCACCGCCCCGCGCTTGCGCATCAGCACCCCGAGGTCGAGCGAGCCCAGCGCACCGGACTGGTTGCCGATGAACACCACGCGCCCGCCCACGGCCAGCGCCTCCAGGTCTCGGGCCAGGTAGTCGCCGCCGACGGGGTCGAGGATCACGTCGACGCCGCGCCCGCCGGTCGCCTCGCGGATCCGCTCGACGAAGTCCTCCTCGTGGTAGTCGATCAGGACGTCGGCCCCGAGCGCGCGGCACGCCTCGAGCTTGCGGGGGCTGCCGGCCGTGACGGCGACGCGGGCGCCGAGGGCGGCGGCGATCTGGATGCCCGTGGTCCCGATCCCGCTCCCGCCGCCGTGGAGGAGGACGGTGTCGCCGGATCCGAGCCCGGCCACCATCACGAGGTTCGACCAGACGGTGGACGTCGTCTCCGGGAGGGCGGCGGCCGAGACGAGGCCGACGCCGTCCGGCACCGGCAGCACCAGGCCCGCGTCGACCGCGACGTACTCCGCGTAGCCGCCACCGGAGAGCAGCGCGCAGACCTCGTCGCCCTCCGCGAACCCGGTCGCGTCCTCGCCGAGCGCGACGACCGTGCCGGACACCTCCATGCCGAGGATCTCGGAGGCGCCGGGCGGCGGCGGGTAGACCCCGCCGCGCTGGCCGAGGTCGGCGCGGTTGACGCCGGCGGCCGCCACGCGGACGAGGACCTCGCCGGGTCCGGGGGAGGGCGTCGGCACCTCCTCCAGCACGAGTCGGGAATCGGGGCCGGGGTTCTCGATGCGGATCGCCTGCATGAGGGGGATGCTACGCCGCGGGCCTCGGCGCTCGCGGTGCTCCCGTCCGGCGCGGGGCCGGCTCAGCGCTGCTCCGCCAGGAACGCCAGCACCGCGTCCTTGAAGCCCCGCGCGGGCACGGTGCTGGTGTGGTCGCGGCCGGGGACGCTCACGAACCGCGCCCCCGCCTCCGCCGCCAGCAGCTCTCCGCCGGGAGCGATCGGATCCGCGCCGCCGGTCACGAGCAGCGTCGGCAGGCCGGGGTGCCGCCCGTGCTCCGGGTGCGCCCCGCCGCGGACGCCGTCGGCCACCGCCACCAGTGCCGCGAGGTCGTTGCCCTGCACGCCCTCCGCCATGCCGATGAAGGCGCGGGTGAAGCCGTCGTCGATCTCGCCGCCGGAGGCGACGCGGGCCCGGGCCGCCTCCGCGTCGAAGGAGCGGAGGGGCTCGCCCACCGTCAGCCCGCCGAGGCTCAGCGATGCGAGCCGCTCCGGGTGCTCGAGCCCCAGCACCCAGCTCATCCGGGCGCCGAGGGAGTAGCCGAGGACGTGGGGCGCGTCGAGGTCGTAGGAGTCGAGCACCCGCACCAGGTCGGCCACCATGGCGTCCACGCTGTAGGAGTCGGAGTGGTGCGGCTTCTCGCTCGCGCCGTGCCCGCGCTGGTCGAGCGCCACGACGCGGTACCCGGCCCGGTGCAGCGTCCGCAGCCAGCCCGACGTCTCCCAGTTGAGAACGGCGTGGGAGGCGAAGCCGTGCACGGCGAGGACGGTCGGGGCGCTCTCCTCGCCGACGGAGTAGGTGGCCAGCCGCACTCCGTCGTCGGCCACGACGTACACGGGCGGAGGGAAGGCGATCACTCCACCACCCTGCCCGCCGCCGCGACGTGGAGGGGGCACCGGGCCGCGGACACGCCGGGCGGAGTCCCGGGAGCGGGGAGCCGTGCGGACCGGGGTGCTCCGACGGTCAGCGCGGCGGACGGGTGGAGCGGGCGAAGGGTACGGCGATCCAGAGGCGCACGGTGCGTCCCCGGCCGGACCGGATCCCGAGGACGACGCACAGCACGAGGTTGAGCACGGCCAGCGCGAGGATCGCCGAGATCGTCGCGAGCGGCCAGTCGGCGCCGAGCGAGTCGCGCACCGACACCAGCGCGAGGTGCAGCGGGACCAGCATCAGCTGGAGTGCGAGGTAGGTGAGCTGCCAGTTGACGGCGACCAGGCCGTTCCGGTCGCTGAGGGTGCCGATCCGCCGCCGCGACCCCCACACCATCACGGTCGCCGTGAGGGAGATCACGGGGGAGATCACCACGAAGCCGGCGAGCGCCGAGAGCCCGGCGAACCAGACGGCACGGGCGCCCTTGCGGTCCCGGGTGCGGTGCCGCAGCTCGTCGTCGTCCATCGCCGCCTCCTCGCGCCGGGACCAGTCTCGCACTCGCCCCCGCGTCGAGGCGGGGGATCGCCCCCGAGTTCCGGGGGTTCCCCGGATGGGGCGGGTCCGGGCGCGTCCGTAGCGTGGAGGCATCGCCGGAGCACACCGGCAGCACCGCCGGCCCGCCCGGCGGCACCGCATCCCGCCGGGCGACCGGCACCCGAGAAGGAGCACACCGTGACCACCGACGACCGCACCGCCCGCCTCTCCACCCCCGCCGACGAGCAGCCGACCGTGGACCTGGGCGCGACCGCCGTCCTCACCGAGGAGCGGCCGTCCGCCGGGGAGCGCCCCGCCGCCGAGGAGCCCGCCTCCTCGCAGCAGGCCCGCGCCCCCTACGGCACCCCCGCCGTCCCGCCCGCGGCGCTCGCCCCGGCGCCCTCGACCCCGTTCTCGCTCACCAGCCTGATCCTCGGCGTCACCTCCGTCTTCTTCGGACTGACCGTGATCGCTCCGGCCGCGGGCCTCGTCTTCGGCATCCTGGGCCTGCGGAGGGAGCCGACCGGCCGCACGCTCTCGATCTGGGGCATCGTGCTCAACTCCGTCATGCTCGGCCTCGTCCTGCTCTTCGCGATCGCCGTGCTCGTCGTGGTCGTGCTCGTGCCGCTCGCGGCCCTCGCGTCGGGCAGCGACTACCGCTGATCCGCCGCTTCCCGCGTCCCGCGCCTCCTGTCCGCTCCGGCGGCGGGAGGCGCGGTCGTTCCGCGCCCGCCGAGCGGACGCTCCGCGCCCGCGCCCGCCGCCGCCCCGTGCCCCGGCGATAGGCTGGCCGCGCAGTTCGCGAGCCCCCTGCACCCTCCGGGGCCGCACGACGACAGCAACGGAGCTGGACGTGACCCTCGCACCGAGCACCCTCCCCGACCGCGACCCGGAAGGCAGAGCCCTGGACGACACCGAGACCCCCGCCACGCGCACCGAGAGCGACTCCCTCGGCTCGATGGAGATCCCCGCCGAGGCCTACTGGGGCATCCACACGGCGCGGGCCCTCGACAACTTCCCGATCTCGAAGCGCCCCATCTCGATCTACCCCGATCTCGTCCGGTCCCTCGCGACGGTCAAGCTCGCGGCCGCCCGGGCCAACACCGAGCTCGGCACCCTCGCCCCCGCCAAGGCCGAGCTGATCGAGGCCGCGTGCCGCCGCATCATCGACGGCGAGTTCCACGACCAGTTCGTGGTCGGGGTGATCCAGGGCGGCGCCGGCACCTCGACGAACATGAACGCGAACGAGGTCGTCGCCAACGTCGCACTCGAGATCGGCGGCTTCGAGCGGGGCGACTACGCGCACCTGCACCCCCTCGACGACGTCAACCGCAGCCAGTCCACCAACGACGTCTACCCGACCGCGATCAAGATCGCGATGACCTGGTCGCTGCGCCGCCTGCTCGACGAGCTGGCGCTGCTGCGCGAGTCGTTCTCCCGCAAGGCGGTCGAGTTCGGCAGCGTCCTGAAGGTCGGCCGCACGCAGCTGCAGGACGCGGTGCCGATGACGCTCGGCCAGGAGTTCCACGGCTTCGCGACGACCCTCGGCGAGGACCACGCCCGTCTCTCCGAGACCATCTGGCTGCTCGCCGAGGTCAACATCGGAGCCACCGCGATCGGCACCGGCATCACCGCCGATCCGCGCTACGGCGCGGCCGCGGTCCGCCACCTCAACGAGATCACCGACCTCGACCTCGAGATGGCGCAGGACCTCGTCGAGGCGACGAGCGACACCGGCGTCTTCATGTCGTTCTCGAGCGCGCTCAAGCGCTCCGCGATCAAGCTGTCCAAGATCTGCAACGACCTGAGGCTCCTCTCCTCGGGCCCGCAGGCCGGCTTCGGTGAGATCAACCTGCCTCCGCGCCAGGCGGGATCCAGCATCATGCCCGGCAAGGTGAACCCGGTCATCCCCGAGGTGGTCAACCAGGTCGCCTACTCGGTGGCCGGGGCCGACGTCACGGTCACGATGGCGGCCGAGGCGGGTCAGCTCCAGCTCAACGCCTTCGAGCCGGTGATCGCGCACTCGCTGCTGCAGAGCATCACCTGGATGACGCAGGCCTGCAGGACGCTCCGCGAGAACTGCATCGACGGCATCACCGCGAACGTCGACCGGCTCGAGGCCATGGTCGCCTCCTCGGTCGGGGTCGTGACGGCGCTCACGCCGAGCATCGGCTACACCGCGTCCGCCGCCCTCGCGAAGGCCGCCCTCGCGACCGGCCGCAACATCGCCGACCTGGTGGTCGAGGCGGGGTTGATGTCGCGCGAAGAGGTCATGAGGCTCATCTCGCCGGCCCGACTCTCGGGCATCGAGGCGATGACCGCGGCGCTCCCGATCATCGACCCCGCGCCGGAGGCGTGACCGCGGCCGCGAGGCGCGCCCCGGCGTAGCTGCGCCAGGGCGCCCAGCGGCGCCCGGCCTCGGCCAGCCCGCGCTCGCCGGCGGGCAGGCCGCGCGCCGCCGCGCCCCGCCGGAGCACGGGATCCCCGGTGAGCAGGACGTCGGGATCTCCGGTCGCCCGCTGTGCCACCTCGGCCGCCGTGGCCGCGTCGATCCCGGGGACCGCCAGCAGCTGCTCGGCGAGCTCCTCCCGGTCGGCGTCGAGCCGCAGGGCTCCCTCGGCGAGCAGCGTGCAGGTCCGCACCAGCACGTCGGCGGATCCGCGGAGCACGTCTGCGGCGTGCTCGGCGATCACCGCGGGGGAGGGGAAGGCGCGTGCGATCGATCCGCTCGCCACGGACTCCGGGAGCGTCGCGCCGAGCGCCGCGACCAGCCGTGCGGCCTCCCGCCGGCCGAGCAGCGCGCGCACCAGCGTCTCGGCCGGGTCGACGGAGCCGGGCACGCGGACACCGGGGCGGGCGGCGACGCTCGGAGCGAGTGCGGGATCGGCCGCGAGGGCCTCGTCCACGGCGCGGGCGTCCGCGTCCAGGTCGAGCAGCCGCCTCACCCGGGCGACCAGCGGCCCGACGTCGGCGACGGAGACGAGCGTCGCGCTGCAGCGGACGCTCTCCCCGTCCGCCGCCAGCCGGATCAGCGCCGCGCCCCCGGGCAGGACGAGCGAGCGCGCGTAGCCGCCGGGGGACGCCTCCTCGATGCCCGGGAGCGCGGTGCCGCCGAGCACGTCGAGCACCCCGGGATCGAACGGAGCCCGCACTGCCAGCCGGAGCTCCAGCGTGGTCGCGCCGTCGTGGACGCTCGCCTCGGAGCGCGTGCCGCGGGCCGAGGCGCGCAGGGCCGTCGGGGTCCGCTCGTACACCTCCGCCAGGGTCGCGTTGAACTGCCGGATGCTCGTGAAGCCGGCGGCGAAGGCGACGTCGGACACGGGCAGGTCGGTGCTCGTGAGCAGGAGCCGGGCGGTCTGGGCGCGCTGGGCGCGAGCGAGGGCCAGCGGAGGCGCGCCCAGCTCCTCGCGCAGGATGCGGCCGAGGTGGCGCGCGCCGTAGCCGAGCCGGGCGGCCAGCCCCTCGACCCCCTCGCGGTCGACCACTCCGTCGGCGATCAAACGCATGGCGCGCGCCGCCGTGTCGTCGCGCAGGTTCCACTCGGGGGAGCCGGGGACGGCGTCCGGCAGGCAGCGCTTGCAGGCGCGGAGCCCCGCCTCGTGCGCGGCGGCGGCCGTCGGGTAGAAGCGCACGTTCGCGCGCCGCGGCGTGATGGCGGGGCAGCTCGGACGGCAGTAGATGCCGGTGGAGTGCACGCCGGTCAGGAACCGCCCGTCGAACCGGGAGTCGCGGGAGGCGACGGCGCGGTAGCGCTCCTCGAAGAGCGGATCGGAGTCGGGCACGCCTCGAGCCTCGCACGCGGCGACGTCGAGCAGGAGCGGGAATCGGACACGGGCGTCCGCACCCCGGCCCTCCTCCACGCGCCCGGCGCGTGTCAACCGCCGACAGCGCACCCCGCCCGTGCCCTACTGTCGGCCCCATGAGCGCCTATCCGCCGCCCGCACCGCCCGCCACCGCCCGCCCCTCCGTCGTGCCGACCGTGCTCGGCTCGATCGGCGTGGCGCTCCTCGGGATCCTGCTGCTGCTCGTGCTCGCCTACGTGGTCCTCGGACTCGGCGTCAGCGCCGCGGGGATCTGCGCGGTCATCGCCCTCGTCCCGCTGACCGTGGTCCTGCTGGGCGTCCGCTGGGTCGACCGGTGGGAGCCGGAGCCAGCGCTGGGCCTGTGGTTCGCGTTCCTCTGGGGCGCGGCCGGGTCCGTCGCGATCGCGCTCCTGGTCGACCTCGGCGTGCAGATCGCCGTCTACGCGTCCGGGCAGCAGCCGAGCGGATCCGACTTCGTCGGCGCCGTGATCCAGGCGCCGCTGGTCGAGGAGACGGCCAAGGGGATCGGCGTCCTCCTCGTCCTGCTGATCTGGCGCCGGACCTTCGACGGACCCGTCGACGGCATCGTCTACGCGGCCGTCGTCGCCTCCGGGTTCGCCTTCGTCGAGAACATCCTCTACTTCGGCAGCGCGCTGGTGGAGGGCGGTCTCGGCTCGCTCGCCGTGACCTTCTTCCTCCGCGGGGTGCTCTCGCCCTTCGCGCACGTGCTCTTCACCGCCTGCACGGGCGCGGCCCTCGGCTTCGCCTCGAACCGGCCCGCCGTCGCGCGGCTGCCCATCGCCCTGCTCGGGCTGGCGCTCGCCGCGTTCCTGCACGCGCTCTGGAACGGCTCGTCGTTCCTGGTGTCCGACTGGTTCGGCTTCTACGGCGTGGTCCAGGTGCCGCTGTTCGCGGTCGCCGTGGTCGTGGTGGTGCTGCTGCGCCGGCAGGAGCGGCGCGTGACGCTCCAGCGGCTCGACGACTACGCCGTCGCCGGCTGGCTCTCGCCGGCCGAGGTGCGGATGATCGGCACCGCGGAGGGGCGCCGCACCGCCGCTCGCTGGGCCCGGAGCGCGGGAGGGGACCGGCCGCGGGCGATGCGGGACTTCCTCCGCTCGGCGACGCGGCTCGCGCACCACCGGCAGCACCTCCTGCTCGGCCGCGGCGGACGCACCGGAGCGGTCGACGAGCAGGTCCTGCTCGACGAGCTCGTCGCCCGCCGGGCGGTGCTCACCCGCTGAGCCGGGGCCGCCCCCGCTCAGCCCCGGCGCGCTAGGCGGAGGCGCTGCGCACGCGGCGCTCGCCGGCCGTCACGGGCACGCCGAGCCGGTTCTGCGCGGGCGGCAGCGGGCAGTTGTAGTGGGGCGAGAAGCCGCACGGCGGGATGTAGGCCCGGTTGAAGTCCAGGAGCACCGGACCGGGGGTGCCCGCGTCGGCCGCGCCGCCGATCCGCTGCACGACGAGGAAGCGGCCGACGGGATAGCTCGCGAGCTCCGGGTCGTCGCTGCGGTTGGTCGGGTCGCCGAACGGGACGAGGAGCGTGCCGCCGTCGTCGAACGCCGCGACCGTGTGCTCGCGGGCGCGCCCGTCGTCCACGAGCGAGAAGGTGATGTCGCCGGGCACGACGAGCTCGCGGGTGGCGCCGTTGTCGCGCAGGTGCTCGAACGGGACGGTGCGGTCCTCGGCGACCGGCTCGAACCACGCCTCGAGCACCCAGGCGGCGTCGAACGGGAAGGTCTCGATGGCGTCGAAGGAGCGGATGCCGTCGGAGGCCGCGTCCCAGACGCGGTAGCCGTACTCCGGCTCGCCGGTGTCGAGGTTCTCGCGGCGCATCCGCGTCAGGGTCGCCGAGGGGCCGTAGCCGGCCAGCGCCTGCTCGTCGTCGACGCTCTCGCCGGGCTCGAGCCAGCGCGTCTCGACGAGGGCGAGATCGCCCCGGGGTCCGGTGACGCGCTCGACGCGTCGGGCGAGCCACGACTCCCAGCCGGCGCGCGCCGACTCCGTGAGGTCGATCGAGGCGCGGGAGGGGGCGGTGACGCTGCTGCTCGGAGTGGCCATGGGGCGTGCAACGCGGGGCCGTCCGGTTCTCTTCCCGGTCGATGACCGGACGGAGGACGGACACCCGCGAGAAAGAGCTCGACGCCCTGCGGCAGCGGCAGGGCCGGCTGCTCGGACGGGGCGTCGAGCTCTTCGTGAGAGAGAGGATGCTCCTCCGCGGCGCCGAGCGCAAGAGGCATCCGGATCCCGCTGTCGGGACGGGCCGCTTCGGATCGCTCGGTAGACTGGACCGCCTGTTTTCCCGCGGCCCCCGGAGCGCATCCCGCGCCTCCCGGCCCGCGGCGGCGGACCCTCGGAAGGCGGACGATGACGGACGGCAGCACTGTGCAGGCCACCGAGCTCTCTCGGGAGCGCGACTACGTGGCGGCGCTCTACGCCCGCCTCGACGAGCTGATCGCCCAGGCCCGCGAGGCTCTGGACACCGTTCGCATCGAGAGCGTCGGCGGCAACCACCAGAGCCGCTCCGAGCGCGACGCGTACGCGCGGCTCTACGAGGACCGCATCCGCTCGCTCACCGGCGCCGACGACCGGCTCGCCTTCGGCCGGCTGACGCTCGCGGACGCCGACGCCGAGCACCGCTACATCGGCCGGATCGGCCTGCGCGACGAGGAGCAGGACACGCTGCTGCTCGACTGGCGCGCCCCGCAGTCGGCCGCGTTCTACCAGGCCACCGCCGCCCGGCCGATGGGGACGCGCGCCCGGCGCCACCTCACCACTCGGGGCCGCGAGGTCCTCCGCTTCGAGGACGAGGTCTTCGACGAGGAGCTGCTGCGCGAGGGCACCGTGCTGCAGGGCGAGGGCGCGCTCATGGCGGCCCTCGGCGCGCAGCGCACCGGCCGGATGCACGACATCGTCGCGACCATCCAGAGCGAGCAGGACCGCATCATCCGGTCCGAGCTGCGCGGCGTGCTCGTCGTGCAGGGCGGGCCGGGCACCGGCAAGACCGCGGTCGCCCTGCACCGGGCCGCCTACCTCCTCTACTCCTACCGCGACCGCATCGCCTCCTCCGGCGTGCTCGTGGTCGGCCCCTCGCGGTCCTTCCTCCGCTACATCGAGGCGGTGCTGCCCTCGCTCGGCGAGACGGGCGTCGTCCTCTCGACGCTCGGCCAGCTCTACCCGGGCCTCGACCTCGTCGAGGAGGACGTGCCCGCGGTCGCCCGCGTGAAGGGCTCGGCGCGCATGGCGGAGCTGCTCAAGCGCGCGGTCCGCTCCCGCCAGACCGTCCCGGCCGAGACCCAGGTGCTCGACGTCAACGGCGAGAAGCTCCGTCTGGAGCCGCAGGACGTGGAGCGCGCGATCACCCGCGCGCGCGACACCCGCAAGCCGCACAACGAGGCGCGCGTCTCCTTCGTCAAGACGCTGCTCTCGCAGCTCACCCGCCAGCTCGCCGATCAGCTGCGGAGCCACGGCAGCACGGTCGACGAGGCCGACGAGGCGGTGCTGCGCGAGGACGTGCGGACCGCCCACGACGTCCGCGTCGCTCTCAACACCGCGTGGATCCCGCTGACCCCCGAGAAGCTGCTGCAGGACCTCTACGCCCGTCCGAACTGGTTCGCGACCCTCACGCCGCGCTGGACCGCCGCGCAGCGCTCCCTCCTCCGCCGAGACCGTGACGCTCCGTTCACGGTCTCCGACGTACCGCTGCTCGACGAGGCCGCGGAGCTGCTCGGCGCCTACGACGATCACGCCGACGCCTCGAAGAAGGCCGAGAAGGAGCAGCGCAAGCGCGACGTCGAGAACGCGGAGGCCGCCATCCGCAACATGGGCGTCGACGGCCTCGTCAACGCCAAGGACCTCGCGGCCGGCTTCGCCGAGCGCTCGGTGCTCGGCACCACCGCCGAGCGGGCCGCGGCCGACCGCACCTGGACCTACGGGCACGTCGTGGTCGACGAGGCGCAGGAGCTCTCGCCGATGCAGTGGCGGGTGCTGCTGCGCCGCTGCCCGATGCGCTCGTTCACGATCGTGGGCGACGTCGCGCAGGCGTCCGGCGCCTCCGCCGCCTCGAGCTGGGACGCCGCGCTCCGCGACACCTTCGGCCGCCAGGGCCGGGGAGTGGAGGCCGCGCCGTGGCGCCTGGAGGAGCTGACGGTCAACTACCGCACGCCCGCGCAGATCGTCGCCTTCGCCGAGCGGACGGCGCGCGAGAACGGGCTGGAGATCACGCCGGGGGAGGCCGTGCGCTCCACCGAGTGGCCGGTGCGGACGATCCGCGACCGCGGTGACGCGAGCCTCGCCGAGCGCGTGCTGGCGGCCGTCGTCGAGGACCGGGCGATCGAGGCGGAGGGGACGCTGGCGGTCATCGCGCCCGACGACGACCTCGCCGCGATCGCCGAGCGCCTCGAGGAGCGGTTCGGCCGGGAGGTGGGCCGCGGAGCGACCGGGCTCGACCGCGCGATCGCCGTGCTGTCGACGAACGACGCCAAGGGGCTCGAGTTCGACTCCGTGATCATCGCCCGCCCTCGCCTCATCGCGCAGACCGGCGAGCGCGGCGCCGCATCGCTCTACGTCGCGATGACCCGGCCGACGCAGCGCCTCACGCTCGTGGAGTGAGTGCTCGCAGCCCGCTCCCAGACTCCGCTCCCGAGCGTCGTAGGATCGAGGCATGAGCAGCGAGAACCTGACCAAGCCCGAGGTCGACGCCCCTGAGGGCCCGGCCCCCGACACCCTCGTCGTCGAGGACATCGTCGTCGGCGACGGCGCCGAGGCGCAGCCCGGCTCGACCGTCGAGGTCCACTACCTCGGCGTCGAGTACGACACCGGCGAGGAGTTCGACTCCTCCTGGAGCCGCGACCAGTCGATCAACTTCCCCCTCAACAACCTCATCCGCGCCTGGCAGCAGGGCATCCCGGGGATGAAGGTCGGCGGCCGCCGCAAGCTGATCTGCCCGCCCGCGCTGGCGTACGGCCCGGCCGGTGGAGGGCACCCGCTCTCCGGCAAGACCCTGATCTTCGTGATCGACCTGCTCGGCACCGAGTAGCTCCGAGCACACGACGAAGGCGCAGCTCCTAGCGGGGCTGCGCCTTCTTCACGCGGTCGACCAGCTCGCGCCAGGCTCCGTCGAGCTCGGTCTCGCCGAGGCGGACGTGGTGCGTCTGCACGCGGATCTCGTAGACGAAGCGGTCGGCCCGGCCGGGGGACTCGCCGTCGGCGGCGTCCCAGGGGAGCGAGCCGAGCAGGTCGCGCCAAGCGCGCTCGTCGGGCTGCTGCTCGACGTCGACCCGCCACACCCGGCGGAGGCCGGCGAATCCGCCGCTGCGCGACACGATGACGTCCATGCGCGCGATGCTACCCGCCTCCGGCCTCGAGCGGACAGGCTCAGGCGGACAGCGTCACGCCGACCGTCGTCCAGCCGGTGCGCACGGCGGCCTCGACCTCGGAGCCGGATCCGTAGCGCTCGGCGGCGGCCTGCACGGTGAGCGCCGCGAACGCCTCGAAGTCGGCCGTCGCGGTGAGGACGCCCCCGGTCAGCACGTCGTACCAGACCTGCCCAGCGCGCTCCCACGCCTTCCCGCCGAGGGTCGTCGCCGCCACGGCGAACGCGCGGTTGGGGATCCCCGAGTTGATGTGCACTCCGCCGTTGTCGTCGTCGGTCTCGACGTAGTCGGCCATCGAGCCCGGCTGCGGGTCGGAGCCGAGGACGTCGTCGTCGTACGCGGTGCCGGGGGCGATCATCGACCGCAGGGCCGTGCCCTGCACCTCGTCGGTGAAGAGCCCCTCGCCGATCAGCCAGCTCGCCTCGTCGGCGCTCTGGCCGGCGCCGTACTGCTCCAGCAGGGCTCCGAACACGTCCGAGACCGACTCGTTGAGCGCTCCGGACTGGCCGCGGTAGACGAGGTTCGCCGTGTACTCGGTGATGCCGTGGGCGAGCTCGTGGCCGATCACGCTCTGCGAGACGGTGAAGCGGCGGAACACCTGGCCGTCCCCGTCGCCGAAGACCATCCGCGAGCCGTCCCAGAAGGCGTTGTCGTAGTCGTCGCCGAAGTGCACGGTCGCGTCGAGCGGCAGCCAGGCGTCGTCGATCGAGTCGCGGCCGTACGCACCCTGCAGGAAGGCCGACATCGCGCCGAGGCCGTCGTACGCCTCGTCGACGGCCGCGTCCCCCGTGGCCGCCTCGCCCTCGCGGCGGACGACCGTGCCGGGCAGGGTCTCGTCGGTCCGCGCGTCCGCGATGGTGCGCTGGAGCGACTGCACGCGGGTGCGCGGCGAGGACGTCGCGGTGGCGGTCGGCGCCCCGCGGTCGGGCGCGGGCTCTCCGGGCCGGACGCGCCGGAACGGCACGTCCTGCTCGAGCGAGCGGCTCGCGGCCCGCGCGGCCCGGGCGAAGGCCGGATCGTCGAGGCGGGCGATGCGGACGAGGAGGTACGGCGGCACGACGGTTCGTCTCATGCCCCGATCCTGGCACCGACGTCCGACACGGTCCCGGGCTCGCCCGGCGGGCCCGCATGCGGTAGCACCGAGCGGTAGCGTGAGCGCGACGAGCGGTTTCCAGCGATCCGGGGCCAGGCCCCGAGGACGACGAGGGCGGACATGGGCATCATCACGCGGGGCTTCTTCGGCAAGAGGGAGGCGGACCCGGACCTCCCGCCGGGCCAGCACCCCGAGAACGGCTTCCCCGTCCTCTCGATCGGGCCCACCCCGAACATCCACGAGTGGGCCTTCTCGATCGACGGCGGCCCCGCGGGCGTCCGCCGCTGGAACCGGGAGGAGTTCGACGCGCTCCCGCACGAGGACGTGCACACCGACATCCACTGCGTGACCCGGTGGTCGAAGCTCGGCACCAGCTGGCGCGGCGTCTCGGTCGACACGCTGCTGGAGGGCCTGGAGACGGACGCCGGCTTCGTCATGGCGCAGAGCTTCGGCGGCTACACGACGAACCTCCCGCTCGCCGAGATCCGAGGCGGGAGGGCCTGGGTCGTCACCGAGTTCGAGGGGAAGCCCCTCGCGGCCGAGCACGGCGGCCCCGCCCGGCTCCTGGTGCCGCACCTCTACTTCTGGAAGAGCGCGAAGTGGGTCCGGACGCTCCGCCTGATGCCCGGCGACGAGCCCGGCTTCTGGGAGCAGAACGGCTACCACATGCACGGGGACCCCTGGAAAGAGGAGCGCTACTGGTGATGTGGACGGAGGCGGTGGCCGAGTCGGTCGCGCCGCTCACGCCCACGTCGCGCCTCCTGGTGCTCCGCGTGCCCGGGTGGCCGGGCCACCTGGCGGGGCAGCACCTCGACGTGCGCCTCACCGCGCCCGACGGCTACCAGGCGAGCCGCTCCTACTCGATCGGCGCCCCGGCCGACGGGGAGCGGGTCGAGCTCGCGGTCGAGCGGCTGGACGACGGGGAGGTCTCCCCGTACCTGGTCGACGGCCTCGAAGCGGGCGACCGGCTCGAGATCCGCGGTCCGATCGGCGGCTGGTTCGTCTGGCGCCCCGAGCAGGCGGAGCCGGTGCAGCTGATCGCGGGCGGGAGCGGCGTGGTGCCGCTGATGGCGATGGCGCGCGAGCACGCCCGGTCCGGGAGCGCGGCGCGGATGCAGCTGCTCTACTCGGTCCGCTCGCCCGTCTTCGCCTACTACCGCGAGGAGCTGGCGGCGCTCGCCGAGCGGCCGGCCGCGACGGGCGGAGTCGCGGTGGACCACGTCTTCACCCGGGTGGCGCCGGCGGGAGCGGCACGTCCGGCCGGCCGCGTCACTCCGGAGCTGCTCGCCGAGGCGGCTCTGCCGGCCTCGCTCGAGCCGACCGTCTACGTGTGCGGCCCGACCTCGTTCGTCGAGGCCGTCGCCACCGCCCTGGTCGAGCAGGGCCACGCGCCCGAGCGCGTCCGCACCGAGCGCTTCGGCGGCGCCTGACGCCTGTCCCCGCGAGGCGCCGGGCCCGGCGGCGCCCCGGGGGGAGGGATCACTCGAAGGAGACGGTGCGGTTCTCGCCGATGTCGGGCTGTCCGCCGGTGACGGCGGCCTTGAGGACCTTGAACAGCACGACCGGACGGGGCTCGTCGGTCGCCCACAGCTCGACGGTCTCGGCCTCGACGCGGATCAGCGCGACGGTCGGGTCGTCCTTGCCGTCGGGGAACCAGCCGGCGACGGCCGGGGACCACAGCTCGTCCACCTTCGCCGGGTCGTGCACGACGGTCGCCGAGCCGGCCACCGACAGGTAGCCCTTCTTCGACTCGAACGCGACGTTGACGCTCGGGTTCGCGCGGATGTCGTCGACCTTGGGCGACGGGTCCTGCGTGAAGAACCACAGCTCGCCGTCGAAGTCGATGTCCTGGGCCTTGAGCGGACGGCTGACGAGCTGCCCGGTGGCGTTGACGGTGGTGAGGAGCCCGATCCCGGCGCTCTTCACCATCTCGGTGATCTGCTCGCGGTCGTCGGAGTCGGCGGGAGTGATGTCGGTGTCTGTCATGGTGCCGACGCTACGCGGACCGCGCGCCGCCGCAAGGGGTGGCGACGCCTCACCGCGCGTGTCTAGCGTCGAGGCATGGACACCGAATCGACGTACACCGCCATCCTCGACAGCGGAGCGGAGCAGGAGAGCATCCGCCTCGAGATGATCGACGGCTCCCCGCAGCGCTCCTTCACCCGCCTGGCCGACATCGACGGCGAGGAGGTCGAGGTGGTCTGGGAGCTGGAGCCCGACGACGACGGCTTCCACGTCTACCGCCCGGTGCGGGTCGAGGGCCGCGACGACGACAGCGGACTGGTCTCGGACGACCGGCTGACCGACGGCGGCGGCGCCGACGCGGCCTCCGGCGACTGATCCCCGGCGCGCCCGTCCGCCGGCCTGAGCCGAGCGGGCGGGCGCGCTGTCCCGTCCGGCTCGAGGGAGACGCCCCTCCGCTCAGGCCGTCGGGTGCAGGGCGTCGTACCCACGGAACCCCGGTCGGAGTCGCAGCACCGCGGCGAGGATCGCGATGATCGCGAGCCCGCCCGCGAGCGGCGGCAGCCAGAGCAGCGCGAGCGAGGCGAGCAGTCCCGTGTAGAGGTCGCCGACCCGCGGGCCGCCCGTCACCACGACGATGAACACGCCCTGGAGCCGACCCCTCATGTTGTCCGGGACCGCGGTCTGCAGCATCGTCTGCCGGAAGATCGAGCTGACGTTGTCCGAGGCGCCCGCGCCGGCCAGGGCGACCGCCGCCAGCGCGATGAGCCCCGCGTTCGGCGCCGACGCGTCGTGCTGCACGAGCGCGGCACCGAGCAGGACCGCGCCGAACGCGACGACGAACGCTCCGTACACCTGGATCGAGCGGCCGATCGCGAGGCCCTGCCGGCGGACCCCGGTGAGCCGGCCGGAGAAGACGCCGCTGATCAGCGCCCCGATCGCGAACGCGGCCGTGAGGGCGCCCACCGTCACCGCGCCTCCGCCGAGCAGCACGGCGGCGGCCGCCGGGAAGACCACGCGCGGCTGTCCGAAGGTCATGGCCACGATGTCGACCAGGAAGGACATCCGGATGTTCGGGGCGCCCTTCAGGAAGCCCAGGCCGTAGCGGAGGGACTCCAGCCCCGGCCGCTGCCGCTCGCCCTCGGGCACGAGCGCCGGCAGCCCCGCGATGCCGAGGAACGCGGCGAGGAACAGCACGACGTCGATCGTGTACGTGATCGCGAAGCCGGAGGAGGCGACCAGCACGCCGGCGAGGGCGGGCCCCACGGTCACCTCGACTCCGCTCGCGATGCCGCCCAGCGCGGCGGCGGCGGGGACCAGCTCGGTGCGGAGCAGCCGCGGAGCCAGCGTCATCCGGGTGGTCACGATCACCGTCGTCGCCACCGCGTTCACGGCGGTGAGCGCGTAGAGGGAGAGCGGGGTCTCGGCGCCGAGCCAGGCGAGGGCCGCGATCCCCGCGGTCGAGCCCCAGGCCACGACCGCGGCGAGCAGGAGCACCAGGCGGCGGTCGAACGCGTCGGCGAGCATCCCGCCGTAGAGGCCGGCGATCACGGTCGGGACCAGCGCCACCACGCCGACCAGCGCGACCGCGAGGGTCGATCCGGTGAGCTCGTAGATGTGCAGGCCGACCGCGACGATCGTCATCTGGCCGCCGATGCCCGAGATCACGTTGCCGGCCCAGAGCCGGGCGAAGGCCGGGGACTCGCGGAGGGGGGAGACGTCGAGGACGTGGCTGCGCCGGGGGGCGCGGGGGGTCTGGCTCACTTGCTCCATTCTGCTGACTCCGCCGCCCCGGCGGGCCGCGTCGCGCCGATCCGGGGGCTCAGGGGTCATCCCCTAGGGTGAGAGGCATGAGCACGTCATCCGACGGCGCGCCCGGGCGTCAGGGTCCTCCTGCCCCGCGAGCAGCCGGAGCCGCCCCCTCGCGACGCTCGATCCGCACCGCCGCCGAGGCGGGCGCGCGTCGCGCGGCGGCCGCCTCGGGCGGTCGGCGCAGCTCCACGGGCGGCGTCCGCGCCGGAGCCGCTCGGACCGGTGCCACGGCCTCGGGAGCCCGCGGGTTCCTCCGCCGCTACGGAGCCGGGATCGTCTCGGTCCTCCTGGCCGTCCTCGCCGTCCCGCTGTCGTTCTTCGTCTGGTACGCCCTGATCTCGCTCGGCGCCTACCCGGGCGACCAGGCCGTCAGCGACCTGCTGGTCGGCGTGCTCTACACCGCGCTCGTGCACGCGGTCCTGCTCGCCGGGATCCTGCTCGCCGTCTCCACCCTCCGCGCCCGGCGTCGCGAGAAGCGTCCGCCGATCGCCGGCTGGATCGGCGTGGTCCTCAACGTCCTCGTGCTCGTCTACTGGCAGCTGCTGGTCTCGCCGTGGCTCGTCGTGCTCTGGAACCGGGCCACCGGCTCCTGATACCGCCCTCCCTCTGGTAGAGTCGTCCGGTTGCCGTTCGACGGCCGCGGATCAAGAGAGCCCACGCATCAGGCGCCGGGCACCGCGCAACGAGAGAGAGAGGGGATCCCATATATGGCACTCGAAGCAGATGTCAAGAAGGCGATCATCGAAGAGTACGCGACCCACCCCGGTGACACCGGATCCCCCGAGGTGCAGGTGGCCGTCCTGACCAAGCGGATCAAGGACCTCACCGAGCACCTCAAGGAGCACAAGCACGACCACCACTCGCGTCGTGGTCTGCTGCTGCTCGTGGGTCAGCGTCGTCGACTCCTCGGCTACCTGTCGGATGTGGACATCAACCGCTACCGCTCGCTGATCGAGCGTCTCGGTCTGCGCCGCTAGCTCCTCCCGGAGCAGGGCGCGGTCTCGATGACACCGCGAACTTCTTGCCGAACGGGCCGTCCTCCTCGCGGAGGGCGGCCCGTTCGCGTTCCCGGGCGGACGAGGCGCGCGGCGCCGGTCAGGGCAGGGGAGCGGGGCGGTCGACTCCGCCCCACGAGTAGCCGCTCGAGGCCGAGAACCAGTCGGCCGCGGCCCGCTGGAGCGCCGTGTCCTCCTCGGGGCGGCCGGGAGCCTCCACGGCGTCGACGAGCCCGGGCAGGGCGATCCGCCAGGCCGCCGCGCTGCGCTGGGCGCGGCCCCAGTCGCGCGCGCACACCGGGTCCTCGGCCGCCGCGGCGAGAGCCCGCGGCGAGGTCACCCGCCAGCCGGTGTCCGACTCCGCGACCACGACCGCGCAGGTGAGCGCGGCGCCGCGGATGATGCTGTCGGGACCGGCGGAGGGGCCGATCGCCTGATCCTGAGCCGCGACCACCGCGGTGAGCGCGAGCTGCAGCCGGGTCGAGGGCTCGTCGGGCCGCGGTCGGATCCTCCCGTCGCCGGCCGAGACCGAGGCCGCCGATCCGGGTGCGAGGAGAAGCCCGGAGGAGGACTGCGACGCGTGCAGGCTCAGCAGACCCGTCACTCCGTCCGTCTCGCTCGTCACGCCCCGCACCGAGGAGTCGCCGAGACTCCAGACGACGGGGGTGCGGTTGTGGATCGTGAGGCGCCGGTGGTCCTCGTCGAGGCAGGCCACGAGGTGGCCGGCCGGCACGCCCGCTCCGCCCTCGAAGGCGGACGAGGCGGCCAGCAGCTCCCGGGCGTCGTCGCACTGGGCGGGGGCGTCGGAGGCGGCGGCGGCCTGGTCGGCGACCGGCGCCCGGGGGGCGAGGGAGCCCTGCACGCCCGCGACCGCCGCCGTGGTGAGCGCCGCGGCGGCGAGGAGGAGGACCACGCCGCGCCTGCCCATCCTCCGCACCTCCTGGTCGGAGGCTAGCCCGGCGCGGGCGCTCGGGCCAGCGCTGCGAGGGGCCCTCGAAGCGTCCGGCAGGAATTCTTTCGAGGAATCTCAGACCGGGTGCATCCGAGGAGGCGCTTCGGGCGGAAGTAGTGGTGAAGGCCCTTCTCGACCACCCCCCGACCCCTCGCGGGTCCCATCGTGAAAGAGGAACACCGTGACCACCTCCCGCTTCTCCCGCAGCCTGCTCGCCGGTGCCTGCATCGGAACCCTGGCCGTCGTCGGCATCGCCGCCACGCCCGCCGCCGCCGCCGACGCCGACTCGGCCGACCTCTCGGTCCTGCACGCCGTCCCCGACACCCCGGTCGACGTCTACGTCGACGGCAAGCTGACACTCGACGACTTCACCCCCGGCTCGCTCGCCGGCCCGCTCGACCTCCCCACCGGCACCTACAAGGTCGCCATCACGGCCTCCACCGCCGCGGACGCCAGTGCCCCCGTGATCGGCCCGATCGACATCAGCCTCGAGGCGGGGAAGAGCTACACCGTCGCGGCGCACCTCAAGCCGGACAACACCCCCACCGCGACCCTCTTCACCAACGACATCTCGAAGACCGCCGCGGGCGAGGGCCGGCTCACGGTCCGCCACATCGCCGCCGCTCCGGCCGTGGACATCCTCGCCGGAGGGTCGCCCGTCCTGACGAACGTGACGAACCCGAACGAGGGCGTGCTGAACCTCGCCCCGGCCACGATCTCGACCGTGGTCGCCGCGACCGGGACCACCGCGCCGGTCATCGGCCCGGCCGACGTGCAGGTCCAGGAGGGCGTGAACACGATCGTCTACGCCTGGGGCAGCCTGGAGAAGGGCAACCTCGCTCTCGCGACGCAGACCATCGACGGACTGCACTCCTCGCCGTCGGGCGTCCCCGCCGGTGAGGCCGGCCTCGCGGCGGACAACCGCCCCGACGCCGCCGCGGGCTGGTGGGGCGGAGCACTGCTCGCCGCCCTCGTCGCCGCCGGCGCCGTGCTGATCGGCCGCCGCACCGCCGCCTCGCGTCGCTGACCCGAGGATCCGACCGCCGGGTCGGCCGTGCTGGAGCGCGGCCGTCCCGGCACCCCCGACCACGACCCAGGAGGACGCCATGAGCCGGAGCCCCTTCCCTCTGCGCGTCCTCGCCGTGGTCGGGCTGATCGTGGCCGGTGCCGGTCTCGCCGGATGCGCGGCGCAGGAGTCCCGGGTGGAGCCCGCTCCCGCCGCCGTCTCCTCGGCGCCCCAGCAGCCGGTGCCGGCCACGGTCCCCTCCTCGCCCGCGGCGGCCCTGCCGGAAGCGGTACCGTCCGTCCCGGTGGCGGACGCCCGGCTCGGCGCGACCCCCGCCCCCACCGCGCTCGCTCCCGAGCGGCTCGTCGTCGACGGGCTCCCCGTCGACATGGCCGTCGAGCCGGTCGGAGTCGCGGACGACGGCACGATGGAGCTCGTGCCCGACACGCAGGTCGCCGGCTGGTACCGCTTCGGCGCCGGCCTCGACGAGCCGGAGGGCACGGTCGTGATAGCCGCGCACGTCGACTCCCTCGCCTACGGCCTCGGGCCGTTCGTCGAGCTGAAGGAGGCGGTCCCGGGCCAGACCGTGACCCTCACCGGCGCGGACGGCGCGGAGCGCGCGTACACCGTCTCGACGGTGGAGACCACGGAGAAGACCACGGTCGACCTCTCGGCCGTGTTCGCCGCCGACGGACCGCCGCGGCTGGTCCTGATCACCTGCGGCGGCGACTTCGACTACGACACCCGCCACTACCTCAGCAACGTGGTGGTCACGGCCGTCCCGGCCGGCTGATCCGCCCGCCCGAGCCTCAGCGACGTACGATGAGCCTCGCAGCGCCGCACGCCCCCGGGCGGCAGCGCTCCCCGCAGCCCTGGAGGGATCCCCTGATCGAGACCATCGAGCCCGCCGACGGCGCCGAGGCCGACAGCGCTCTCGTGGCCCGGCTCGGCCGCCGCTTCGCCGCAGGGGAGGAGGCGGCGCTCGCCGAGGCGTACTCGCGCTGGTCGCCGCTGGTCTTCACGCTGGCGCTGCGCTCGCTGGGCGACCGCGGCGACGCGGAGGACGTGGTGCAGCGCGTCTTCGTCTCGGCCTGGACCTCGCGCTCGGGCTTCGACCCCGGACGGGCGGCTCTCGGAGCCTGGCTGGTGGGGATCTCCCGGAGGAGGATCGCGGACGCGCACGAGGCGCGGGCGCGCGAGCGGAGGCTCACCGAGGCCCTCGTCGCCGTCACGCCGGTCGAGGAGGGGGAGGCCCCCGTCGACCTCGAGGCGCGGATCCTGATCGCCGACGAGCTGGCCCGCCTGGATCCCGTCCCCCGGCGGGTGATCGGCCTCGCCTTCTACGAGGACCTCACCCACACCGAGATCGCCGAGCGCACCGGCCTGCCGCTCGGTACCGTCAAGAGCCACATCCGCCGCAGCCTCGACCGGCTCCGCTCCCGCCTGGAGGTGAGCAGCACATGACCCACCTCGATCCCGACGAGCTCGCCCTGCTCGCCCTCGGCGAGCACTCGAGCGACGCCGAGCAGGCCCACCTGCGCGACTGCCCCGACTGCGCCCGGCAGCTGGTCGAGCTCGGCCACGCCGCGGGCCTGGGCCGTGCGAGCCGTGCTGTCGAGCTGGAGGCGCCGCCCGCGATCGTCTGGGACCGCATCCGCGAGGAGCTCGCCCTCGGCGACCTCGGGCCCGGCGCCCTGCCGTCGTCGGCCGCTGCCGTGCCGCCTCCGCTCGCCCTTCCCCCGGGACGGCACCGCCCCGCCCGCCGTCGCCGGCCCCGCGCTCTGAGCGCCGTGCTGGCCGCTCTCGGCGCGCTCGTCATCGGGGTCGCGGGCGGAGCCTGGTGGCAGGCCTCGCGGAGCGACGACACCGCCGCCGTCGTGGCGCGCGCTGATCTCGCCGCTCTCCCCGACTGGCAGGGAGCGAGCGGAACCGCCGAGCTGGAGGACGCCGACGGCACCCGCCGCCTGCACGTGCACCTCGATGCGCAGAGCGCGGACGACTCGTACCGGGAGGTCTGGCTCCTCGCCGCCGACGCCTCCGGGCTGGTCGGGCTCGGCGTGCTCGACGGGACCGACGGCGTCTTCGCCGTGCCCGACGACGTCGACCTCGCCGAGTACCCGCTCGTGGACGTCTCCCAGGAGCCGTTCGACGACGACCCGGAGCACTCCGGCGACTCGATCGTCCGCGGCCCCCTGCGCGAGGGCTGAGGCCTAGGCCGACCGCTCCGCCAGCACGGCCGTGAGCGCCTGCACCGCGGCGGAGGGGCGCGGCGCCGTGCAGACCGAGAGCTCCCAGACCAGCCCCGGCCAGTCGAGCGCGAGGGCCGTGACGCCCTCCAGCGGCTCGACGCCCGCGCGCGGCACGATCGCCGGCCCCAGCCCCGCCTGCACGAAGCGGGGGATCCCCGGCAGATCGGCGACCTCGGTGGCCACCCGGCGCGACGCCCCGGCTTCGCGGAAGGCGAGGTCGACGGCGACCCTGTTGCCGAAGCCGGCGGGCGTGTCCACGAAGGTGAGCCCGTCGAGGTCCTGCGGGGAGGGCGGTCCCGCCGCGGCGAGCGGATGCGCGCTCTCCACCAGCAGGACGTAGTCGCTGCGCACCAGCCGCGTCACCGCCAGGCCCCGCAGCTGCGTCGCCGGCAGTGCCAGCAGAGCGGCGTCGAGCAGGCCGCGGCGCAGGTCCTCGGCGAGACCGGTGGAGCCGGTGGTCGAGGTGCGCAGGAGCAGGTCCACCAGCGGGTGTCGAGTGCGGAAGACGCCGAGCGCGCCGGGCAGGTCGACGAGGTCGAGGGCGGAGAAGGTGCCCACCCGCACCCGCCCGCGGAGCCCCGCCGCGTCGTCGGCCGCGAGCGAGCGCATCCGGTCGAGGCTGTCGATCGCCGATCGGGCCGAGGGCAGGAGCGCCTCGCCGACCGCGGTGAGCGCCACCCGCCGGGTCGAGCGGGCGAACAGCGGCGAGCCGAGCTCCTGCTCGAGCGAGCGGATGCTCGCCGAGAGTGTCGACTGCACGACGAACAGGCGCGCGGCCGCCCGGGTGAAGCTGAGCTCCTCGGCGACGGCGACGAAGGCGGCGAGCTGGCGGTCGTCCATCCGCCCATTATCCAGCAGGGACGATCAATCCAACCGAGATCCTCCGTTGGACACGGATGATGGGGCGGAGCACTGTGGACACCGTGACCACCACCGAGCGCTCCCTCCCGTCCGTCCACCGCCGCGAGCTCCCGCACCGCCACGGCTTCCGGGTGATCGCCGTCGCCTTCCTCACGGTGATGGCGTTCTCGACCGTGCCGACACCGCTCTACGCGATCTACCAGCAGCGCGACGGGTTCCCGGCCTTCGTCGTCACCGTGGTCTTCGCCGCGTACGCGGTCGGAGTCGTGGCGAGCCTCTTCCTCGCCGGGCACGTCAGCGACTGGCTCGGCCGCCGCCGGATCCTGCTCGCGTCGATCCTCGTCGAGGTCCTGGCGGCCGCCGTGTTCCTGCTCTGGCCGGACGTGCCCGGGCTGATCCTCGCCCGCCTGCTGACCGGGCTCGGCGTCGGCGCGCTCACCGCGACGGCCACCGCCCACCTCTCGGAGCTGCGCGCCGTCGCCCGCCCGGAGGAGGGCCCCGGCACCTCCCGCGCCGTCTCCGCCCTCGTCAACATGGGCGGGCTGGCGCTCGGCCCGCTCGTCGGCGGGGTGTTCGCCGTGACGGTGCGCGAGCCCCTGGTCGTCCCGTACGCCGTGTTCCTCGTCCTCCTGGTCGTCCTCGGGATCGGCGTCGCGCTCGTCCCCGAGACGGTCGAGCGGCGCGAGGTCCTCCCGGCCTACCGTCCGCAGCGCCTGGCCGTGCCGGCCGCCTCCCGCGGCGTCTTCCTCTCGGCCGCGGTCGGCGCGTTCGCCGGGTTCGCCGTGTTCGGCCTCTTCACCTCGCTGGCGCCGACCTTCCTCGCCGGGCGCTTCGGCGAGACCTCCCACCTCGAGGCGGGCGCGGTCTCCTTCGGGGTCTTCGCCGCCGGAGCCGTCGCGCAGCTGGTCTCGATCCGGCTGTCCTCGCGGACGGCGCTCCGCCTCGCGGCCGTGGCGCTGACGGCCGGGCTGCTGCTGGTCGCGTCCGGCGCCGTGATCGTCTCGGTGTCCGCCTTCATCATCGGCGGGGTGCTCGCGGGAGCGGGCGTGGGCCTGCTCTTCCGCCTGGCGCTCGGAGTCGCCGGCTCGCTCGCCACCGACGAGACCCGCGGCGAGGTGCTCGCGGCCGTGTTCCTCGCCGCCTACCTCGGCCTCGCGGTGCCGGTCCTGGCGATCGGTGCCGCGCTCGCGCTCCTGCCGGCCGTCCCGGTCCTGCTCGGCTTCGTCGCCGTCGTGCTCGTCCTGGTGCTCGCGGCGATCGCCCGGATGCGGCGCACCGCCTGACGCGAGCGGGGGAGGGGCCGCGAGCTGGACAATGGAGGCATGAAGCTCTTCCCGTTCGGACGCGGCGACGCGAACCCCCTCCCCTCCGACGACCGCGGCTCGGGCAAGCTCGACGACTACGACTACGAGCTGCGCCCGAAGTCGCGGCGCGGTGACACCCTCCTCCGCCTCGCCGACTCCCGGCCGCACCAGGACGAGATCGCGCGGGTGCTCGCCCTCGGCGAGGACGAGGTCACGGCCGTGATCCCGCGCCGCACCGCGGAGGAGGAGCGCGTGGACGCTCCGATGCCGGTCCGCCTGTTCGCGGCCCAGCGCCCCTCGGGGCTCGTCGGCCAGGTGCCGCGCGGTCTCGAGAACGTGGTCGAGGCCGCCCTCGCCCGGCTCTCGGAGGCGGGGAGGTCGCCCCGCGTGCCGGCCCGCATCGTGACGGTGAGGGGCGGGCTGCGCGTCGAGCTGCTGATGCACGAGACGCGGGGCTGACGGGCGGAGGGCCCGCCGGGTCGGCGCGGTCCATGGAGGAACCGCACCGCGGCTGATAGCATGAACCGGTTCCGAATCCGAAAGCGACCGCCGGTCGACCCAGGATTCGAGCCACGGAGCAGGCCGGCAGGAAGCTGGTCCTCGGTGGTGGAGTCCCGGACGGCGGCAGCGTGCGACAGAGCACGGGCCGCCGCGGCACGAGTCGCAGGCGGCACGTCCCGCTCGCGGCACAGGTCGCGACAGCCCGGAGCTCTTCTACTGGTGGCCAGCACGAACGCCCTCCACACGACGGCACGGCGCGAAGCCCTGCCGTGGGATCGTCTCGATTCCTGACCGGACCGCTGCTCCGACGAACGCCGGCGCCCAGAAGGGGCGCCGCTGCAGACGTTAAGGAGACAGACCTCTTGGAAGGTCCTGAAATCACATTCGCCGAAGCCGTTCTCGACAACGGCTCGTACGGCACCCGCACCGTCCGCTTCGAGACCGGCCGCCTCGCGCAGCAGGCTCAGGGCGCCGTCGCCGCCTACCTCGACGAGGACACCATGCTCCTCTCGGCCACGTCGGCCTCGAAGAACCCGAAGGACAACTTCGACTTCTTCCCGCTGACCGTCGACGTCGAGGAGCGCTCCTACGCCGCCGGCAAGATCCCCGGCTCGTTCTTCCGCCGCGAGGGCCGCCCCTCCACCGAGGCGATCCTGGTCTGCCGTCTGATCGACCGGCCGCTGCGCCCCTCGTTCGTCGAGGGCCTGCGCAACGAGGTCCAGATCGTCATCACGGTCCTCAGCATCGCGCCGGACGAGTTCTACGACGCCCTCGCGATCAACGCCGCGAGCGCGTCCACGCAGATCTCCGGCCTGCCGTTCTCCGGCCCGGTCGCCGGCGTCCGCCTGGCGCTCATGTCCGACGGCTCCGGCAACGACCAGTGGGTCGCCTTCCCCAAGGCCTCCCAGCTGGAGAACGCCGTCTTCGACCTCACCGTCGCGGGCCGCGTCGTCACCAACGAGGACGGCTCCTCGGACGTCGCCATCATGATGGTCGAGGCCGAGGCCACGGAGTCCTCCTGGAACCTCATCAAGGCGGGTGCGACCAAGCCCAGCGAGGACGTCGTCGCCGAGGGCCTCGAGGCCGCCAAGCCCTTCCTCCGCGCACTCGTCGAGGCGCAGGCGAAGCTCGCCGCCGAGACCGCGAAGCCGGTCAAGGACTACCCGGTTTTCCTGCCCTACGCGCAGGAGACCTACGACAACGTCGCCGAGCTCAGCTACGACGAGCTCGTCCGCGTGTACCAGATCGCCGACAAGGTCGAGCGGCAGGACGCCGACGACGCCCTCAAGGCGCGCGTCAAGGAGCAGATCGCCGAGCGCATCGCCTCGGGTCAGCTGTCGGCCGAGGCCTACAACCAGGTCGGAGCGGCGTACAAGTCCGTCACGAAGGTGGTCGTCCGCGGCCGCATCCTCCGCGACGGCGTGCGCATCGACGGACGCGGCCTGGCCGACATCCGCCCGCTCGACGCCGAGGTGCAGGTCATCCCGCGCGTCCACGGCTCGGCCATCTTCCAGCGCGGCGAGACCCAGATCCTGGGCGTCACCACGCTGAACATGCTCAAGATGGAGCAGCAGATCGACTCGCTGTCGCCCGTCACCAAGAAGCGGTACCTGCACCACTACAACTTCCCGCCCTACTCGACCGGTGAGACCGGCCGCGTCGGATCGCCGAAGCGTCGCGAGATCGGGCACGGCTTCCTCGCCGAGCGCGCCCTCGTGCCGGTGCTGCCGAGCCGCGAGGAGTTCCCCTACGCGATCCGCCAGGTCTCCGAGGCGCTGAGCTCCAACGGCTCGACCTCGATGGGCTCGGTCTGCGCGTCGACCCTGTCGCTCCTCAACGCCGGAGTGCCGCTGCGCGCCCCGGTCGCGGGCATCGCGATGGGCCTCGTGTCCGACGTCGTCGACGGCCAGACCCGCTACGCGGCGCTGACCGACATCCTGGGCGCCGAGGACGCGCTCGGCGACATGGACTTCAAGGTCGCCGGAACCGCCGAGTTCGTCACGGCCATCCAGCTCGACACGAAGCTCGACGGCATCCCGTCGTCGGTGCTCGACGCCGCGCTCAAGCAGGCCAAGGACGCCCGCACCACGATCCTCGCGGTGCTCACGGCGGCCATCGACCAGCCCGACGAGATGGCCCCGACCGCGCCCCGCGTGATCTCGGTGCAGATCCCCGTCGACAAGATCGGCGAGCTGATCGGCCCCAAGGGCAAGACGATCAACGCGATCCAGGACGAGACCGGCGCCGACATCTCCATCGAGGAGGACGGCACCGTCTACATCGGAGCCGTCGACGGTCCGTCGGCCGAGGCCGCGCGTGCGCAGGTCAACGCCATCGCGAACCCGACCAACCCCGAGGTCGGCGAGCAGTTCCTCGGAACCGTCGTCAAGCTCGCGACCTTCGGCGCGTTCGTCTCGCTCCTCCCCGGCAAGGACGGACTGCTGCACATCAGCGAGGTCCGCAAGCTCGCCGGCGGCAAGCGCGTCGAGAACGTCGAGGACGTCCTCGGAGTCGGCCAGAAGCTGCTCGTCCAGATCACCAAGATCGACGACCGCGGCAAGCTGTCCCTCGCGCCCGTCGTGGCCGAGGAGGCCGAGGTCGAGGCTCCCGCCGAGAGCTGATCCCTCCTGCACGACCGTGACGCCCGTCCCACTCCGGTGGGGCGGGCGTCCGTCGTCGGCGGGGGCATGGGGTACGGTGGCGGGACCGCGCCGCACCGCCCCGACCGGAGGACTCCGTGACCGACCCGACGCCCCTGGCCACCGAGCCGGAGACGCTGCTCCTCTCACGCACCCTGGGTCGGACCGGCCTCCCCGTGCATCCGATCGCCCTCGACGGCTCCGTCTTCGGCTGGGCCGCCGGGATCGACGACACCACCGAGGTGCTCGACGCGTTCGGCCGTCTCGGCGGCACCCTGATCTCGACCGCGGACCACTACGCGACCGGTCGGAGCGAGTACATGATCGGCCGCTGGCTCGAGCAGAGCGGGCTGCGCGAGCGGATGCTGGTCGCGACGAAGGTCGGCCGGCACCCGGACGCGCCGGGCCTCGCCCCGGAGGACGTCCGCATCGCGATCGAGGGGAGCCTCGAGCGGCTCGGCACCCGGATCGACCTGCTCTCGTTCGACAGCGAGGACCCCGGGATCCCCATCGCCGACAGCCTGGCGGCGGTCGCGCCGTTCCTGGCGGACGGATCGGTCGGCGCCCTGGGCGCCGCGCACTTCAGCGGAGCCGCGATCACGGCGCTGCACGAGACGGCGACCGCGTTCGCGCTGCCGTCGCTCTCGGCCGTCGTGTCGGAGTACAGCCTGATGGAGCGCCGGACCTACGAGACCGACGTCGCCCCCGAGGTGGTGCGGCTCGAGCTCGGTACCCTCGCGCGGCTGCCCCTGGCGAGCGGCTACCTCACCGGCGCCCTGCGCAGCCGCACGGACGAGCCGGAGTCGGCCCTGTTCGAGGCGGGCCTGGACTACGTCGGCCGCCACGGCTCCCGCGTGCTCGCTGCCCTCGACGAGATCGCCGGGGCCCACGGCACGGAGCCCGGCGTGGTCGCGCTCGCCTGGGTGCTCTCGCACCAGGAGGTCTCGGCGGCGATCGTCCGGGCGCGGAACGCCGCGGAGCTCGAGTCGCTGTTCGCGGCGGCCGCGCTCCCGCTGACCCGGAGCGACATCGCTCAGCTGGACCGCGTCTCCGCCTGAGGCTCTCGCCCGCTGGTCCGCCGCCGTCGAGCGCCGCGCCCCGCGCCGGGCTCGGAGCGGGGCGCGGCGAGGTTCAGCGGCGCAGGATGCGCGCCTCCCACGGGCCGAGCGTCGACCCGGTCGCACCGGCGACGTTGCCGAGGACCGTCTCGGCAGCCGCCCACTCCTCGAGCAGCGGCACCTCGAGCGGCTCACCGGACACGTTCCCGACGACGAGCAGCTCGCCCGGTCCGGTGCGCGTGAAGGCGAAGAGCGCGGGGTGCTCGGGCTCCAGCAGCGCGAAGCGGCCCAGCTGCACCGTCTCGTCGGCGTGCCGCAGCGCGATCAGCGCCCGGTAGTACTCGAAGACCGACCGCTCGGCGGCCCGATCGGCGGCGACGTTCACCTCGGCGGCGTTCGGGTTGACCGCGATCCACGGCTCGCCGGTCGTGAAGCCGGCCTGGAGGCCGTCGTCCCACTGCACCGGCGTGCGGGCGTTGTCGCGGCTCTGCGCGCGCAGCCCGGCGAGCACGGTCGCGGGGTCCTCGCCGCGTTCGTCGACGGCCTCGGCCCAGTAGTTCAGGGACTCGACGTCGCGGAAGTCCTCGATGCCGGCGAACGGGACGTTCGTCATCCCGATCTCGTCGCCCTGGTAGATGTACGGCGTACCGCGCTGGAGGTGGAGGAGCGTCGCCCAGAGGGTCGCGGACTCGTAGCGGTGCGCGCCGTCGTCGCCGAAGCGCGAGACGAGACGCGGCTGGTCGTGGTTGCCGAGGTACAGGCTGTTCCAGCCGCGCTCGGCCAGGCCGTCCTGCCACCGCGCGAGGTTGGCCTTCAAGGCGACCAGGTCCAGCGGCACCGGGTGGAACTTGTCGACTCCGTGGTCGATGCCGACGTGCTCGAACTGGAAGACCATGTCGAGCTCACGCCGCTCGGGATCCGTCACGAGCACCGCCTCCTCGAGGGTGACCCCGGGCATCTCGCCGACGGTGAGGAAGGAGCCCTCGCGGTGCGCGAACACGGCCTCGTGCATCTCGCGGAGGTACTCGTGGAGCCGCGGACCCACCCCTCCGACGATGCCCGCGCCGCCCTGCTCGCCGTCGACGGCTCCGACGTCCTTCGAGACGAGGTTGATCACGTCCATCCGGAAGCCGTCCACTCCGCGGTCGAGCCAGCGGTTCATCATCGCGTGCACCGCGTGCCGCACCTCGGGGTTCTCCCAGTTGAGGTCCGGCTGCTGCACCGCGAAGAGGTGGAGGAAGTACTCGTCCGTCGCCGGGTCGAGCGTCCAGGCCGGGCCGGAGAAGTAGGAGCGCCAGCCGTTCGGCTCGGCGACGTCGAGGCCGGCGCCGGCGGCCGCCTCGAGCTCGCGGCCGGGCTCGGCCGAGCGGCGCGCGCGGCGCCACCAGTACCAGTCGCGCTTCGGGTCCTCCTGCGAGGAGCGGGACTCGACGAACCAGGCGTGCTCGTCGCTCGTGTGGTTGACCACGAGGTCCATCACGATGCGGATGCCGCGCTCGTGGGCCTCAGCGAGGAGCAGGTCGAACTCCTCCAGCGTCCCGAACCGCGGGTCGATGTCCTCGTAGTCCGAGATGTCGTAGCCGTTGTCGTGCTGCGGCGACGGGTAGACCGGCGAGAGCCAGATCACGTCGACCCCCAGGTCGGCGAGGTGGTCGAGCTTCGAGCGGATGCCGCCCAGGTCGCCGATGCCGTCGCCGTTCGAGTCCGCGAACGAGCGCGGGTAGATCTGGTAGACGACGGCGCTCGTCCACCAGGGCGCGGACGTCTCCCGCTCGGGGGAGTCGGAGGTCGGGGCGGCGGTCTCGGAGGGGGTCGGGGCGGCGGAGTCCATGGTCGCGAATCTAGCCCGGACGGCCGACACGGAGGGGCCCGCCGCACCGCTGCCCGGCGCGAGTCGACCCCGCCGGCGGCGCCCGTGTAACGATCTGGTGAACCGTGCGCGACCCGGCGGAGTGGCGGTTCCGGCGCTCGGATACTCTCTCCCCTGGCGGGACCCGAGCCGCCGCAGGGAGAGTGGTGGCGTGCCCAGGGACAGGACCGGCGCCGTCGTGCGGGCTCCCCGTCACAGTGCCGTCCCGCTCCCGCCCGCGGCGTCCCGCGCAGCCTCCTCGAGCGGCGTCCTCGCCGAGACCGGCCCCGTCGAGCCGACCGCCGTCGCACCCTCGCACCGCCGGCCGATGGGCGACTCCGGCCACGACCTCTTCCCCTTCGTGCTCGACGCGGCGGCCCTCGGCCGCGACGACGGTGCCGCGCTGCTCGAGCGCTACGCGGCGTGGGGCGGCAACGGCGTCGTCGTCACCGACTCGAGCCTCGCGGAGGGCGTCGGCGGCTGGCCCGCCGGACACCGCGACCGGGACCGCTTCCTCCTGATCGGCCGCTTCGCCGCTCCGGTCGGCGCGCCCGCGACGCCGCGTGCGCTCGTGGACCGTGTCGAGGGGGCGCTGCGCCGCCTCCGCACCGATCGCCTCGATGTGCTGGCGGTCCGTCCCGACGGGGCCGGACGCCTCGACGAGCTCCTCAGCGCTGTCGACGTGCTGCTGGCGCGTGGGCTGGTGCGGTCGGTGGTCGCCTCCGGATTCTCCCCGGAGGAGCTGTTCGAGGCGCGCGTCCTGGCCGGCCACGGGCTACCCCGCCTCGCCGGCGCGGAGGTCCGCTGGAACCTGCTGGAGCGGCCCGGCTCGGAGGGCGATCTCGGCCTCGTCGCCGCCGGCCAGGGACTCGCCCTGCTCGCGACCGTCCCCCTCGCCCACGGGTTCCTCCGCGGCGCCGAGCGCACCCGCCGCGAGCTCGGCCGCCTGCCCGACGGGGCACTCGCCGCCGCCCACCTCGGGCGCCGCGGACGCCGGGTCCTCGCCGTCCTCGACGCGATCGGCGCCGAGCTCTCGGCCGCTCCCGCCGCCGTCGCCCTGGCCTGGCTGCTCGGCCGGCCGCGGCTGACCGCCGCGACGGTCGCCCCGCGCTCACCCGCCGACGTGGACGCGCTGGTGCGCGCGGTCTCGCTCGAGCTCGACCCCGGACACCTGGCCGCGCTGGAGCGCGCGCGCCGCTGACCGCGCCCGTCCGCGACGCCCCGGGCACCTCTCCCGCCACGGCGCGACAGCCCGGCTCGGGCCGCCGTCGCGGTGGCCTAGGGTGGGCACGATGAACCACGGAGTCGCACTGCCCCTCGACCAGCCGGAGACGTCAGTCCGGGCCGCAGGCGGATCCACGGTCCGCCGCTCCGTCCTCCCGAGCGGTGTCCGCATCCTCAGCGAATCGGTGCCCGGCGCCCGCAGCGCCACGATCGGCTTCTGGGTCGCCGCGGGTTCTCGCGACGAGCGGCCCGGCCGCCCCGCGACCGCGGGCGAGCCCGCCGTGCCCTCCAACGTCGGCTCGACGCACTTCCTCGAGCATCTGCTGTTCAAGGGCACGCAGAAGCGGTCCGCCCTCGACATCGCCGTGTCCTTCGACTCCGTGGGCGGGGAGCACAACGCTCTCACCGCCAAGGAGTACACCTGCTACTACGCCAAGATCCAGGACCGCGACCTCCCGATGGCGGTCGAGGTGATCGCCGACATGGTGACCTCGAGCCTGATCGATCCGGACGAGTTCGAGACCGAGCGCGGGGTCATCCTCGAGGAGCTGGCGATGGCGGACGACGATCCGGCCGACGTGGCGGGCGAGAAGCTGTTCGAGGCCGTGTTCGGCGACCACCCGCTGGGCCGCCCGATCGGGGGCACCGCCGCGACCATCGGCGAGGCCACCCGGGACGCGGTCTGGGCGCACTACCGCGCCGCCTACCGCCCGCGAGACGTGGTGATCACTGTCGCCGGCGCCGTCGACCACGAGGCGCTCGTCGCGCTGCTCCAGCGGGTCCTCGTCGCCGACGGCTGGGACCTCGGCACAACGGCCCCGCCCGTCGAGCGGCGCGTCGGCGGCCGTGCGTCCTACACCCGCGGCAGCGCCCTGTCGGTGGTGCACCGCCCCACCGAGCAGGCGAACCTGCTGGTCGGCTTCCCCGGTCTCGCCGCGGGCGACGAGCGGCGGATGACGATGGGCGTCCTCAACTCGATCCTCGGCGGCGGCATGTCCTCGCGGCTGTTCCAGGAGGTGCGCGAGAAGCGCGGCCTGGCCTACTCCGTCTACTCCTTAGCCCCGTCCTACTCGGACGCGGGCCTCTTCGGGCTCTACGCCGCGTGCACCCCGGCGAAGGCGGGGACGGTCGCCGAGCTCCTGCTCACCGAGTTCCACCGCCTCGCCGAGGACGGCGTCACCGACGACGAGCTCGCCCGCGCCCGCGGCCAGCTCTCGGGAGCGGCGGCGCTCGCGCTGGAGGACTCCGACACCCGGATGTCGCGCCTCGGACGCGCCGAGCTGACCTTCGGCGAGTTCGTCGACCTCGACGAGAGCCTGCGCCGACTCGCCCTCGTCGGCGCGGAGGACGTCCAGGCACTCGCGGCAGACTTGGCCCGGGGGCCGTCGTCGATCTCGGCCGTCGGCGCGGTCGACGAGTCGGCCTTCGCCGGGATCGCCGGGATCGAGAGCGCCTCCGCGATCTGATCCGATCGTCGAACGCCCGCTGACCGCGCACCGCCGCGCCGCACCAGGGAGGACCCCGTGTCCCACTACATCTACCTCGTCCGCCACGGCGAGCAGCAGGACGCCGAGCACGGCATGCCGGACGGCCCGCTCTCGGCCCGTGGTGAGCGCCAGGCGAGGCTCATCGCCGAGCGGCTCGGCGGAGTCCCCTTCACCGGAGCGTGGCACTCGCCGCTGCGCCGGGCCGAGGAGACGGCCGCGCGCTTCCAGACGCTTCTGCCGAGCCTGCCGCTCCAGCCGTCCTCGCTGCTGTTCGACTGCATCCCCTCGGGGCCGACCCCGGACATGCCCAAGGCGTTCGAGCCCTTCTTCGGCAGCGTCACCGCGGCCGAGATCGAGGCGGGGCACGCGCAGATGCAGGACGCGGTGGCCGAGTTCCTGGCGCCGTCGCGCGAGGACCGCCACGACCTCCTCATCACTCACAACTTCGTGATCGGCTGGTTCGTCCGCCACGTGTTCGACGCTCCCGACTGGCGGTGGCTGGGCCTCAACCAGGCCAACTGCGGGCTGACGATCATCCGCGTCCGCTCCCGCAAGCCGCCGGTGCTCGTCGTGCACAACGACCTCTCGCACCTGCCCGTGGAGCTGCGCACCGGCCTGCCCGAGGCCCAGCCGTACTGAGCCGCGGGCTACGCTGAGTCGGTGACTACCTCCGTCGCCGTGGTCGGCGCGTCCGGCCGACTCGGCTCGTTCACCTGCTCGCTCATCGAGGCGTCGAGCGAGTTCTCGCTCGTCGCGCGGCTCGGCTCGCGGAGCGATCCCGCCGAGATGCTCGCGGCCGACGTCGTCGTCGACATGACCGTGCCGGCCGTCAGCCAGCAGATCGTCGACTTCGCCGTGGCCAACGGGAGGAAGGTGCTCGTCGGCACCTCCGGCTGGACCGGCGACCGGATCGCGGCCCTCCGGCGCAGCGTCGCCGAGCAGCCGGAGGCCGGCGTCGTGATCATCCCCAACTTCTCGCTGGGCTCGGTGCTCGCGACCGCGCTGGCCACCGTGGCCGCGCGCTTCTTCGACGCCGCCGAGATCGTCGAGACCCACGGCGCCCGCAAGGTCGACTCGCCCTCCGGGACCGCGGTCCGCACGGCCGAGCTGCTGCTGCGCGCCCGGGCCGAGCTCGGTCCGGTGCAGGCTCCGCACACCGACCAGCGGGCCCGCGGCCAGCAGGTCGCGAGCGTCCCGGTCCACAGCCTCCGCCTGCCCGGAGTGGAGGCGCGCCAGGAGGTCGTCTTCGGCGGCACCGGCGAGACGGTCACCATCCGGCACGACACCACCTCGCAGGCGTCCTACGAGCAGGGCGTCCTGCGCGCTCTCGACGCGGTCCGGACGACCACGGGCGTGGTGGTGGGCCTCGACGCGCTGATCGACCTGCGCGCCGCCTTCGACGCCGCGCCTCTCGACGAGCGGCCGGTCGACGAGCAGCCCGTCATCGACCGGGCTCCGTCCGGCCAGGCCGCCGCAGCGACGAGCACCCCGTGAGGACCCGCATCGGCGTCGTCCTGATGGCGGTCCTGCTCGCCCTCTACCTGTTCGTCTGCCTGCAGTACTCCGTCGTCGCCTTCGCCGCGGCGACGGTGCCCGGCATCGTGATGGGCGTCGGCCTGCTGATCCTCGGCGCCGTCGGCGTCTGGGGGCTCGTGCGCGAGCTGCTGTTCGGGCTCCGCGCCGAGAAGCTGGCCCGTCGGCTGGAGGGCGAGAACGCGCTGCCGCAGGAGGTCCTCGACTCGCGGGCCAGCGGGCGTCCGCTCCGGGAGGAGGCGGACGCGCTGTTCCCGCAGTACGCGGAGGAGGTCGACGCGCAGCCCGGGAGCTGGCGTGCCTGGTACCGCCTCGGCCTCGCCTACGACGCCAGTGGCGACCGCAAGCGTGCCCGAGGCGCCATCCGCCGGGCCATCGCGCTGGAGCACGAGGCTCCGGCCTGACCGCTCGGCCGCGACTCGAGCGCGGCTCTCCGGGCGAGAACCGCTCGGGCGGCCGGGATCAGGCGAGCACCCACTCCAGCGCCGCGCCGACCGTGCGGTGGCGGAACTCGAAGCCGTCGTCGAGCAGCCGCTGGGGGACCAGGCGCTGGCTCGAGAGCAGGAGCTCGTGCCCGGCGTCGCGCAGCGCGAGCTCGATGATCTTCTCGGGGACGGCCAGCTTGAACGGGCGGTGCAGCTGCTCGGCGAGGGTGCGCATCACGTCGTTCGCGGTCGCCGGCACCGGTCCGGCGAGGTTCACCGGGCCCGAGAGCGAGGACGTGAGCAGGTGGCGGATCGCCGCGGCCTCGTCGTAGAGGCTGATCCAGGGCCAGGCCTGGTTGCCGCTGCCGAGGGGTCCGCTGAGGCCGAGCTTCGTCAGGGGCAGGAGCGGCTTGAGCGCGCCGCCGTCGCCGAGGACGAGCCCGGTGCGAGCGGTGACCACCCGCGTGGCCTCGGGCGCGAGGTGGGCGGCCTTCTCCCAGCGGTCGACGACGTCGGCGAGGAACCCGTCGCCGCGCGAGGACTGCTCGGTGAGCTCCTCGCCCGGGCGGTCTCCGTAGTAGCCGACCGCGGAGGCGTTGATCAGCGTCGTCGGCGGGGTCGAGGACATCCGCATCGCGTCGGTGAGGGTCTGCGTGGACTGGATCCGCGAGTCGAGGATCTCCCGCTTGTAGGACGCGGTCCACGGCAGGCGGCTGATCGAGGCGCCGGAGAGGTTGATCACGGCGTCGACGCGGTCGAGCACGCTGAAGTCGAGCATGTGCGAGGTGGGCGCCCAGTGGAACTCGTCCGGGCTCGACGGCGCGTGGCGCACCAGGCGCAGGATCTCGTGCCCCTCGGCGCGCAGCTGGCGGGTCAGCTCGGAGCCGATCATCCCGCTGGCGCCCGAGATCAGGACGCGGAGCCGGGGAGCGGACGCATCCGGCCGGGCCGAGGGCAGCTCGGACGGCGTCGACACGTGCTCGCCCGGCGTGCGCGCGGCGCGCCGCGGCGAGCCGGAGTCCGTGATCCCGTCGTGGTCGGAGTGCCGTGCGGATGAGTCGCTCATGGTGCCTCCCGGAGCCGGTCGCGGGCCGCCCGCGAAGCGGACTCAGCCTAGAGCCTCACGCCCGGGAGCCGGCCGAGCGCCCGACCAGGCCGGCCCGCGCGAGCACGAGGTAGAGCTCGCAGCCCAGGCAGAGGCCGAACACGGCGTTGAGGAAGGCGGCGAGGAAGGCGACGGCCGCGGCGACCGGAACCGATCCCGGGACGCCGGCGACGTGCAGGAGGACGCCGGCGCCGGTCACCACCAGGCCGATCAGCTGGGCGAAGCGCGGCGGGCGGGCGTCCTCCCACTCGCGCGGCGGTGCCAGGTGCGGCCGGACCACCCGGCGGAACAGCACCGCCCAGGGGCCGGAGCCGACGCCGCGCGCGGCCGACCAGGCGAAGAGGGCGGCGAGCGCCAGCAGCAGGAGGAAGCCGGGCTGGGAGAGCCGGCCGTCGAGGTCGGCCCGGGCCGCGGCCGCGAGCCCGAGGCCCACGGCCGTGAGGAGGAGTGCGGCGGTGACTCCGGCGGCGACCCTCGGGCCGCGGGGATCGACGGTGCCGGACGGGGGAGTGGCGCCGCTGGTGGAGGGGGAGCGGGTGCTCATCATGTCTCCTGGAGTCGGTCGAGCTCGATGGTCAGGGCGGCGCGGGTCGGAGCGCCGCCGACGCGGCTGCGCGGCACTCCGTCTCGATCGAGCAGGAGGAGCGTGGGCGTCTGCCGGACGCGGAAGCGCGCCGCGAGGTCGGGGCGGTGCGTCAGATCGACGTCGAGGTGCGCCAGCCCGGGCCGCTGCTGGGCGAGCTCCCCGACCATCCGTCGCACTGCAGGGCACCGCGTGCAGACGTCGGTCGAGAACTGCACGACTGTGGCCCGGGTCCCGAGCACTGCGCCGGGGACGAGCTCGCCGGGGTCGATCGCGGGGCCCTGGCGCGAGGGGACGCCCGCGACGCGCCCGGAGCGGGCCCGATGGACAGCCCCGAGGACGACGCCCAGCACGACGAGGCCGAGCAGTGCGGCGAGGATCGTCACGGGCTCCATCCGGGAAGCGTAGGTCGGCGCAGGCGCTGCGCGGACGACTGTTTCGGGATGTGACGACGGCCGCGGTCAAAGCGTGGTCTAGGTTCGATCCGTGACCGAACAGAGCAGCCTCAGCGCAGACCCGAGCAGTCCCGTCTTCCGCAGCGATGTCGTCGTCGAGCTGGTCCGCGCGAGCGCCCACGACTCCGACGTGCTGTTCGCGGCCCGCGTCTCGACCCAGGGCGAGAAGACACTCGCCGAGGCGCTCGACGGCGAGGAGTCCGACGCCGAGCTGCAGCGCAAGCGCGACCGCGGCCTGATCAACTACCTCATGCGCGACCGCCACGGCTCGCCGTTCGAGCACAACTCGATGACCTTCTACGTGCAGGCGCCGATCTTCGTCTTCCGCGAGTTCATGCGGCACCGCATCGCCTCCTACAACGAGGAGTCGGGCCGTTACCGCGAGCTCCGTCCGGTCTTCTACGTGCCCGGCCCCCGCCGTAATCTCGTGCAGGTCGGCAAGCCCGGCGCCTACTCCTTCGAGCCGGGCACCCCCGAGCAGGCCGAGCTCGTCGCCGAGGAGACGCGCCGCGTCAGCACGCAGGCCTACGAGTCGTACCGGCGGATGCTCGGCGAGGGCGTCGCCCGCGAGGTCGCCCGGATCGTCCTCCCGCTGAACATCTACTCGTCGATGTACGTCACGCTCAACGCCCGCTCGCTGATGAACTTCCTCTCCCTGCGCACCAAGCGCGAGGACTCGACGTTCCCCTCCTTCCCGCAGCGCGAGATCGAGATGGCGGCCGAGCAGATGGAGACGCACTTCCAGGAGCTGATGCCCCTCACGGCCGCCGCCTTCACCGCGAACGGCCGCGTCGCTCCGTAGCCCGCCGCCCGGCGAGGACGAGCGGGCCGTCCCGCCCGATCCGCGTGCTGCCGTCCGCGCGGGCGGCTCCGGGAACCTCCTCCCGGCGGCGCGGCGGCGACCCGCTACCCTGGCAGCGTGTCAACTCCGGAGAATCCCTTCGGCCAGGTCCTGGTCGCCCTGGTCACCCCGTTCACCGCCGACGGCGAGGTCGACTGGCCCGGTGTCGAGAAGCACATCGACGACTGCATCGCAGCGGGCGCGGACGGCATCGTGGTCACCGGGACCACGGGCGAGACCAGCACCCTGACCGACCCGGAGAAGATCCGCCTCGTCGAGGTCGGCCGCTCGGTCGCCGGGGGCCGCGCGAAGATCATCACTGGAGGCGGCTCGAACGAGACCGCCCACGCCATGCAGCTCGCCCGTCAGAGCGAGAAGGCCGGCGCCGACGGCAACATGATCGTCACCCCGTACTACAACAAGCCCACGCAGGCGGGCGTGCTCACCCACTTCCGGATGATCGCGGATGCGACGGACCTGCCGGTGATCCTCTACGACATCCCCGGCCGCACCGGCGTGCCGATCCGCTACGAGACGATCCTGCGGGCGGCCAAGCACCCGAACATCCTGGCCGTGAAGGACGCGAAGGGCGATCTCTCCGAGGTCAGCCGCGTGCTCAACCAGACCGACCTGATGTACTTCTGCGGCGACGACGCGAACGTGCTCCCCGAGCTCGCCATCGGCGCCACGGGGCTCATCGGCGTCACCGCGAACATCGCCGCCGCGCCGTACCGCACGATCGTCGACGCCGTGAACGCGGGCGACCTCCACGCGGCCACCCGCGCACACCAGCAGCTCGAGCCGCTCGTGCGCGCCGTGATGACGCACGTCCCCGGTACCGTCGCCGCGAAGTACATCCTGCACGGCCTCGGCCGCATCTCCTCGCCGCGCGTGCGGCTGCCCCTGGTCGGCCCGGAGGAGTCGGAGGCGGCGCTCATCGAGGACGAGCTCGGCCTGGTCCGCGACATCCCGGGCGTCGACTTCCGCAACTTCCGGCCCGACCGCAACGCCGCGGCCGGCGGCGCCCTCCCGAAGGTCGCCGGCACCACCCGCTGAGCCCGAGCGGCACGTCCCGAGAAAGCACCGCTGGAGAAGGAGGGCGCATGCCCGGTCCCGTGATCATCCCCGCCCCGCTCGCTCCGGGAACGCTCCGGATCATCCCCCTCGGCGGCCTCGGCGAGATCGGCCGCAACATGACCGTCTTCGAGATCGACGGCAGGCTCCTGGTCGTCGACTGCGGCGTGCTCTTCCCGGAGGAGGACCAGCCGGGCGTCGACCTGATCCTCCCGGACTTCACGCCCATCCGGGACCGGCTCGACGACATCGTCGGAGTGGTCCTCACCCACGGCCACGAGGACCACATCGGTGCCGTCCCCTACCTGCTCCGCCTGAAGCGCGACATCCCGCTGATCGGCTCCACCCTCACGCTCGCCCTCGTCGAGGCGAAGCTCAAGGAGCACCGGATCACGCCGTACACGCTCACGGTGAAGGAGGGCGACGTCGAGAACCTCGGGCCCTTCGAGCTCGAGTTCGTCGCCGTGAACCACTCGATCCCGGACGCGCTGGCCGTGTCGATCGTCACCGACGCGGGCTCGGTGCTGCACACCGGCGACTTCAAGATGGACCAGCTGCCGCTCGACGGCCGGATCACCGACCTGCGCGCCTTCGCCCGCCTCGGCGAGGAGGGAGTCGACCTGTTCATGGTCGACTCCACCAACGCCGACGTCCCCGGCTTCACGCCGAGCGAGCGCGACATCGGCCCGGTCATCGAGAGCGTCATGGCCAGGGCGACCCGCCGTGTCATCGTCGCGAGCTTCTCCAGCCACGTGCACCGGGTGCAGCAGGTGCTCGACGCGGCTCACGCCACGGGCCGCCGCGTGGCGCTGCTCGGCCGCTCCATGGTCCGCAACATGCGCATCGCCGCGGATCTCGGCTACCTGCACGTCCCTCCGGGAGTCCTGGTCGACATGAAGAAGTCGGGCGACGTCCCCGAGGACAGGATCGTCTACATGTCCACCGGGTCGCAGGGCGAGCCGATGGCCGTCCTCAGCCGGATGGCCAACCTCGATCACCAGATCGAGCCGGGGGAGGGCGACACGGTGATCCTCGCCTCCAGCCTCATCCCCGGCAACGAGAACGCGGTGTACCGGGTCATCAACGGGCTCACCCGGCTCGGAGCGACCGTCGTGCACAAGGGCAACGCGAAGGTGCACGTGTCCGGGCACGCCGCGGCCGGCGAGCTCCTCTACTGCTACAACATCCTCAAGCCGCTGAACGTGATGCCGGTGCACGGCGAGTACCGGCACCTGGTCGCGAACGCGCAGCTCGCGCGCGAGACCGGGATCGCGGAGGAGAACACGATCATCGCCGAGGACGGCACCGTGATCGACCTGCTCGACGGCAGGGCGACCGTCGTCGGACGGCTCGACCTGGGGTTCGTCTACGTCGACGGATCGTCGGTGGGCGAGATCACCGACGCCGACCTCAAGGACCGGCGGATCCTCGGCGAGGAGGGCTTCATCTCGATCATCGTGGTGGTGGAGGCGGGCACGGGGCGGATCGTCGTCGGCCCCGAGATCCACGCGAAGGGCTTCGCGGAGGACGACAGCGTCTTCGACGAGGTCAAGCCGCGGATCGCGGCCGCGCTCGAGGAGGCGGTGCGGAACGGGGCGAGCGATCAGCACACGCTCTCGCAGGCCGTCCGTCGCGTCGTCGGCCGCTGGGTCAACACCTCCTACCGCCGCCGGCCCATGATCGTGCCGCTCGTCATCGAGGCCTGAGCCTCCCGGCCGGCGGCCGATCGGCGCCGGCCGTCGCGGCGCGGGTCACCGGCCCTGACGGGGGCGGCGGGTACGGTGGCCTCATGGCGACCAGTACCAAGACGACCTCGCGCGGGCGCGGCAGCGCGACTCCGCGCTCCGGCGCGCCGCGATCCGGCCGGGGCTCGGGCAAGGCGGCCGCCGAGACGAAGACGGTGGCCTTCGAGTCCGCCCCGCGCACCAACCCCGCGGTGCGGCTCTGGATGGCGCTGGCCCACCTCGCTGGCGGCGCCGCGCGCGCCCTCGGTCCCGAGCGGCTGGCGAAGGAGGAGCGCCGCGACGGCGTCCCCTTCCTGCTGCTGCTGCTGGCCGTCGCGGGCGCGGTCGTCGAGTGGTTCCTCGCGACCGACCCGGTCGCCCTGGTGCTCGACGCGTGGAGCTTCGGCGGCTTCTTCGGCCGTGTCGCCTACGTGCTGCCGGTCGTCCTGCTCCTCTTCTCCCTCTGGCTCTTCCGGCACCCCCGGTCCGTCGACGACAACGGACGGATCGGCGTGGGCCTCATCACGCTGCTCGTCGCCTCCGCCGGCATCTGCCACGCGCACCTCGGCCTGCCGCAGCCCGGCCAGGGAATCGAGACCATGGCGGCAGCGGGAGGCGTCCTCGGCTGGCTGGTAGGCGCTCCGCTCGCGGCGATCGCCACCGTCCCCGGCGCGACCGTGCTGCTGTCGCTCGTGATCCTGCTGTCGCTGTTCATCATCACCAAGACCCCGCCGAACCGCATCGGCGCGCGCTCGCGGGAGCTCTACGGCTACCTCTTCGGCGCCCCCGTTCTCGACGACGAGGAGCGCGCCCGCCTCAAGGCCGAGCGGGCCGCCGCCAAGGCCGCGGCGAAGGCGGAGGCCGAGCAGGAGGAGGACGCGCAGCAGGACGGCGGAGAGCTGCCCTGGTGGCGGCGCACCGAGTCCGGGCGCGAGGACGAGCCGACCGTGCAGACCGAGCTCCCGATCGACTCCTTCACCGAGGTCATCGAGGGCGCCGCGCCGGCCCGCGGCCGCGCGAAGGGCTTCGACACCGCGCTCGAGGAGCGCGACGACGAGGCCCACCCGCCGACCCGCTCCTACGCCACCGAGGTGCTGGCCGAGGCCGAGACCGCCGAGGCGGCGCTCGCCCGCTTCGAGCAGACGGGCGCTCCCCGCGGCGCGACCGGCGTGGTCGACGACGACGCGACCGAGGTCATCCGGCTCGACCGCCTCGACGTGGCGCCCGCCGTCCCGATCCCGCCCGTCATCGAGACCGGCCCGATCGCGCCCTTCGCCGAGGAGGACCCGACCGCCGGTTTCGACTCCTCGTTCGAGGACGACGCGCCGTACCGCCTCCCCTCGGCGGCCGCCCTCTCGACGGGCACGCCCTCCAAGGCGCGCTCGGCGGCCAACGACGAGATGGTCCGCGCCATCACCGAGGTGCTGCAGCAGTTCAACGTGGACGCGACGGTCACCGGCTTCTCCCGTGGCCCGACCGTCACCCGCTACGAGATCGAGCTCGGCCCCGGCGTCAAGGTCGAGCGCGTCACCGCGCTCAGCAAGAACCTCTCCTACGCCGTCGCCAGCAACGAGGTCCGGATCCTCTCCCCGATCCCGGGCAAGAGCGCGATCGGCGTCGAGATCCCCAACACGGACCGCGAGATCGTCTCGCTGGGCGACGTCCTCCGCTCGCCGGCCTCGACGACGTCCACGCACCCGATGACCATCGGCGTCGGCAAGGACGTCGAGGGCGGCTACGTCGTGGCGAACCTCGCCAAGATGCCGCACCTCCTGGTCGCCGGCTCCACCGGCTCCGGCAAGTCCAGCTTCGTCAACTCGATGATCACGAGCCTGCTGATGCGCGCGCGCCCGCAGGACGTGCGCATGGTCCTGATCGACCCCAAGCGCGTGGAGCTCACCATCTACGGCGGAGTGCCGCACCTGATCACTCCGATCATCACGAACCCCAAGAAGGCCGCCGAGGCGCTGCAGTGGGTCGTGAAGGAGATGGACATGCGCTACGACGACCTGGCGTCGTTCGGGTTCCGTCACATCGACGACTTCAACGCGGCCGTCCGCGCGGACGAGATCAAGCTCCCGGCGGGCAGCAGCCGCGTCCTCAAGCCGTACCCGTACCTCCTCGTGGTGGTCGACGAGCTCGCCGACCTGATGATGGTCGCCCCGCGCGACGTCGAGGACTCGATCGTGCGGATCACCCAGCTCGCGCGCGCCTCGGGCATCCACCTCGTGCTGGCCACGCAGCGGCCGAGCGTCGACGTGGTGACCGGCCTCATCAAGGCGAACGTGCCCAGCCGCCTCGCCTTCGCGGTGACCAGCGTGACCGACTCGCGGGTCATCCTCGACCAGCCGGGAGCCGACAAGCTCATCGGGCAGGGCGACGGCCTCTTCCTCCCCATGGGCACCAACAAGCCGATGCGCGTCCAGGGCGCCTGGGTCCGCGAGGACGAGATCGCGAAGGTCGTCGAGCACGTCACCCGTCAGGCGCAGCCCGAGTACCGCCAGGACATCACCGTGCAGGCGCAGCGCAAGGAGATCGACTCCGACATCGGGGACGACCTCGAGCTGCTGGTCGCGGCGGCCGAGCTCGTCGTCAGCACGCAGTTCGGCTCGACCTCGATGCTGCAGCGCAAGCTCCGCGTCGGCTTCGCCAAGGCCGGCCGGCTGATGGACCTGCTCGAGTCGCGCGAGGTCGTCGGCCCCTCCGAGGGGTCGAAGGCCCGCGACGTGCTGGTCACCGCCGAGCAGCTGCCGGGCGTCCTCGCGCGCATGCGCGGCGAGGACCCGGGCGAGGGGCCGGCCGCGCCGTCCTCGGTCGCCCCGGACCCGTACGCGGATCCGCTGGCCGAGCCGACGGGGCCCGCCGCCACCGACTACCACGACGACGACGAGGGGTCCGGCGAGGACGCCTGGACGCTGACGGGACGCGAGTGACCGTCCCGGTCGCCCGCACTGCGAGGAACGGCGGAGCACGATGACCCACCCCACCGCACCGGCTCCGGCCGCGTCGGGCAACTGGAACCTGCCGAACGCGATCACGGTCGTCCGGATCCTGCTGGCGCCCGTCTTCTTCTGGCTCCTGCTGGCCGACGGGGGGCAGGACGGCGGGATCCGGATCGCCGCGGCGCTCCTCTTCATCGTCGCGATCGCCACGGACGGCATCGACGGGCACATCGCCCGGAGCCGGGGCCTCGTGACCGATCTCGGCAAGCTCCTGGATCCGATCGCCGACAAGGTGCTGACCGGTGCGGCGCTCGTCGGGCTCTCGATCCTCGCGGAGCTGCCGTGGTGGGTGACGATCGTCATCCTGGTGCGCGAGATCGGCATCACCGTCTTCCGGATGGCCGTGCTCTCGGACCGGGTGATCCCGGCGTCACGGGGCGGCAAGCTCAAGACGATCGTGCAGTCGATCGCGATCTCCCTCGCTCTGCTGCCGCTCTGGGCCGTCCTCGGCGAGTGGGTCCACTGGCTGAACGGGATCACGATGACGACCGCGGTGGTGCTCACGGTCGCCACCGGGATCGACTACCTCGCCGACGCCGCCCGCCAGAGCCGGGCCGCCCGGTCGACGCGGTGACGGCCGCGCAGCTGATCGCCGAGCTCCGGCGGCGGGGTGTCGACCTCGCCGTCGCGGAGTCGCTCACCGGCGGCGCGCTCAGCTCCGCCCTCGTGGAGGTGCCCGGCGCCTCCGCCGTGTACCGCGGGGGAGTGGTGAGCTATGCCACCGACCTCAAGGACCGGCTCCTCGGGGTCGACGCGCGCGTCCTCGGCGAGCGGGGGCCCGTCGATCCCGGAGTCGCCGTGCAGATGGCGCGCGGAGCGTCCTCGCGGCTCGCAGCCGACGGGCGTCCGACGCTCGGCCTGGCGACGACGGGGGTCGCCGGTCCGGATCCGCAGGGGGATGCGGCCGTCGGCACCGTCTTCGTGGCGGCCGTACTCGGCGAGGACGAGCTCGTCCGTGAGCACCGGTTCGACGGCGACCGCGCCGCGATCCGCGCCGCCTCGGTCGACGCGGCTCTCGCCCTCGGCGCGGAGCTGATCTCCCGCGGCGCATGAGGCGGATACCCAGCGAGGGCCCTCCGGGAATCGGAATGCGCCGCATTGCGGCCCGGTTACAACTGGTGTCGCTCACACGCAAAGTCCAGTCATCCGGTATTAGAGTCGACACCATACGAACCGGGTAGTGAACAGCTATCCGGTTCTCTCGTCCCAGCCCCCCGATCACCCGCTCCGGAATCTCCGGCGCTCGTGTTCGCGGTGCAGGTGCACGACATGCGGTTGACGTGGAGAAGGAGGGTCCAGTGGTTCTAGTTCGTCAGGAGATCGGCGATGTCCTCAGGGACTTTCGCCTGCAGAAAGGTCGTACGCTCCGTCAGGTGGCGAGCAAGGCGAGCGTTGCGCTCGGCTACCTGAGCGAGGTCGAACGCGGTCAGAAGGAGGCCTCCTCGGAGATCCTCGCCTCTGTCGCCGACGCCCTCGACACCCCCATCTCGGTGATCATGCGCGAGGTCGGCGATCGTCTCGCCGTCATCGAGGGCATCGACACCATCCCCGACACCATTCCGGCCGACATGGTCGCCGGCTTCGACGCGGACCTCGTCACGCAGTAGTCGGCCCCCCGTCCCCTCCACTCACCGCACCCGTTCCACGCGAAGGGCGCCCAGGCTCCGGCCGGGCGCCCTTCGGCGTTCCCGGGGGAGTGCGGCCTCCGGGCAGCGGCTACCGTGGACGCATGCGCTTGAGCGAGTTCCGGCAGCTGGTGGACGACGAGTTCGGCGGCGCCTATGCCCGTGTCCTGGTCTCGGACCTCGTGCTGACCGAGCTCGGGGGCCGCACCGCCGAGCGCGCCCTCGCGGACGGAGCGGAGCCGCGCGAGGTCTGGCTCGCCCTCTGCCGCGCCAACGACGTCCCGGAGGCCCGGTGGCACGGCGTGGATCCGCGGAAGCGCCACCGCTGACGCTCCCGTCGCCGAAGCCGTGTTCGACACGCCGATGGCTCGTGCTCGAATCCGTGTTCGAACGGGTCTAGGCTCCTCCACAGAAGCAGGAACGGCCCCGTCTCCACGGAGTCGCTCTCGCTCGGCCCCGATGTCGGTGGTCGGGCGTACCGTCGGAGACACCTGAACGGACCTGCTTCACCGCCTTGTCGCAGCCGGCCGGCACTGTCACTCCGACAGTCACCGGCATGTCGCGACAGCCTGTAGGCGACACCACCACGAACACGAGAGCGAGACGGCCATGCCCAGTTCCTCCGACCGCGAGAAGTCCCTCGAGACCGCACTCGCCCAGATCGACCGCCAGTTCGGCAAGGGCGCCGTCATGCGCCTCGGAAGCGACGACCGCGCTCCCGTCGAGGTGATCCAGACCGGTTCGATCGCGCTCGACGTCGCGCTCGGGATCGGCGGGCTCCCCCGCGGCCGCATCGTCGAGATCTACGGCCCCGAGTCCTCCGGAAAGACCACCCTCACGCTGCACGCGATCGCGAACGCGCAGCGCAACGGCGGCATCGCCGCCTTCATCGACGCGGAGCACGCGCTCGACCCCGAGTACGCCAAGAAGCTCGGCGTCGACATCGACTCCCTCCTCGTGTCGCAGCCCGACACCGGAGAGCAGGCGCTCGAGATCGCCGACATGCTCGTGCGCTCGGGCTCGATCGACCTCATCGTGATCGACTCCGTCGCGGCCCTCGTGCCGCGTGCCGAGATCGAGGGTGAGATGGGCGACTCCCACGTCGGCCTGCAGGCCCGCCTCATGTCCCAGGCGCTGCGCAAGCTGACCGGCGGACTGAACACCACGAACACCACGATGATCTTCATCAACCAGCTGCGCGAGAAGATCGGCGTCTTCTTCGGAAGCCCCGAGACCACGGCGGGCGGCAAGGCGCTCAAGTTCTACGCGTCGGTCCGCCTCGACATCCGCCGCATCGAGACGCTGAAGGACGGCACCGACGCGGTCGGCAACCGCACCCGCGTCAAGGTCGTGAAGAACAAGATGGCCCCGCCCTTCAAGCAGGCCGAGTTCGACATCCTCTACGGCGTCGGCATCTCCCGCGAGGGCAGCCTGATCGACTTCGGCGTCGAGCACGAGATCGTCCGCAAGTCGGGCGCCTGGTACACCTACGACGGCGACCAGCTCGGTCAGGGCAAGGAGAAGGCGCGCCAGTTCCTCATCGACAACCCCGATGTGGCCGCCGAGATCGAGAAGCGCATCCTGGTCAAGCTCGGCGTGATCGTCGACCCGAACGCGGCCGTCGAGGCCGCGCCGGTCGCGATCGAGACCAAGCAGCCCGTGCGCAAGGGCGCCTAGCCCGTGGCGGAGAAGGCCGCGGAGGGGGCGAAGGGCCGCCCCGTGGCCTTCCTGCCCTGGGTCGACCGGGGTGCGGCGGGCGACGACGGCTGGGCTCCGGCGGCGCCGGACGCCGACGGGGCCGGGTCGCTTCCGGATCCGTCCGGAGCCGGAACGCCGCGTACCAGTGCTCCCGGGGTGGCCGCAGGCGGGTCGGAAGGCTCCGCCGTCGGGGGCGCCGCGTCTCCGGCCTCCGAGCGGATCGCCGAGCTCTCGGCTCATGTCGCCCGGCGCGCGCCGGCGTTCGTCGAGAACGCGGACGACGAGGACGACGACGACGCGATCGAGATCCCGGAGGAGATCGATCCCGAGCAGGTCGCGGATCGGATCGTACGGGGGCTCTCCCGCAAGAGCCTCTCGGTCGCCGAGGTCGAGGCGCGCCTCTACACGGAGGGCGTCGCCGAGAAGGACGCCCTCGAGATCCTCGAGCGCTTCACGCGCTTCGGCTACCTCGACGACCTCCGCATGGCGGAGCAGCTGGTCGTCTCGCTCCGTGACCGCAAGAAGCTCGGCCGCTCCTCCATCCAGCAGGAGCTGCGCGCGCGGAAGATCGACCCCGAGGCGATCGCGTCAGCGCTCGACGAGCTGGACGGCGACGACGAGTACCGCACGGCGCTCGAGCTCGCGCGCAAGCGCCTGCCGAGCCTGCGCTCGCTCTCCGACGAGGTCGCCGAGCGCCGGCTCACGGGATTCCTCGCGCGCCGCGGCTACGCCGGCGGACTCGTGCAGCGCGTCGTCCGCGAGACGATCCGCAAGCCGGGGTCGAGCGTCCGCTTCCGCTGACACGGCGGGCCGGGAGCGGTCCGACCGGAGCGTAGAATCCCACACCATGAGCACGCTCGGTACCGCCCCGTCGCCCGTCGCCGAGACCTGGCCGAGGACCTACGAGGTCCGTACGTTCGGGTGCCAGATGAACGTGCACGACTCCGAGCGGTTGAGCGGTTCGCTCGAGGCGGCGGGCTACGTGTCCGCCGATGGAGCCGAGGCCGACGTCGTCGTGATCAACACCTGCGCGGTGCGCGAGAACGCCGACAACAAGCTCTACGGCAACCTCGGCCACCTCGCGTCGGTGAAGCGCCGCCACGAGGGGATGCAGATCGCGGTCGGCGGCTGCCTCGCGCAGAAGGACAAGAACGTCATCCTCGACCGCGCCCCGTGGGTCGACGTCGTCTTCGGCACGCACAACATGGGTGCCCTCCCGAGCCTGCTCGAGCGCGCCCGCCACAACGACGAGGCGCAGCTCGAGATCCTCGAATCGCTCGATGTCTTCCCCTCCACGCTCCCCACGAAGCGCGACTCGACCTACAGCGGCTGGGTCTCGATCTCGGTCGGCTGCAACAACACCTGCACCTTCTGCATCGTCCCCTCGCTCCGCGGCAAGGAGAAGGACCGGCGTCCCGGCGACGTGCTCGCCGAGATCCAGGCGCTCGTGGACGACGGCGCGATCGAGGTCACCCTTCTCGGCCAGAACGTGAACTCCTACGGCGTCGAGTTCGGCGACCGCCAGGCGTTCTCGAAGCTGCTCCGCGCGGCGGGCACCATCGACGGGCTCGAGCGGATCCGCTTCACGAGCCCCCATCCCGCGGCCTTCACCGACGACGTGATCGACGCCATGGCCGAGACGCCGGCGGTGATGCCGCAGCTGCACATGCCGCTCCAGTCCGGCTCCGACCGCGTCCTCAAGGCGATGCGCCGCTCCTACCGCTCCGAGAAGTTCCTCGGGATCCTCGACCGGGTGCGCGATCGCATCCCGCAGGCGGCGATCAGCACCGACATCATCGTGGGCTTCCCCGGCGAGACGGAGGCCGACTTCCAGGAGACCCTGCGGGTGGTCGAGGCGGCCCGCTTCGCCTCCGCCTTCACCTTCCAGTACTCCATCCGGCCCGGCACCCCGGCCGCGACGCTGCCCGACCAGATCCCCAAGGCGGTCGTCCAGGAGCGTTACGAGCGGCTCGTCGCCCTGCAGGACGCGATCAGCGAGCAGGAGAACCGCGCAGTCGTCGGCCGAGAGGTCGAGGTCCTCGTCGCGACCGGCGAGGGCCGTCGCGACACGGAGACGCACCGGCTGAGCGGACGCGCCGAGGACAGCCGTCTGGTGCACTTCGACGTGCCCGAGGGCTCCGAGCAGCCGCGTCCCGGAGACGTGGTCTCCGTCCGGGTCACCCGTGCCGCCCCCTTCTACCTCCTGGCGGATTCGCCCGACGGCGCGCCGCTCCGCATCCGCCGCACCCGCGCGGGCGACGCCTGGGACCGGGCGCAGACCGAGTCCTGCGGAGTTCCGGCCGCCCCGGGCGCGAGCGGGGCGCCCCGGGTCTCGCTGGGCCTGCCGTCGCTGCGCGTGCGCGACGCCGGCACGCTGACGACGCCGATCTACGACGCCCTCGATGGCGAGCGCTGAGACCGGAGCCCCCGATACCGCGCCGGAGCTCATCGCGGTCGTCGGCGCGACCGGCACGGGCAAGTCCGACCTCTCGCTCGAGCTCGCCGAGGCGATCCGGCAGGACGGCGGCGCCGCTGAGATCGTGAACGCCGACGCGATGCAGCTCTACCGCGGGATGGACATCGGCACCGCGAAGCTGCCCGCCGACGAGCGTCGGGGCGTCCCGCACCACCTGCTCGACGTCCTCGACGTGACGGAGGAGGCGTCGGTCGCCCGCTACCAGAGCGAGGCGCGGCGCGTGATCGAGAGCGTGCTGGCGCGCGGGGCGACGCCGATCCTCGTCGGGGGCTCCGGTCTGTACGTCTCCAGCGTCGTCTTCGAGTTCTCGTTCGCGGGCACCGACCCGGCCGTCCGGCGCCGGCTCGAGGAGACCGCCGAGCGGGAGGGCCTGGGCGCCCTCGTCGAGCGGCTGCGCCGGATCGACGCCGGAGTGGCCGAGCGGATCGGTCCGCACAACGCCCGGCGCATCGTCCGCGCGCTCGAGATCGCGGAGCTCACCGGCGGGAGCACGCACAGCGCGCTGATGTCCGACGAGCCGGTTCGGTGGCGCCCCGCCTCGATCCTGTTCCTCGAGGCTCCGCGGGAGGAGCTGGTGCAGCGCCTCGACCGGCGGGTGGAGCGGATGTGGGCGGCCGGGATGCTCGACGAGGTCGAGCGGCTCGTCCCCCTCGGCCTGGAGCGCGGCGTCACAGCCGGGCGGGCCATCGGGTACGCCCAGGCGCTCGCCCAGCGTGCCGGCGTCCTCCGCGAGGAGGAGGCGATCGCGGCGACGCAGGCGCTCACGCGCCGCTACGCACGTCGGCAGAACAGCTGGTTCCGGCGCTACGCCGGCGCCCACCGGCTCCCGTACGACGCGCCGGACCTGGTGTCGCGGGCGCACGCCGCCGCCCAGGCCGCCGCTCCCGCTCCTCGCTAGGCTGTGCGCCATGACGATCGAGCTGCACTTCACCAAGGGCCAGGGCACCGGCAACGACTTCGTGCTCTTCAGCGACCCGGACGGTGAGGTCGACCTCTCGCCCGCGCAGATCGCGATGATCTGCGACCGCCACTTCGGCGTCGGCGCCGACGGCGTCATCCGTGCCGTCCGCTCCCGCGCGATCCCGGAGGGCGCCGCGGCTCTGGCCGAGGAGAGCGAGGCGGAGTGGTTCATGGACTACCGCAACGCCGACGGCTCGATCGCCGAGATGTGCGGCAACGGCATCCGCGTCTACGCCGCGTTCCTGCTCGCGGGCGGCCTCGCGGCGCTCGAGCCCGGCGACACCCTGCCGATCGGCACCCGCGCCGGCGTCCGCGACGTCACCCGCAGCGGTGCCGGGTTCCAGGTCGACCTCGGCCGCTGGGAGCTGGCGGGCGGCGAGCCCCTGGTGCGGGCGAAGGAGCTCAAGGTCGCGCGCCCCGGTCTCGGGATCGACCTCGGCAATCCGCACGTGGTCGTCGCCCTCAGCAACGACGAGGAGCTCGACTCCGCCGACCTCTCCTACATCCCGCAGCTCGACCCGGAGCTCGAGGACGGCGCGAACGTCGAGTTCGTGGTTCCCGGCGAGCCCCTGGTCCACGACGGGATCGGGCGGATCCGGATGCGCGTGCACGAGCGCGGCAGCGGCGAGACCCTGAGCTGCGGCACGGGTGCCGCGGCGGCGGCACTGGCGGTGCGCTACTGGGCGGGAGCGCGCGCTCCGCAGGCCTGGCGCGTGGAGGTCCCGGGCGGCACGCTCGGCGTGACGATGTTCGCGGCGGAGGAGGGCGAGCACGTCGGGCTCTCCGGCCCGGCCGACCTCGTCTTCACCGGGACGATCCGGATCGACTGAGGACCCGGTCAGGCCAGGCGGGTCGTCCGCAGCACGCGGAAGCCCTTCGCCGAGGAGACGCGCTCCACGTCGAGCCGCCCGGCGAACGCGGCGCCCAGCCAGGTCTGGAGCGAGTCGGAGCCGAGGTTGCGCTGCACGACGAGCCAGGCGTCCGCGCCCTCCTCGAGCCGCGGCAGCCAGCGTTCGAGCAGGAGGTGCAGCTCCTCCTTGCCGATGCGGATCGGCGGGTTCGACCACACGGTGCGGAAGCGGACGTCGTCGGGAACATCCTCGGGCAGCACGGCGTTGACATTAAGGACGCCGAGTTCCTCGCAGTTGCGACGGACCAGCTCGAGCGCCCGCTGGTTGACGTCGACTGCCCACACCCGGGCGTCGGGGGAGGCGAGGGCGAGCGCGAGGGCGATCGGGCCCCAGCCGCAGCCGAGGTCCAGCAGGTCCCCGTCAGCGGGGGCGTCGGGCACCGCGTCCAGCAGGACGCGTGTGCCGAGATCGACGTGACCGGGGCTGAACACCCCTCCTGCCGTCGTGACCTCGAGGTCGCGGCCGGCCAGGCGGGCCTGGATCCTGCGGGGCCGGAGGTCGCCGTCGGGAGTACTCGAGAAGTAGTGCTCGGCGGCCATGAGAAGTGAACCTATCAAGACCTGAGGAGTTAGTGTTATCCGGATGACGGAAGACCTGAACGAGACCGACACGACCGAGGCCGTGGACGTCGTCTCGAGGGTCCTGGCGAACGCGCAGTCGCGTTCGGCGGGGTACTCGCGCTTCGTCGCGGGTGGAGCCCAGGCGCTGCAGAGCGCCGGCCACGAGGGCGAGAACAGCGACGGCGAGCAGTTCGACCGCGACGACCGGCAGGCGCTGCGACGCGTCGCCGGCCTCTCGACCGAGCTCGAGGACGTGACGGAGGTCGAGTACCGCCAGCTGCGCCTGGAGAACGTCGTGCTCATCGGCGTGTACTCGCAGAACTCTCTGGAGGACGCGGAGAACTCGCTGCACGAGCTCGCAGCGCTCGCGGAGACGGCGGGAGCGACGGTCCTCGACGGCCTGCTCCAGCGCCGCCCGCACCCCGATCCGAGCACCTACCTCGGCAAGGGCAAGGCCCAGGAGCTCGCGGGGCTCGTCGCGGCCCTCGGTGCGGACACGGTCGTCGCCGACACCGAGCTCGCACCGAGCCAGCGCCGCGCGCTGGAGGACGTGGTGAAGGTCAAGGTGATCGACCGCACCGCGGTGATCCTCGACATCTTCAGCCAGCACGCGAAGAGCCGCGAGGGCAAGGCGCAGGTCGAGCTCGCGCAGCTCGAGTACCTGCTACCGCGACTGCGCGGCTGGGGCGAGTCGATGTCCCGCCAGGCCGGCGGTCAGGTGGGCGCGGGAGCCGGAATGGGCTCGCGCGGTCCGGGTGAGACGAAGATCGAGCTCGATCGTCGCCGCATCCACACCCGCATGGCGCGCCTGCGCAAGCAGATCACGGCGATGAAGCCCGCCCGCGAGGCCAAGCGCGCGAACCGCAAGCGCAACGCCGTCCCCTCGGTGGCGATCGCGGGGTACACGAACGCCGGCAAGTCGAGCCTGCTGAACCGGATGACGCACGCGGGCGTCCTCGTCGAGAACTCGCTCTTCGCGACCCTCGACGCCACCGTCCGCAAGGCCCAGACGAAGGACGGGCGCCTCTACACGCTCGCCGACACGGTCGGCTTCGTGCGAGCGCTTCCGCACCAGCTCGTCGAGGCCTTCCGGTCGACGCTCGAGGAGGTCGCGGACTCCGATGTGATCGTCCACGTCGTGGACGCCTCCCACCCCGATCCGGCCGGGCAGATCGCCACCGTGCGCGACGTGATCGGCGAGGTGGGCGCCCGAAGCATCCCCGAGATCATCGCCTTCAACAAGGCCGATCTGGTGGACGAGGGCACGCGGCTGGTGCTGCGCGGTCTCGCTCCCGACGCGGTCTTCGTGTCGGCGCGCAGCGGCGAGGGCATCGACGAGCTGGAGGCGCGGATCGCCGAGATCCTGCCCGAGCCGGACGTCGAGATCGACCTGCTCGTGCCGTACGACCGGGGCGACGTGATCTCGCATCTGCACCGCAGCGGCCGGATCCTGTCGACGCAGTACGTCGAGGGCGGCACCCACGTGGTCGCCCTCGTGCACGCCGACCTGGCGGGCTCGCTCACCGAGTTCGCGGTTCCGCGCGCGGCCGTCCAGGCCTGATCGCCACCACCCGAGCGCCTGTCTCCCCGTCCGGGCGGCGGGCGCTCGGCGCATCCGGGAGGGGGTGCGGCGTCCCGCATCATCGACCCGCTCCGGAGGTCGGAGGGTTCGGCGATCTCGTGTCGGCAGCTCTCCTCCGCCTTCCCGTGACCGCGACGGAGGGGCGCGCGCCCCGATCGCCCGTGCCCGTCGAATGCAGGAGGGGCCCGACCGGCTGCACGCCGGTCGGGCCCCTCCTGCACGCCCGGTGTCAGACCGAGCGGAGGACCGCCACGATCTTCCCGAGCACCTCTGCCTCGTCGCCGAGAATCGGCTCGAAGTTGGAGTTGCGGGGCAGCAGCCAGGTGTGGCCGTCGCGCTGGCGCAGCACCTTGACGGTTGCCTCGCCGTCGAGCATGGCCGCCACGATCTCGCCGTTCTCGGCGGTGCGCTGCGAGCGGACCACGACCCAGTCGCCGTCGCAGATCGCGGCGTCGATCATCGACTCGCCGACGACCTTGAGCATGAAGAGCTCGCCCTTGCCGACGAGCTGCCGGGGAAGCGGGAACACCTCGTCGATCTGCTGGTCGGCCATGATCGGCACGCCCGCCGCGATCCGGCCGACGAGGGGGACCATCGCCGCGTCGCCGACCGTCGCGGTCGACTCGAACGACCCGTCGTCCTCCGTCGAGCTGGGGACGTCGATGAGGATCTCGAGGGCGCGGGGCCGGTTCGGGTCGCGGCGCAGGTAGCCGCTGAGCTCGAGCTGGTTGAGCTGGTGGGTGACGCTCGACAGCGAGGCGAGGCCGACCGCGTCGCCGATCTCGCGCATGCTCGGCGGGTAGCCGCGGCTCGACACCGAGCGCTGGATCGCGTCGAGGATCGCGAGCTGCTTGGCGCTCAGGCTCTTCCGGCGCCGGCCTGCGGCCGCCTTCGTCTTGGCGGCCGGGGTCCCGGCCCTCTGCGCGTCGCTCACGATGCTCCCTCTTCCCGGTGCGCACGCCGCGTGCGCGCCCGCCCGGTCGCGACCCGACAAGGAATGTCGGTGGTCGCTGCTCTACTACGACCAGGCTCTCGAAACTGTATCCGCCGGAACTCACGACGCGGAACATTCGTTCGAGTGTGTCGCGCGCGAGTCCGCCCGCGGATCGGCCGGAACGGTCCCTTGACCGCTCCGTCGTTCGAAGATATGTTCGGTACAGGCGTTCGGGGCGGCCCTCCCGGCCGAGGGCCTCCCCGAATCCCTGTTGAAAGGAGCGATCCCATGACCGCACAGCTCACCTCCCGCCCGCTCCAGCGCTCGTCCGCGGCTCGGCCCGTCGAGGTACTGCCGTCCGCTCCCGAGCCGATGAGCGCGTTCGGCGAAGCGCGGATCGTCCGCACCCGTCTGCGCCTCACGCGCCGCGGCCGCGCCGTGGTGGCCGCTCTGGGGGCCCTGCCGATCGTGGCGGGCGCCTTCGCCTTCGGGCTCAACGGCGGTGGAGCGGTCGCGTCGAGCGACGCCGCTGCGGTCGAGTTCCAGTACGTCACCGTTCACGCGGGCGAGTCGCTCTGGTCGCTCGCCGAGGAGCTCGCCCCGCAGGCGGACCCGCGCGACGTGGTCGACGACATCCTCTCCCTCAACCAGCTCTCGAGCGCGGGCGTCGAGCCCGGGCAGCGCCTCGCGGTCCCGGCCGAGTACGACACCGCTCGCTGAGCCGGGCTGCCCGGACGTCCGCGCCGGGTGCTTCGCTACCATTCCCTGGTGACGACTCTCGATGACCTGCCCCTCCGCGACGACCTCCGAGGCAGGCACCCGTACGGTGCACCCCAGGCGGTCGTGCCCGTCGCCCTCAACGTCAACGAGAACACCCACCCGGTCCCGGACGACGTGATCGCCGACATCGTCGGGCGGGTCACGGAGGCGCTGCGCACCGTCAACCGGTATCCCGACCGCGAGTTCCGAGAGCTGCGCGACTCCCTCGCCGGCTACCTCGGTCACGGGCTCACCGCGGACGGCGTGTGGGCTGCGAACGGATCGAACGAGGTGCTCCAGCACGTCCTTCAGGCGTTCGGCGGTCCCGGGCGCTCGCTGCTGGGGTTCGCGCCCACCTATTCGATGTACTCGATCCTCGCGTCGGGGAGCGGAACGGAGTGGATCCCCGCTCCGCGCGAGGCGGAGTTCGAGATCGGAGCCGAGTACGCCGCGGAGCAGGTGCGCCGGGCCCGGCCCGACATCGTCTTCCTCTGCGCTCCGAACAACCCGACCGGGACGCCGCTCGACCTCGCCGTGATCGAGGCGGTCTACGACGCGACCGACGGCATAGTCGTCGTCGACGAGGCGTACGCCGAGTTCGCGGGCAGGGGCGCGCCCACCGCGCTGAGCCTCCTCCCCGGGCGATCGCGCCTGCTCGTGTCCCGCACCATGAGCAAGGCCTTCGCCTTCGCCGGCGTCCGCCTGGGCTACCTCGCCGCCGACCCCGCGGTGATCGACGCGCTCCGCCTCGTCCGCCTCCCGTACCACCTGTCGGCCCTCACCCAGGCCGCCGCGACCGCCGCCCTCGCTCACGCCGACGAGATGCTCGCCATGGTCGGCGAGATCATCGTGCAGCGCGACCGGATGATCGACGGCCTGCGCGCCCTCGGCTACCGCCCGTACGCGACCGGCAGCAACTTCGTCCTCTTCGGCGGTGTCGCGGATCCGGCCGCCGTGTTCGAGGGCCTGCTCGCCCGCGGCGTCCTCATCCGCGACGTCGGCATCCCGAACCACCTCCGTGTCAGCGCCGGCACCGAGGAGGAGACGACCGCGTTCCTCGAGGCGCTCGCCTCCCTCCCCGCACCGTCGGCCGACCCCGCGGTGGCGCTCTCGCGCGAGTGAGCTCCGCCCGGGGGCGGCGACGCGGCGCGAATAGACTGGAAGGCATGACCTCCCCGAGCGCCGCACCCGGGCGCACCGCCTCCCTCAGCCGTGCCACCAGCGAGTCGAGCATCGAGCTCTCCCTCGACCTCGACGGCACGGGCGTCGCCGATCTCGAGACCGGCGTGCCCTTCTTCGACCACCTGCTGACGGCGTTCGCGAAGCACTCGCTCACGGATCTCCGAGTCCGGGCCCGCGGCGACATCGAGATCGACATCCACCACACCGCGGAGGACATCGGCATCGTGCTCGGCACGGCCATCCGTCAGGCGCTCGGCGACAAGGCCGGGATCTCCCGCTTCGGCGACGCGCTCGTCCCCCTCGACGAGGCGCTCGTGCAAGCGGTCGTCGACATCTCGGGGCGCCCCTACCTCGTGCACACCGGCGAGCCGGAGGGCTTCGCGCTGCACCTGATCGGCGGCCACTTCACCGGGTCGATGGTGCGCCACGTCTTCGAGGCGATCGCGTTCAACGCCGGCCTCACCGTGCACGTCACGGTGCTCGGCGGCAGGGACCCGCACCACATCGCCGAAGCGGAGTTCAAGGCGTTCGCCCGCGCCTTCCGTCAGGCCAAGGCCCTCGATCCGCTCGTCTCCGGCGTGCCGTCGACGAAGGGCGCGCTGTGAGCTCGGCCCGCCCCTCCGTCGTGGTCTACGACTACGGCTCGGGGAACGTGCACTCCGCCGTCAAGGCGCTCGAGCTCGCCGGGGCCGACGTCGAGCTGACGGGGGACCGGCAGCGGGCGCTGGAGGCGGACGGCCTCCTCGTGCCCGGCGTCGGCGCCTTCGACGCCGTGATGTCGGCACTGACCCGCGCCCGCGGCGGCGAGATCATCGAGAAGCGCCTCGCCGGCGGGCGCCCCGTCCTGGGCATCTGCGTCGGGATGCAGGTGCTCTTCGAGCGCGGCGTCGAGCGCGGGGTCGAGAGCGAGGGCCTGGGCGAGTGGCCGGGGACGGTGGACCTCCTCCCGGCCGAGGTCGTCCCGCACATGGGCTGGAACACCGTCTCCGCTCCCGAGGGATCGGTGCTCTTCGACGGCATCGCCGAGGAGCGCTTCTACTTCGTGCACTCCTACGGCGCCCGCGAGTGGTCGCTCGACGTGATGCCCCCGTTCCCGCGTCCCGCGGTCACCTGGGCCGATCACGGAGGCCCCTTCATCGCCGCGGTCGAGAACGGGCCGCTCTCGGCCACGCAGTTCCACCCCGAGAAGTCGGGGGCCGCCGGGCTCCGGCTGCTGGCCAATTGGCTGGGCACCCTCCGCACGAACTAGGATCGGCCGGTGGTCGGCGCCTCCAGGGGCCGGCACCGGCTCCGAGACTGAGGATGACGATGAGCGAGTTCACCAAGGCCCCGGGCCTGGTCCTCCTGCCCGCGATCGACGTGGCGGGCGGCAGGGCCGTGCGGCTCACGCAGGGCGAGGCCGGGACCGAGACCAACTACGGCGACCCGATCGACGCCGCGGGCGACTGGGCCGACCAGGGCGCGGAGTGGATCCACCTCGTCGACCTCGACGCCGCCTTCGGCCGCGGCGACAACCACGGCATCATGAAGAAGGTCATCCGGCAGGTGAAGGGCGTCAACGTCGAGCTCTCCGGCGGGATCCGCGACGACCGCAGCCTCGAGTCCGCGCTGAGCGCCGGCGCGAAGCGCATCAACCTCGGCACCGCGGCGCTCGAGAACCCCGAGTGGGCCGCGAGCGTCATCGCGCAGTACGGCGACCAGATCGCCGTCGGTCTCGACGTCCGGGGCACCACGCTCGCCGCGCGCGGCTGGACCAAGGAGGGCGGCGACCTCTGGCAGGTCCTCGACCGCCTGGAGGAGGCCGGCTGCACCCGCTACGTCGTCACCGACGTCACGAAGGACGGCACGCTCAAGGGCCCGAACCTCGAGCTCCTCGAGCAGGTCATGGCCCGCACCCACCGCCCCGTGATCGCCTCGGGCGGCATCTCGAACCTCGACGACATCGCCGCTCTGCGCGACCTCGTGCCCCAGGGGCTCGAGGGCGCGATCGTCGGCAAGGCGCTGTACGCGGGCGCGTTCACGCTCGCGGAGGCCCTGGATGTCGCATCCGAGTGAGCCCCGCCCGCTCCCGGCGCATCTGACCGACTCCGCCGGCACCCCCTGGGCGGGCCGGCACTTCGAGCCGAGCGCAGCACCGGAGGACGACGGGAGCGCCCCGGAGGCGCTGGTCGCCGCGCTCGAGTCCTTCACCCGCGGCACTCGCGGCCCGGAGGCCGTGGTCGGCGCGCTCCGCACGTCCCGCCTGCTCATCCCGCTGGTCGCCCGCCTCGGCGAGGAGGCCGAGGGGGTCGGGGGACTCCGGGCGGACAAGACGCAGGAGCTCGCGATCGTCACGGTCGCCGGACCCGACGGACGCACGGTGCTCCCCGTCTTCAGCGGCGTCGAGAGCATGCGCCGGTGGGACCCGGCCGCCCGTCCCGTCCCTGTCGACGGGCGCCGCGCGGCCCTGGCGGCCGTCGCGGAGGGCACCGAGGTGATGGTCCTCGACCCCGCGTCCGAGCGGGAGTTCGCGGTCCGGCGCCCGGCCCTCTGGGCGATCGCGGAGGGCGTCGACTGGCGGCCGGCCCCTGCCGATGCGGAGGTGCTCCGGGCTCTGCGCGCGGCTGCGGAGGGGGAGCGGGCGGTCGCCTCGCTCGAGGTGCGCGCGGGAGACCCGGAGCAGCGCCTCGCGGGCCCCGAGCTCGTGGTGGTCCTGAGCCTGCGCCCGGGGCTCGATCAGGACGCGCTCGGCGCCCTCGTCGCCCGCCTGGGGGAGCGGTGGGCGGCCGACGAGACCGTCGCGCAGCGCGTCGACTCGATGACGCTGCAGCTCGCCGCCGCCCGCTGACTCCCGATCAGGTGACCGGGCCGGTCCACTTCTCGCCCGGGCCCTTGCCGATCGGGTCGGCGATCGGGGACGCCTCACGGAACGCGAGCTGGAGGGTGCGGAGGCCGTCGCGCAGGCTCCGGGCGTGCATGTCGCTGATGTCGGGCGCCCCGGCCGTGACCAGGCCCGCGAGCGCGTTGATGAGCTTGCGCGCCTCGTCGAGGTCGACCTGCGCTCCGGGCTCGTCGGCGAGCCCGCACTTGACGGCGGCCGCGCTCATCAGGTGCACGGCGGCGGTGGTGATGATCTCCACCGCCGGGACCTCCGCGATGTCGCGCGCGGCCTCCACGTCGGAGGCTCCGCCGTCCTCGCCGAATCGTCGCGTGTAGTCGTCGTCGTACTGGGCCATGGGTCCTTCGTTCGTCGTCCGTGGTGGAGGGGCGCGGCCGCCGGAGCAGAGGATCGAGGGGCGGCCGGATCCGGTCTGTCGGGCGGGCCGCCGGTCTGCTATGGTTATCCGGGCTCCGAGGCATGTCCTCGGTTCGAAAGTGGAGATTCTCCCACCCGCGCTTGACCGCTTCACAAGGTTACCGGGTCAGAAGCACTCCGCCCCCGAGGGTCGTCAGACCACCGGAGGCAGGGCTGCGGCTCTCGAGGTCCGCCTCGGGAACCGCGTCACAGGGTGCGAGCGCCGTGCTGCAGGCACGACGTGGACGGGACGATCACCTCTCTCGGGTGCGCTGGAGAAGACTCCGGCAGCGCAGCTGCACTCACCGAGATCAGAGGAGAAACGCAATCAGCGATCCCCGTACCAACGACCGTATCCGCGTCCCCGAGGTCCGCCTCGTGGGTCCCGCAGGAGAACAGGTCGGCGTCGTCAAGATCGAGGTCGCCCTGCGACTCGCGCAGGACGCAGACCTGGACCTGGTCGAGGTCGCCCCCAACTCCAAGCCGCCCGTGGCCAAGATCATGGACTACGGGAAGTTCAAGTACGAGCAGGCTCAGAAGCTCAAGGAAGCCCGTCGCAACCAGGCGAACACGATCCTCAAGGAGGTCCGTTTCCGCCTGAAGATCGACAAGCACGACTACGAGACCAAGCGCAAGCGCGCCGAGGGCTTCCTCAAGGCCGGCGACAAGGTCAAGGCGATGATCCTCTTCCGCGGTCGCGAGCAGTCGCGCCCCGAGATGGGCGTCCGCCTGCTCCAGCGCTTCGCGGAGGACGTCGCCGAGTTCGGCCAGGTCGAGTCCACCCCGACCATCGACGGTCGCAACATGGTGATGGTCATCGGCCCGCTGAAGAACAAGTCCGAGGCGAAGGCCGAGGCCAATGCGGTCCGCGCCGCTCGTCGCGAGGCCAACACCCCCGAGGACACGGCCGAGGCCGAGTCCGTCTAGTACTTCGCCGCCCCGGCCTCGGGGCCGGTGGACGCCCCGCTCGCGGGGCACCGGTTTCGCCCCGCCGAGCGCGGAGTGACGTTCACAAGGAGAGAACATGCCCAAGATGAAGACCCATTCGGGTGCCAAGAAGCGCTTCAAGGTGACCGGCTCCGGCAAGGTCATGAAGCAGCAGGCCGGCATGCGTCACAACCTGGAGTCCAAGTCCAGCGTTCGCACGCGCCGCCTCAACCAGGACCAGGTCCTCGCCCCGCAGGACGCCAAGGTCGCCAAGAAGCTTCTCGGTCTGTAGCCCACCGCCGGCGCAGCCTGCTGCGCCGCGTGGTCGCTACTCAGCCGACACGGATCGATAGGAAGAAACAGCAATGGCAAGAGTGAAGAGGGCCGTCAACGCCCACAAGAAGCGTCGCGTCATCCTCGAGCGCGCCTCGGGCTACCGCGGCCAGCGGTCGCGCCTCTACCGCAAGGCGAAGGAGCAGGTCACCCACTCCCTCGTCTACTCGTACCGCGACCGCCGCGCCAAGAAGGGCGAGTTCCGTCGTCTCTGGATCCAGCGGATCAACGCCGCGTCCCGCGCGAACGGCCTGACCTACAACCGCTTCATCCAGGGCCTCGCCCTGGCCGGCGTCCAGGTCGACCGCCGCATCCTCGCGGACCTCGCGATCACCGAGCCGGCCACGTTCGCCTCGCTCGTCGCGACCGCGAAGAGCGCGCTGCCCGCCGACACCTCGGCGCCCAAGGCCGCAGCGTAGTCAGCACGGCTTCCCGGAGGGGGTCGCGACCGAGAGGTCGCGGCCCCCTCCGTCGTTCGCGGGCCCTTCCGCGCCGTGTCTGCGGGGGCGGCGATCACCGCGCCGATAGGCTCGCCGCATGCTCGACAACCCCCGCTCTCCCCGTGTCCGCTCCGTGGCGAAGCTCACCCGCCGCCCGGCCCGGCTCGAGACGGGGCTCTTCCTCCTCGAGGGCCCGCAGGCACTCTCCGAGGCGCTGCAGTACCGCCCGGAGCTGATCGTCGAGTCGTTCGCGACTCCGACCGCTCTGGAGCGCCACCCCGAGATCGTCGCCGCCGCCGCCGAGGCGGAGGTGGAGATCGAGTACGTGACCGAGGACGTCCTCGACGCGATGGCCGACACCGTCACTCCGCAGGGCTTCGTCGCGGTCTGCCGTCAGTTCCCCACGTCGCTCAAGGACGTCGTCGCCTCCGAGCCGCGCCTCGTGGCGGTGCTCGAGGAGGTCCGCGATCCGGGCAACCTCGGCACGATCATCCGTGCCGCCGACGCCGCCGGCGCCGACGCGGTCGTGCTGTCCGGCCGCTCGGTCGACCTCTACAATCCCAAGGTCGTGCGCTCCACGACCGGCTCGCTCTTCCACCTCCCGGTCGCGGTCGGCGCCGACCTCGCCGACGTTCTGGGCCGGCTCCGCGGCGTGGGCCTCCGCTCCGTCGCGGCCGACGTGAAGGGGGAGGACCTGCTCGACGTCCGCGCACGCGGGGACCTCGCCCAGCCGACCGTCTGGGTCTTCGGCAACGAGGCGCGCGGCCTCGAGGACGAGTCGCTCGCCCTCGTCGACGGCGTGGTCGCGGTGCCCATCTACGGGGCGGCGGAGTCGCTCAACCTCGCGACCGCGGCCTCCGTCTGCCTGTACGAGAGCGCCTTCGCGCTGCGTTCCTGAGAGGAACCGGGCCGAGGGTGCCGCGAACCTGGAGAACAGGGCACGTTGTTACCCTTCGGTTAAGAATTCCCTCATGATTTGACCGGCCCATCCCCGTGTGCTTCTCTGACGGCATGGTCACAGCCCCGCAAGACGAGCGCGCCGCCGCTCCCGCCGGTGAACCCCTCGTCGTCCTCTCCGGGGTGCAGAAGCACTACGGCGACTTCCAGGCTCTGAAGGACATCGATCTGACGGTGTACCGGGGCGAGGTCGTCGTGGTCCTCGGCCCCTCCGGATCCGGCAAGTCGACGCTCTGCCGCACGGTCAACCGGCTCGAGACGATCTCGGGCGGCACCATCACCATCGACGGGCAGAAGCTCCCGGAGGAGGGCAAGGGCCTCGCCGCGCTCCGCGCCGACGTCGGGATGGTCTTCCAGTCGTTCAACCTCTTCGCGCACAAGACGATCCTCGAGAACGTCACCCTCGGCCCGATCAAGGTCCGCGGGCTCTCCCGCAAGGACGCGGAGGCCCAGGCCACGGCGCTGCTCGACCGGGTCGGCGTCGGCCACCAGGCCGCCAAGACCCCGGCCCAGCTCTCCGGCGGGCAGCAGCAGCGCGTCGCGATCGCGCGGGCGCTGGCGATGAAGCCCAAGGTGATGCTGTTCGACGAGCCGACTTCGGCGCTCGACCCCGAGATGATCAACGAGGTCCTGGACGTGATGGTCGGGCTCGCCAAGGACGGGATGACGATGATCGTCGTCACCCACGAGATGGGATTCGCCCGGAAGGCCGCCGACCGCGTCGTGTTCATGGCCGACGGCGAGATCCTCGAGGACACCGACCCGGAGTCGTTCTTCACCGCGCCCCGCACCGACCGGGCCAAGGACTTCCTCTCCAAGCTCATCACGCACTAGAAGCGCGATCAGCAGCCACCAGGCAGGTCGGACCCGTGACCCGGGAGCCGACCCGACATCGCCCGCTCCGGCGGGCCGAACCCCAGGAAGGACGATCATGCGCACCAGGCTCATGTTCATGACCGCGGGACTCGCGGCAGCGACCCTCGCCCTCGCCGGCTGCTCCGGCGACTCCGGAACCGCCGGCGGCGGCGCCGGTGGAGGCTCCGAGGGAGGGACCTCCGCGTACGAGGTCGCCTCCGACGTCACTCTCGAGGGCAGCCCGACCTTCGACGCGATGACCGCGGACGGCAAGGTCGTCATCGGCGTCAAGGAGGACCAGCCCGGGCTGGGCTACCTCGACGCGGCGACCGGCGAGCGCTCCGGCTTCGACATCGAGATCGCGAAGTGGACCGCGGCCTCGCTCGGCTTCGCGGCCGACGCCATCGAGTTCAAGGCGATCCCGTCGGCCAACCGCGAGGCGTCGATCGTGAACGGCGACATCGACTACTACGTCGGCACCTACTCGATCACCGACAAGCGCAAGGAGCAGGTCGGCTTCGCCGGACCCTACTTCGAGACCGGCCAGCAGCTGCTCGTCGCGGCCGACAACGACACGATCACCGGACCGGACGACCTCACCGCCGACACCACCGTGTGCTCGGCCACCGGCTCCACCCCGATCCAGAACATCCGCACCAACTACCCCGAGGTGAAGACCGAGGAGTTCGACACGTACTCGCAGTGCGTGGACGCCCTCTCCGACGGCACCGTCGACGCCGTCACCACCGACGGCGCGATCCTGATCGGCTACGCCGCTCAGAAGCCCGACGAGCTCAAGGTCGTCGGAGAGCCCTTCAGCACCGAGCTCTACGGCATCGGCCTGCCGAAGGACGACGACGCCCTGCGCCACTTCGTCAACGGCATGCTGACCGACGGCGGCGAGACCTGGAGCGCCATCTACGACGAGACGCTCGGCCAGTCCGGCACGACCGTCACCCAGCCGGCGGTGAACGACTACTAGGAGGCGCCCCGGGCGGCCCGACCGCCGCCCGGGGGTCCCCTCTCCTCGACCACCACCACCGCTCCGACAGAAGGGCCAGCCGCATGGATGTCCTGTTGAACAACCTCGACGTCTACGTCCCGGCCTTCGGCAACACCCTGATCCTCTTCAGCGTCTCGCTCGTGTTCGCCCTGCTGATCGGCACGGTGGTCGGCGCGATGCGCGTCTCGCCCGTCCCGATCGCCCGCGCGGTCGGCACGGTGTACGTGAACACCATCCGGAACACCCCGCTCACGCTGGTGATGTTCTTCTTCGCCTTCGGCTACCCCAAGCTCGACCTGCCGCAGGTGGACTATACGAACCTCGCGATCTGCGCCCTCAGCCTCTACACCGCGACCTACGTCGCGGAGGTGCTGCGGTCGGGCATCAACACTGTGCCGATCGGCCAGGCCGAGGCGGCCCGCGCGATCGGCCTCGACTTCGGCCTCACGATGACGCAGGTCGTCCTGCCCCAGGCCTTCCGCTCCGTGATCCCGCCGCTCATGAGCGTCCTGATCGCGCTGCTGAAGAACACCACCGTCGCCGCCGGCTTCTCGGTCGCGGAGGCGGGCACCATCGTCCGCGTGCTCAACGAGCGCGGCGAGAACAGCCTCATCGTCGTCCTCTGGGTGGCCCTGGTCTTCGTGGTCCTGGTCACCCTGCTCTCGCTCGTCCAACGTCAGCTCGAGAAGAAGTGGAGGGTCGCCCGATGAGCTCCGTCCTCTTCGACAACCCCGGCCCCCGGGCCGTCGTGCGCAACCGCGTCATCGGCGTCGTCGTCGTCCTGCTGATCGCGGCCTTCCTCGGCTTCGTGGTCTGGCGCTTCGCGGAGTCCGGCCAGTTCGACGCCTCCAAGTGGCGCGCGTTCGGCTACCCGCTGGTCTGGCAGAGCATCGGCGGCGCCCTCGGCCGCACGCTCGCGGCCTTCGCCACGGCGGGCGTCGCCAGCCTCGTCCTCGGCCTCCTCCTGGCGATCGGCCGGCTCTCGGACCGGCGCTGGATCAACGTCCCCGTCACGCTCTTCATCGAGCTGTTCCGGGCGATCCCCGTCCTGATCCTGATGATGCTGATGTACTACGGCCTGCCGTTCGCGGGCCTCAAGCTCAGCCCCTACCTCGCCGTCGTCATCGCCCTGACCCTCTACAACGGCTCCGTCTTCTCCGAGATCTTCCGCGCCGGCATCGAAGCCCTCCCGCGAGGACAGAAGGAGGCGGGCTACGCGATCGGCCTGCGCAAGTCCGGCGTGATGCGGCTCATCCTGTTCCCCCAGGCGATCCGCTCGATGCTGCCCGTGATCATCGCCCAGCTCGTCGTCGCCCTCAAGGACACGGCGCTCGGCTCGATCATCACCTACAACGAGCTGCTGTACTACGCGCGCTACCTGGGCAACCAGTCGAGCCTCGACAGCCCGATCATCCCGGCGGCGATCGTCATCGGAGCGATCTACATCGGCATCTGCCTCCTCCTCTCGGGGCTGGCGAAGTGGATCGAGATCCGCACCAAGAGCGGCGGACGCGGCGGCCGCGCCATCGGCGGCCACCCCGCAGCCCGCGCGCAGACGGACACGCAGCTGATCGCTGTGCAGGATTGAACGGTGAGGATCGCCCGAGGGCGATCCTCACCGCGGTCGGCTTCCCGACGCGTCGGGTTCCGCAGAGCGTCCTGCGTCCGGCTACGGAGAATCGCTGACACGCGATTCTCCTGTTCGCCTCGAGGGTCCGGCGATCGCTCAGCGCATCGAGCGGTGGTGCTCCGCTCCGGCGTCGTCGACGCGGAGGCGGTGGCGATCGGGGAGCAGCGATCGGTCCGGGCGTCTTCCCGTCCGGCGGTGCCCCGCCTCCTGCCGGTGGAGCGGCCTCCGACCCCGGCGTAGCGAGAACCCGCCCCTGCTGGTCGAGCAGCGCCGGTGGCGGGGCTTCGACAGCCGTCGGCGCAGACGGGGGCCGGCCGCGGGCGAGCGCGACGAGCACCGCGCGCGGGCGGCGGGAGGGGGCGGAGGCCCTCGCCTACACTGGGGGATCGTGTCAGACAGCAACCCGATCACCGACGAGGCCGTCTCCGCGGCGGTCGCCGACGCCCTCGCCGCCATCGGCGCGGCGGGCGACTCCACCGCTCTGAAGTCCGCCCGAGCCGCCCACCTCGGCGAGGGGTCCGCCCTCGCCCGCCTCAACGCGCAGATGCGCTCCGTCCCGCCCGAGCACAAGGCGGCGTCCGGCAAGCTCGTCGGCGGTGCCCGCAAGCAGGTGGGCGACGCCTACGCCGCCCGCGAGGCCGAGCTCGTCGAGGCGGAGGACGCGGCCGCGCTCGAGGCCGAGCGCGTGGACGTCACCGCCGGCGCCAGCTTCGTGCGCCGCGGCGCCCGCCACCCCCTCTCGCTCCTCCAGGAGTCGATCGCCGACGTGTTCGTCGGGATGGGCTGGGAGATCGCGGAGGGGCCGGAGCTCGAGAACGAGTGGTTCAACTTCGACGCCCTGAACTTCGACGAGGACCACCCGGCCCGCGCCATGCAGGACACCTTCTTCGTCGACCCCGTCGACTCGCACCTGGTGCTGCGCACGCACACCTCGCCGGTGCAGATCCGCTCGATGCTCGAGCGCCCGCTGCCGCTCTACGTGATCGCTCCCGGACGGGTGTACCGCACCGACGAGCTCGACGCGACGCACACGCCCGTGTTCACGCAGTTCGAGGGTCTCGCCGTCGACCGCGGCCTGACCATGGCGCACCTGCGGGGCACCCTCGAGCACGTCGCGCGGATCCTCTTCGGCGACGACGCGCGCATCCGCCTGCGCCCGAACTACTTCCCCTTCACCGAGCCCAGCGCCGAGCTGGACGTCTGGCACCCGACCTTCGTCGGCGGTGCCCGCTGGATCGAGTGGGGCGGCTGCGGCATGGTCAATCCGAACGTGCTGCGCGCGGCCGGGATCGACCCGGAGGAGTACTCCGGGTTCGCCTTCGGCATGGGGATCGAGCGGACCCTGATGTTCCGCAACGACGTGAAGGACATGCGCGACATGGTCGAGGGCGACGTCCGCTTCAGCGAGCAGTACGGGATGGTGATCTGATGCGCATCCCGCTGAGCTGGCTGGGGGAGTACGTCGACCTCGAGCAGGACGTCACGACGGAGTCCGTGCACGCGGCCCTGGTGTCGGTCGGCCTGGAGGAGGAGGACGTCCACCGCTTCGAGGTGACCGGCCCCGTCGTCGTCGGTGAGGTGCTCGACCTCGCTCCGGAGCCGCAGAAGAACGGCAAGACCATCAACTGGTGCCACGTCCGCGTGGCCCCGGAGGGCGGGCGTGCCGCCGACGGCGGAGAGGACGTCCGCGGCATCGTCTGCGGAGCCCACAACTTCGCGGCCGGCGACAAGGTCGTCGTGTCACTGCCGGGCGCGGTCCTGCCCGGGCCGTTCCCGATCTCCGCGCGGAAGACCTACGGGCACGTGTCCGACGGGATGATCGCCTCGAGCCGCGAGCTCGGCCTCGGGGACGACCACGACGGCATCCTCCGCCTCGCCTCACTCGGGCTCGACCCGGATCCGGGCACGGACGCCGTCGCGCTCCTCGGTCTCGACGACGCCGCGGTCGAGGTCAACGTGACGCCCGACCGCGGCTACGCCTTCTCGATCCGCGGCATCGCCCGCGAGTACGCCCACGCCACCGGAGCCGCCTTCCGCGACCCCGCTCAGGCGCTCCCTCCGCACGAGCGCACGGAGACGGCGCCCGTCTTCCCCGTGTCCGTGGCCGACGAGGCGCCGATCCGCGGCCGTGTCGGCGCCTCCGTGTTCGTCACGCGCGTCGTCCGGGGCGTCGACGTCTCGCGACCGACGCCGCCGTGGATGCTCGCGCGACTGCGCCTGGCCGGCGTCCGCTCGATCTCGCTCGTCGTGGATATCACCAACTACGTGATGTTCGAGCTCGGCCAGCCGCTGCACGGCTACGACCTGGCGACCCTGCAGGGAGGCATCGTGGTGCGCCGCGCCGCACCGGGGGAGACCCTCGAGACGCTCGACGGCCAGACCCGGCGCCTGCACGCGGAGGACCTCGTCATCGCCGACGACGGCGGGGCGATCGGCCTCGCCGGAGTGATGGGGGGCGCGCGCACCGAGATCTCGGACGCCACGTCCGACGTCCTGCTCGAGGCGGCGAACTTCGACCCGGTCTCGATCGCCCGGACGGCTCGCCGGCACAAGCTGCCGAGCGAGGCGTCGCGGCGCTTCGAGCGCGGCGTCGACCCCGAGGTGGCCTCGGTCGCCGCGGCCCGCGCGGTGCAGCTGCTGGTGGAGCTCGCCGGCGGCACGGCGGACGAGCTCGGCTCGGTCCTGGCCGACCCGCGCACGGCGGAGCCGGTCGAGCTGCCGGACGGCTACGTCGCAGGCCTCATCGGGGTGGAGTACACCCCGGAGGAGATCCGCGGCGCGCTCGTCGAGATCGGCGCTTCCGTCGAGGCCGGCGGAGCGGGCCTGCTGGTGACTCCGCCGAGCTGGCGCCCGGACCTCGTCGACCGCGCCTCGCTCGCGGAGGAGGTCGCCCGCATCACCGGGTACGACCGCATCCCGGCGATCCTGCCCGTCGCGCCTCCCGGCCGCGGTCTGACCCCGGGCCAGAGGCTGCGCCGCACCCTCGCCCAGGCGCTCGCCGCCGCGGGTCTGACCGAGGTGCTCTCGTACCCGTTCCTCTCGCGCTCGATCAACGACCGGCTCGGCTCGGTCGACGGGGAGCCGCAGGAGCAGATCACGCTCGCGAACCCGCTCGACGCGACCGCGGGCCAGCTGCGGATCTCGCTGCTGCCGGGTCTCGTGCAGGTCGCGGCCCGCAACCGCTCGCGCGGCCTGACGGATCTCGCGGTCTACGAGCTCGGCTCCGTCTTCCTCCCGGCCGTCGGCGGCCCGTTCGGCTCCGGGGCGCTCCCTGCGGGCGGGGCGCGTCCGTCCGCGGAGGTCGAGGCCGAGCTGAACGCGGGCATCCCACCGCAGCCGCGGCACCTCGCGGCGCTGCTCACGGGTGCCGCCGTCGTGCGCCAGCCCGGTGTCGCCGGCCGTGACGTCGACTGGCGCGACGCCCTCGACGTGGTCCGCGAGGTCTCCGCGGCGACCGGCACCGAGCTGGTGCTGCGCCAGGGGGCACATGCAGCGCTGCACCCGGGCCGCACCGCCGAGGTCGTTCTCGACGGCGCGGTCATCGGGCACGCGGGGGAGCTGCTCCCGGCGCTCGCCGAGGAGCTCGACCTCCCGCGCCGCGTCGCCGTGGTCGAGCTCGACCTGGAGCCGCTGATCGCGCGGGCCGGGAGGGTCGTCGTGGCCCGTCCGGTGGGCGCGCTGCCCGCCGCGACCCAGGACCTCTCGCTCGTCGTGCCGGTCGGCACCGCGGCCGCCGAGGTGCGCGCCGCCGTCGCCGAGGGGGCGGGCGAGCTGCTCGAGGCGATCCGCCTGGTCGACGACTACCGCGGCACCGGGCTCGCCGAGGGGACGAAGTCGCTGACGTTCGCGCTGCGCTTCCGTGCACCGGACCGCACGCTCACCGCGGCCGAGGCGACGGCCGCGAAGGAGAGCGGCGTGGCCGTCGCGGCGGAGCGCTTCGGCGCCCGACTCCGCGAGTGAGGCCGGGGGTCCCGTCCGGCTCGGCCGGGCGGGGCCCCGCACCCGCACCGGCTAGGCTCTCGGGCATGACTTTCTCCGTGGCGGTGGCCGGTGCGAGCGGCTACGCGGGCGGCGAGCTGCTGCGACTGCTCGCCGACCACCCTGAGTTCGAGGTGCGCACGGTGACGGCGCACGCCAACGCGGGTCAGCCCCTCATCGCCGTGCACCCGCACCTCCGCTCGCTCCGCGACCTCGTCCTCGTCGACACGACGACCGGGAACCTCGCCGGGCACGACGTCGTCTTCCTCGCCCTCCCGCACGGGAAGTCGGGCGAGATCACCGCGACCCTCCCCGAGGACGTCCTCGTCGTCGACTGCGGCGCCGACCACCGGTTGACCGACCCGCAGGACTGGGCCGACTTCTACGGGGGCGACTTCGCCGGGGCCTGGCCCTACGGGCTCCCGGAGCTGCTGATCGGCGGCGGCGGACGCAAGCAGCGCGAGGCGCTCGCCGGAGTGCGGCGCATCGCCGTCCCCGGCTGCAACGTCACGGCGATCACGCTCGGCCTGGCCCCCGGTCTGCACGCCGGAGTGATCGAGTCGTCGGACCTCGTCGCGGTCCTCGCCGTCGGCCCCTCGGGTGCGGGCAAGAGCCTGCGGACCGACCTCCTCGCCAGCGAGCTCCTCGGCTCCGCGCACGCCTACGGCCTCGGCGGAGCGCACCGTCACAATCCCGAGATCCGGCAGAACCTCCTGCTCGCCGGAGCCGGACCCGTCTCGATCTCGTTCACGCCGGTCCTCGTGCCGATGTCCCGGGGCATCCTGGCGACCTCGACCGCGCGCCTCGCTCCCGGCGTCTCGGCGCAGGACGTGCGCGCCGCGTGGGAGACCGCCTACGGCGACGAGACCTTCGTCCAGCTGCTCCCGGAGGGCTCCTTCCCCCGGACGGCCGACGTGGTGGGGGCGAACACCGCTCTGATCGGACTCGCCGTGGACGAGCGGGCCCGCCGCGTCGTGGTCGTCTCGGCCATCGACAACCTGGTCAAGGGCACCGCGGGCGCGGCCGTCCAGTCCACCAACATCGCCCTGGGACTACCGGAGTCCCTCGGCCTGAGCGTGAACGGAGTCGCGCCGTGAGCGTCACCGCAGCAACAGGGTTCCGGGCGGCCGGAGTCGTCGCCGGGCTCAAGTCGACCGGAGCGCGCGACGTCGCGCTCGTGCAGAACCTCGGCCCGCTGCAGAGCGCCGCCGCGGTCTTCACGAGCAACCGCTGCAAGGCGAATCCCGTCCTCTGGAGCGAGCAGGTGATGCGCGACGGCGTGGTCTCGGCGATCGTCCTCAACTCCGGCGGCGCCAACTGCTACACGGGTGCTCAGGGCTTCCAGGTCACCCACCGCACCGCGGAGCTCGTGGGCGAGAGCCTCGAGGTGTCCGCCGGCGACGTGCTGGTGTGCTCCACCGGGCTGATCGGCGACCAGCTCGACCTCGCGATGCTCGCCACCGGCGTGACCGGCGCCTCCGCCGAGCTCGCCGGGGGACCCGAGGCGGGCGAAGCGGCCGCCCGCGCGATCATGACCACCGACACGGTCCCGAAGCAGGCGGTGGTCCGCTCCGAGCGGGGCTGGAGCATCGGCGGCATGGCCAAGGGCGCCGGGATGCTCGCGCCGGGTCTGGCGACGATGCTGGTCGTGATCACGACCGACGCGGCCCTCGAGTCCGCCGCTCTCGACACCGCCCTGCGTGCCGCGACCCGCGTCACCTTCGACCGCCTCGACTCGGACGGCTGCATGTCGACGAACGACACCGTCGCACTGCTCGCGAGCGGCGCCAGCGGCGTCGAGGCCGACGCCGACGAGTTCACCGAGGCCCTGACCGCGGTCTGCCGCGACCTCACCCTGCAGCTGCAGGCGGATGCGGAGGGCGCCGCCCACGACGTCGCGATCCGCGTGCTGAACGCCGCGACCGAGGACGAGGCCGTGGTCGTCGCCCGCGCCGTCTCCCGCAGCAACCTGTTCAAGGCCGCGATCTTCGGCAAGGACCCCAACTGGGGCCGCGTCCTCGCCGCCGTGGGCACGACCGATGCGCAGTTCGACCCGTACGGCATCGACGTCGCGATGAACGGGGTGCAGGTCTGCCTCGCGGGCGAGCCGCACGAGAGCCGCGACCTCGTCGACCTCGCCCCTCGGCAGGTCGCCGTCGACATCGACCTGCACGCCGGCGACGCGACGGCCACGATCTGGACCAACGACCTCACGCACGACTACGTGCACGAGAACTCCGCGTACTCGAGCTGAGGCGGCCATGAGCGACGACACCACCCTCTCGGCCGAGAGCCGCGCCGAGCGCGACGCCGCGCCCGGGAAGGCCGCGACGCTCATCGAGTCGCTGCCCTGGCTGCAGAGCTTCCACGGGCGCACGATGGTGATCAAGTTCGGCGGCAACGCGATGGTGTCGGAGGAGCTGCAGCGCTCCTTCGCCCAGGACATGGTCTACCTGCGCTACGCCGGGATCCGCCCCGTGGTCGTCCACGGCGGCGGGCCCCAGATCTCGCGGATGCTCGACCGGCTCGGGATCGAGAGCGAGTTCCGGGGCGGCTACCGGGTCACGAGCCCCGAGGCGATGGAGGTGGTGCGGATGGTGCTCACCGGCAGCATCAGCCGCGACATCGTCCGCCGGATCAACGAGCACGGCCCCCTCGCCGCCGGCATCTCCGGTGAGGACGCGGGCCTCTTCGTCGGCCGCCGCCGCGGTGTCGTGATCGACGGCGAGGAGCACGACCTCGGACTCGTCGGAGACGTGATCGCCGTGGACCCCGCCGCCGTCCTCGCTCAGCTCGAGGCCGGCCGGATCCCGGTCGTGTCCTCGATCGCCCCCGACTCGGACGACCCCACGCAATCGCTGAACGTCAACGCCGACGCCGCCGCCGCCGCGCTGGCCGTCGCGCTCGGCGCCGAGAAGCTCGTCGTCCTCACCGACGTGGCCGGCCTCTACTCCGACTGGCCCGACCGCGAGTCGCTCGTCTCGCACATCCGCTCGGACGACCTCGCGGCTCTGCTGCCCTCGCTCGAATCGGGCATGATCCCCAAGATGACCGCCTGCCTCGACGCCGTGCGCGGGGGAGTGCCCAAGGCCGCCATCATCGACGGCCGCATCCCGCACTCGATCCTGCTCGAGGTGTTCACCTCGGAGGGCATCGGCACCGAGGTCGTCGCCTCGCTCGACCCCCGCGACCGGGAGCGAATGTCGGGCCGCTGATCCTCAGCGGCCCCGGCTCCGAGCGCCCGTCCCGTCCGGGACGCGCGCACCGTCGGCCCTCGCGGCCGGACCGCTCCGATCGAAAGGCCACCATGTCCATCCCCACGACCGCGTCCCGCACCGGCTCGGCGCGCGACCGCTACTCCGCCGCGATGATGCAGACCTTCGCGCCGCCGCTCGCCGTGCTCGAGCGCGGCGAGGGCTGCCGGGTCTGGGACGTCGACGGGCGGGAGTACCTCGACTTCCTCGGCGGCATCGCCGTCAACTCGCTCGGCCATGCGCATCCCGTGTTCGTCGAGGCCGTGACGCGCCAGGCCGGTGCGCTCGCCCACGTCTCCAACTACTTCGCGACCGCCCCGCAGATCGAGCTCGCCGAGACCCTGCGCCGCCTCACCGGGGCCGGGGAGACGGGCCGCGTCTACTTCGCCAACTCGGGCACCGAGGCCAACGAGGCGGCCTTCAAGCTGGCGCGGCTGAACGCGGCCGGCGGCCGGCACCGCGTCCTGGCGCTGCAGAACGCGTTCCACGGGCGGACGATGGGCGCGCTCGCGCTGACCGGCAAGGCGGCCATGCGGGCGCCGTTCGAGCCGATGCCGGGAGGGGTCGAGCACCTCGAGGCGAGCATCGAGGCCCTCGAGGCGGCTCTCGACGAGTCCGTCGCCGCGCTGATCGTCGAGCCCATCCAGGGGGAGGCGGGCGTCATCCCCCTGCCGGGCGGTTACCTCGAGCGCGCGCGCGAGCTCACTCGCGAGCACGGCGCGCTGCTCATCGTCGACGAGATCCAGACCGGGGTCGGGCGGACCGGACGCTGGTTCGCCTACCAGGAGGCGGGGATCCTGCCCGACGCCGTCACCCTGGCCAAGGGGCTCGGCGGAGGCTTCCCCGTCGGAGCGCTGGTGACCTTCGGCGAGGCGTCCGACCTCCTGCAGAAGGGCCACCACGGCAGCACGTTCGGCGGCAATCCGCTCGCGACCGCCGTGGCCGGAGCCGTGCTCGCCGAGATCGAGCGCGCCGACCTTCTCGGCAACGCGCGGGAGCGCGGGGCGCAGATCGTCGACGCGCTGACCGCTCTCGACTCGCCCCTGATCGGAGGGGTCCGCGGCGCGGGCCTCCTCCTGGGCATCGCCCTGACCCGGCCGGTCGCCGCCGAGCTCGCCGCCGCCTGCCTCGACGCCGGCCTGATCGTGAACGCGGCGAACGACTCGAGCGTCCGGCTCGCGCCTCCGCTCGTGGTGACCGCCGCCGACGTCGCCGAGTTCGCCGAGCGCTTCGGCCGCGCACTGCAGACCCTCTGACCCCGTACCTCCACCGAAAGCGACCAGCACCGTGACCCGCCACTTCCTCCGCGACGACGACATCACTCCCGCCGAGCAGGCCGAGATCCTCGACCTCGCCCTCGAGCTCAAGCGTGACCGCTTCTCCCGGAAGCCCCTCGCCGGGCCGCAGACCGTCGCCGTGATCTTCGACAAGTCCTCCACGCGCACCCGCGTCTCCTTCGCGGTCGGCATCGCCGATCTCGGCGGCAGCCCCCTGATCATCTCGACCGCGAGCAGCCAGCTCGGCGGCAAGGAGACCGCCTCCGACACGGCGCGGGTCCTGGAGCGCCAGGTCGCCGCCATCGTGTGGCGCACCTACGCGCAGTCGGGGCTGGAGGAGATGGCGCGCAGCACGCGCGTGCCGGTCGTCAACGCGCTCTCGGACGAGTTCCACCCGTGCCAGCTCCTCGCCGACCTGCTGACCATCCGCGAGCACCGCGGTCGCCTCGCCGGCCTCACGCTCACGTTCTTCGGCGACGGAGCGAGCAACATGGCGCACTCGTACCTCCTGGCGGGGGCCACGGCCGGCATGCACGTCCGCATCGTCTCTCCGGAGTCGTACTCGCCGGACGCGGCGGTCCTGGTCGATGCGCAGCGCATCGCCGCGACCACCGGCGGATCGGCGATCACCACGACCGACCCCGACGAGGGCGCGGCCGGCTCCGACATCGTGATCACGGACACATGGGTGTCGATGGGCAAGGAGGACGAGAAGGCGGCGCGCGTCGCGACCTTCGGCGCCTACCGGGTCGACGCCGCCACGATGGCCGCTGCCGCTCCCGACGCGCTGTTCCTGCACTGCCTGCCCGCGGACCGCGGCTACGAGGTGACCGCCGACGTGATCGACGGCCCGCAGAGCGTGATCTGGGACGAGGCGGAGAACCGCCTGCACGCGCAGAAGGCCCTGCTCGTGTGGCTCCTGGAGCGCGCCGGCACCGCCGACGCCGCTCAGTAGACTCGACAGCCGAACCCGAGGAGAACCATGACGGAACGACCCTCCGCCCGCGCGGGCGAGGCCGGAGCCCTGTGGGGCGGCCGCTTCGCCGGCGGCCCCTCGCCCGAGCTCGCCGCGCTCTCGAGGTCGACCCACTTCGACTGGCAGCTCGCCCCCTACGACCTCGCCGGCTCCCGCGCCCACGCCCGGGCGCTCGCCGGAGCGGGCTACCTCGACGACGCCGAGCTCACCGCGATGCTCGCGGCGCTCGACCGGCTCGAGGCTGCCGTCGCCGACGGGAGCTTCGCCGCCGACGAGTCCGACGAGGACGTGCACGGCGCCCTCGAGCGCGGCCTGATGCTCGAAGCCGGTCCCGAGCTCGGCGGCAAGCTCCGCGCGGGGCGCTCGCGCAACGACCAGATCGCCACCTTCGTCCGGATGTACCTCCGCGACCACGCGGCGCTCGTCTCGGAGCTGGTGGTGCAGCTCATCGACGCCCTCGCCGCGCAGGCGTCGGCGCACCCGACGGCGATCATGCCCGGGCGCACCCACCTCCAGCACGCTCAGCCCGTGCTCCTCGCGCACCATCTGCTCGCCCACGGCTGGGCGCTGCTGCGCGATCTGGAGCGCCTGCGGGACTGGGCCGTCCGGGCGGACGTCTCGCCCTACGGCTCGGGCGCCCTCGCCGGCTCGACCCTCGGCCTGGACGCCGAGGCGGTCGCCCGCGATCTCGGCTTCGCGTCGAGCGTGCCGAACTCGATCGACGGGACGGCCAGCCGCGACCTCGTCGCCGAGTTCGCCTTCGTCACCGCCATGATCGGGATCGACGTCTCGCGCATCGCGGAGGAGGTCATCCTCTGGAACACGCGGGAGTTCGCCTTCGTCACGCTCGACGACGGCTACTCGACCGGGTCCTCGATCATGCCGCAGAAGAAGAACCCCGACATCGCCGAGCTCGCCCGGGGGAAGTCCGGCCGGCTGATCGGCAACCTCACCGGGCTGCTCGCGACCCTCAAGGCGCTGCCGCTCGCCTACAACCGCGACCTGCAGGAGGACAAGGAGCCGGTCTTCGACTCGGTGACGACCCTCGAGGTCCTGCTGCCCGCGTTCAGCGGAATGATCGCGACCCTCACCTTCCACACCGACCGGATGGCGGAGCTCGCGCCCCAGGGCTTCTCCCTCGCGACCGACGTGGCCGAGTGGCTCGTGAAGAAGCACGTGCCCTTCCGGGACGCCCACGAGATCACCGGTGAGCTGGTCAAGCTGGCGGAGTCGCAGGGGAGGGGGCTCGAGGATCTCGACGACGCCGCGCTCGCCTCGGTGTCGCCGCTGCTCACTCCAGACGTGCGGTCCGTCCTCAGCATCGAGGGATCGGTGGCGAGCCGGGACGGTGTCGGCGGCACGGCTCCCGACCGCGTCGCGGAGCAGCTCGCCCGGCTGACCGAGCGCGTCCGGGTCGTGCGCGGATCCCTCCGAGGGGAGCGCCCGTGACTCTTCGAGGAGCGCCGGGCGACGACGGCCGTCCGCCGCTGCGCCCCTGGCAGCAGCGGACTCTGGTGCTCGTCGCCGCAGTCGTCATCGTCGCGGTGATCGTGATCACCCTCGTGTCAGGCCAGAGCTTCTTCTGAGCGCCGACCTCCCCGACCTCGCGCGCTCGGCCCTCGAGGTGGCACCGGAGCTGCTCGGCCGCGTCCTTCTGCACCGCACGCCGGAGGGCGTGGTCGGCGTCCGGCTGACCGAGGTCGAGGCGTACCTCGGAACCGGTGAGGATCCGGGCTCGCATGCGCACCGCGGACCGACACCCCGGACGGCTCCCATGTTCGGTCCGCCCGGATCCGTGTACGCGTACTTCACGTACGGGATGCACACCTGTGTGAACGTCGTCTGCTCCCCGGCGGGCACGGCGTCGGCGGTGCTGCTGCGCGCCGGCGAGGTCGTATCGGGGGAGGATCTCGCGATGATCCGGCGCGGACCCGTTCGCAGCCGGGATCTGGCCCGCGGACCCGCACGGCTGGCGAAGGCCCTCGGAGTCCGTCTCACCGAGTCGGGCGACCCGCTCGAGGCGGCGTTCGAGCTGCTGCCGGGGGAGAGGCCGTCCTCCGTGGCGGCGGGCCCGCGCACCGGCGTCTCGGGCCCGGGCGGCGGGGACGACTTCCCGTGGCGCTTCAGCATCCCGGGCGACCCCACCGTCTCGCCCTACCGGAGAGCAGTGCCCCGGCGGCGGCCCGGAGCTCAGCCCGCGAGGTAGAGCCGGGCGAGCACGCCGAGAGCCGCCGACCAGGCGAGGCTCGCCAGCGTGCCGATGATGAACCGCTCGCGCGCCTCCGGGGAGGCGAGCTCGCTGAAGCGGCCGACGCCCTTGATCGCCACCACGACCGCGATCCCCTCGGGGAGACCGCTCATCAGTGCGCCGGCCGTCGCGATCCGCTCGAGGACCCCTATCGTCGTCCCGCCGCGGAGCACCTCGATCGGCTGGCCGATCGCCGAAGGCGCGCTCCCGGCGGCGGGGCGGGAGGATCCGGCGACCATGATGCCGCCGTGGCTGCCGCTGCGGGAATCGGCCGTCGCGAGCCGGAGGGTGAGCAGCACGATCGGCCCGCCGCCCGCGACCGCCAGCGCGAAGGCCAGCACCGCCACCAGGACGGAGTGGATCGGGGGCGCGGACGGTCCGGCGACCGCCGTGAGGAGGAAGGCGGCGGCCGCCGCCGCGAGGGGGGATCCAGGCGAGCTGCGGACGGCGCAGGCGCACGGCCAGCATCGCACCGGCGAGTCCGGCGAGCAGCACGAGCACCACGCCCGTCCACGAGGCGGACTGCAGCGCGGAGGCGAGGAGCAGGGCGGGGGATCCGGGGCGTGCCGTCATCGGGGTGTCCTCTCGTCGGTGGGGTCGAGCGTACGGTCGACCACCGTCAGCAGGCGCGCGAGCGCATCACGGGCGGGAGCGTCGACTCGAGCACTCGCCGCGCGGACCCGGAGGCTGACCGCCTGCGGGCTGACGGCGAGGCGCTCGGCCGCATCCTTCTGGGAGAGGCCGCTCTCGAGCAGGTCGACGATCTGCCAGCCGGCCTCGGAGCGCGCGTCGCGCAGCAGGAGGAGCGGATCGATCAGCGCCTGGACGTCCGCCGGTGCCGGCGCCGCCGTTCCCGGTGCGTCCGGATCGAGGGAGAAGCGCGTCGGCCGGCCCTTCGCCGCCTCGACCGCCCGGCGCGCCGCGAAGTACGCCTCCCCGGTCGCCGCTCTCGTGGTCGCGGGGAGTGGCCGGTCGACGGGGCCGATCCCGAGGCCGATGCTCCAGTGGCCGGTCCGGTGCAGCTCGAGCACGAACGCGACGACGGCATCGGCCCGGTCGAGCACGCACTGGAACTCGTCGCCCGCCGTCCGCTCCGGGGGCAGGACGAACGTCGCCCGACCGTCGTCGATCAGGCTCGCGATCGCCTGGTCCACGCGGTCGTGGTCGTGCCTGCTGTCGCGCTGATCCGCGGTGATGACGAACATCGGACCTCCTCGATCAAGTATCGGCACTTGATCGCCCGGGATCAAGCCTGTGCGCTTGACTATCGGAGACCGGCTCCTTCCCGCCGCGGTAGCCTGGTCGGGTGATCGACCAGCACCTCCCCGGGTCCGCGACGAGCCCGCAGCTCGACCCCGCCTTCGACTCCGTGTGGGACGAGCTGGTCTGGCGAGGCTCGGTGCACGTGTCGACCGATGCGGGAGCGTTGCGCGAGCTGCTGTCGGGGGAGCCGATCACCTACTACTGCGGTTTCGACCCGACCGCGCCCAGCCTCCACCTCGGGAACCTGGTGCAGCTGATCGTCATGCGCCGGCTCCAGCTGGCCGGGCATCGGCCGCTCGGGCTCGTCGGCGGCTCGACCGGGCTGATCGGGGATCCGCGTCCGACGGCCGAGCGGACGCTGAACTCGCGCGAGACGGTGACGGCGTGGGTCGAGCGCCTCCAGGCGCAGGTGTCCCGGTTCGTTCCCGCGGGCGGCGACAACGGGCTGCGCCTGGTCAACAACCTCGACTGGACCGCTCCGCTGTCGGCGATCGACTTCCTGCGGGAGATCGGGAAGCACTTCCGCGTGGGGACGATGCTCAAGAAGGACGCGGTCAGCGCCCGCCTCAACTCCGACGCGGGGATCAGCTACACCGAGTTCAGCTACCAGATCCTGCAGGGTCTCGACTACCTGGAGCTCTACCGGCAGTACGGGTGCGTCCTGCAGACCGGCGGCAGCGACCAGTGGGGCAACCTGACGAGCGGGACCGACCTGATCCACCGCACGGAGGGCGTGTCGGTCCACGCGATCGGTACACCCCTGGTGATGAACTCCGACGGCACAAAGTTCGGCAAGAGCGAGGGCAACGCCGTCTGGCTCGACTCCGAGCTCACCAGCCCGTACGCGTTCTACCAGTTCTGGGTCAACACGGACGACCGTGACGTCGCCGACCGCCTGCGGATCTTCACCTTCCTGCCGCGCACGGAGATCGAGCGCCTGGAGAAGGCCGCCGCCGACGAGCCGTTCCGCCGGGAGGCGCAGCGCGCGCTCGCCTGGGAGGTCACGTCGCTGGTGCACGGAGCGGAGGCGACGCGGTCGGTGATCGACGCCTCGGCCGCGCTCTTCGGCAAGGGCTCGCTCGAGGGGATCGACCCGGTCATCCTCCGCGGCGCGCTCGAGGCGGTGCCCTCGATGGAGGCGACACCGGAGACGCCGGCGCTGCAGGCGTTCGTCGAGACCGGACTCGTCGCCAGCACGGGGGAGGCGCGACGGGCACTCGCTCAGGGAGGGCTCTCGGTGAACAACACCGCCCTCCCGTCCGAGACCGTCACGCTCGGCGAGCTCCCGTTGATCGACGGGATCGCCGTCCTCCGTCGCGGCAAGAAGAGCTTCGCCGGGGCCTTCGTCCGCTGACCGCGTGCCCGCTCTCCTCGAGCGGACGCGGACGATGACGGCGGTCTCATCAACACGGTGTCCCCTGTCCCGTGTCCGGTATCCGGTGTCCGGTAGCCGGTAGCCGGTAGCCGGTAGCCGGTAGCCGGTGTCGGGTACCGAGTCGGACACTCAGCGACGCACGGCCCCTGAATCGCGACACGCCCGGGACGCAGGCGATTTGCCGCTCGGCCGAGGCCCGACGTAATGTAACTCCTCGTCACCCCAAAGGAGCGGCAAGCGGGAGTCAGGCGCAGAGCGTCGAGACCAGCTGGCCCACCTCAAGCGGGGACCATCCCCTCGCTCCCAGGCCTGTTAGAGATTCGTCTCTTGAAGACTGCGGGATCGCGAGCGTAAGATGCAAAGCCTCCACGGGACACGGTCCCGGCTTCGTTGCAAGGCCTCACGGCCGAGCCCGGTGCAGCGGTGCGGTCCTCGATCGTGCAGCGAACACCACGAAGAAGCCGGACTTGACACGGCCTGCGGATGTGCTAAGTTAGTCGAGTTGCCACGGAGGCGATCGGGACTTCGGTTCTGACAAGCCTAACCGGTCTCGGCAAGCAAGACAAATCGAGTGGCTCACGCCCTCGTACAGCAAACTTCGATCACTTTCGTTGTGAAGCACCGTTCTGGTGTGGAGGCGAGATGTGTCCGATTCTTGAGAACTCAACAGCGTGCACTATGTTCAATGCCAATTTTATACCCCGGCCTTGATCTTCGGATCGGGTTGGGATTCCTTTGGA
>NZ_PSUB01000006.1:0-211341 GCF_002931595.1 Rathayibacter sp. AY2B9
GCGGGACGGGGGCCCCGGACCCGGGGCGCCACGGCCCCGGGCCCGAGGCCCCCGTCCCGCGGTCCGATGTCCCCCGACCCGGTCCCGCGGGAGTCTCCGGGCGTCAGCCCTTCACCGCTCCGCTCATGATGCCCGCGATGAGCTGGCGTCCGGCGAGCAGGAACAGCACCAGCAGCGGAATCACCGAGAGCACAGCGCCGGCCAGCACGATCGAGTAGTCGACGTAGTAGCCCGACTGCAGCTGCGCGAGCGCCGTCTGCAGGGTCGGGTTCGTCGGGCTGAGGACGATCAGCGGCCAGAGGAAGTCGGTCCAGGCCATCATGAACGTGAAGAGCCCGAGGATCGCCATCGCCGGTCGCGCCGCCGGGACGGCGACGGTGAGGAACGTCCGGAACTGGTTCGCTCCGTCCACGCGCGCCGCCTCGATCAGCTCGTCCGGGATCACGTCGACCAGGTACTGCCGCATGAAGAACACGCCGAACGCGGTGACCAGCGTCGGCACGATCACGGCGCCGAGCGAGCCGGTCCAGCCGAGCTGTCGCATCAGGATGAACAGCGGGATGATGCCGAGCTGCGTCGGGATCGCCATGGTCGCGACCACTCCGATCATCAGGCCGTCGCGCCCGCGGAACCGCAGCTTCGCGAAGGCGTAGCCGGCGAGCGTCGAGAACGACACGACCGAGAGCGTGATGATCCCCGAGACGATGACGCTGTTCAGCAGCGCCGTCCAGAACGGGATCGCCGTCAGCACCTGCGAGGCGTTGGCGAGGAAGTTGCCGCCCGGGACGAGCGGCAGGGTCTCGCTGCGGGTCGCGTTCGAGCCGCTCGCCACGACGAACGACCACCACAGCGGATAGGTCGAGCCGAGGATGAAGGCGCTCAGCAGCCCGTACGTGAGGAAGCCGGGCCGGTCGACGCGGCCGGCGCGGGAGGCGCGGACGCGGCGCACCGGGAAGGCGGCGGAGGTGGCGGGGGCGGTCATCGCTCGCTCTCGTTCTGGCCGAGGCCGGTGGTGGTGAGCAGGGGGTCCGCGGCGGCGATCTCGTCGGCGGTCGCGGGGCGGGCGGAGCGCCGCTTCGAGCGCTGCGAGATCCGGTTCTCGACGGAGGCGATCCGCCGCGAGATCGCGAAGTTCAGCAGGCCGATCAGCACGATCAGGAGGAACAGCAGCCACGCGATCGCGGCCGCCTCGCCGAAGTTCTGGCGGAAGAACGCCATCTCCCAGAGGTAGAGGACGGTGGTCTGGAACTGCCGGTCCGAGCCGCCGATGCCGCCCGCGTTCGACACGTCGAACAGGCGCGGCTCCGCGAAGATCTGCAGGCCGCCGATGGTGGCGGTGATGATCACGAAGATCAGGGTCGGCCGGATGCTGGGGATCGTGATCGAGCGGAAGCGGCGGAACGCGTTCGCCCCGTCGATCGCGGCCGACTCGTGCAGCTCGCGCGGCACGGCCTGCATGGCGGCGAGGAGGATGAGGGCGTTGTAGCCGGTCCAGCGCCAGTTGACCATCGTCGCGATCGCGACGTGGCTGGCGAGGCGGTCGTTGGTCCACTCGATCGGGCTGATGCCCACCAGGCCGATCAGATTGTTGATCAGGCCCTCCTGGTCGCTGAAGACGCTCGAGAAGATCAGCGCGACCGCGACCGGCGAGACGATGTACGGCAGCAGGACGCTCATCCGCCAGAAGGTGCTGGCTCGCAGCGCCTGGTCGAGGGCGGCTGCGAGCAGCAGCGCGACGGCGAGCTGCGGGATCGTGGAGAGCAGGAAGATGCTCAGCGTGTTGACGATCGAGTTCCAGAAGAAGCGGTCGCCGAGCACGGCCGCGAAGTTCGCGAACCCGACGAAGTCGCCCTGGCCCTGGAGCAGCTGCCAGTCGTAGAGCGACACGACGAGCGTGTAGACCAGCGGGAACGCTCCGGTGAGCGCGAAGAGCAGGAAGAACGGCGAGATGTAGAGGTAGGGCGAGGCCTTCACGTCGAAGCGGCTCGCGCGCTGGCGGAAGGTCAGCGGGAGTCGGGGCGCCGGGCGCCGCTTCCCCGCGGGGGGCGTCGCCGTGGTCGGCGGGGTGAGTGTGCTCGTCATGGCGCTCTCTTCGAGGTCGAGTCGGAGTCGGAGGGGATGCGGCGGGGCCGGCCGGGAGGGTCTCGGGCGGCGGGCCGGAGAGGCCTCGGGCCGGCGGGCGGCAGCGTTTCTCCCGTGCGGCGGGGCGGCCCGGGATGCGGACGGCCCGGCCGCACGGGGACCGGGAGGTCCGGTGGCGGCCGGACCTCCCGTGTCGGGTGGGCGTCGTCCCGGAGGCGTCAGCCCCCGGGCGTCGGCCCGACCGGATCAGTCGACGAGCTCGTCGAGGAGCTGGAGCGCCTCGTTCCAGCCCTCCTTGCCGTCGATCTCGCCGCGGTCGACCTTCTGCAGGACCGGTCCGAAGACGTTCTCCTGGATCAGCGAGTCGTCCGGGCCCTTGTACTGGGCGACGACGCCCTCGGCGCGCTGCGCGAGGATCGCGCCGGTCGGGGAGTCGTTCATGCCGGGGTCGGGAGCGGCCGCGGAGGCGAGCTCCTTCTGCGCGTCGAGGGTGCTCGGGAACGGTCCGGCCGCCTCGAACGCCTTCAGCTGCTGCTCCGGCTCGCTGAGCCACGACGCCAGCGCGGCGGCCTCGGCGGGGTGCTTCGACTGGGTCGGGACGGAGAGGAACGAGCCGCCCCAGTTGGCGGGGCCGCCGGGGAAGACGTCGGCGAAGTCCCAGCCGGTGGCCTCGGCGTTCCCGCCGCCGGCCTCGACGTTGCTCTTCAGCGTGCCGAACATCCAGCCCGGGCAGACGAAGGTGGCGAAGGTCTGGTCGGTGAACGACTTGCCCTTGTTCCAGTCCCACGCCTTCTGCGCGGCCGAGAGGCCGGAGGCGGTGGCGTCGGTCAGCTGGCCCCAGCGCTCCTCGAGCTCCGGGTTGCCCTCGACGTTCAGCTCGCCGTCGGAGGTGTAGTACCCCTCGGGCAGCTGGTTCACCATGGCGTTCCAGACGAATCCGGAGTGGTCGAACCAGGCCTTGCCGGTGGCGTCGTGGTACTTCTGACCGGCGGCGAAGTAGTCGTCCCAGGTCGCGTCCGGTCCGCCGAGCATCTCGGCGACGGCGGCGCGGTCGGTGGGCATGCCGGCGGCCTCGAAGGCTGCGGTGTTGTAGCAGAGGCCCTCGGGTCCGATGTCGGTGCCGTAGCCGATGACGCGTCCCTCGGGGTCGGTCGCCTGCTCGTACTTCCAGTCGACCCAGTCGGCCTTGCGGTCCTCGATGCCGTGGTCGCGCAGGTCGACGAACTGGTCCGAGACCTCCATGACGGAGCCGAGCCAGCCCTCCTCGATGGCGACGACGTCGGCGAGTCCGGACCCGGCGGCGAGCTTCGTGAACGCGTCGGTCCGCGCGTTGCCGCCGGTGTCGATGTTGTTCGGGACGATGGTGATCCCCGGGTTGGCGTCCTCGTACTCGCCGTAGAGCTCGTCGAAGCCCATGGCGTTGAACGTGGTGACGGTCAGCTCGATCTCGCCGCCCTCGGAGGCGTCGGATCCCGACGAGCATCCGGTGACGATCAGGGCGAGGGCCGAGGCGCCGGCGATCGCCGCGGCGATCCTGGTGCGTCGTGAATAGGGCACGGTCACTCCTTCGTGATGGTGGTGGGGCACCCCTGCGAGCGCTCTCACGCGTGCTGTTCCGCGTATGTGAGAGCGCTCTCACGAGATGTGCGGCGAGCTTACGCACGCCCCCGCGGAGAGGTCAAGCGTTTTCGAGAGAGCGCTCTCATCAAATTGATGGTCCGCGCCCAGCCGCGCGCCTCCCCGCCGCCCTCGCCCCCGCGAGAACGCAGAAGTCGCGGTACTCGAACGCGAGTACCGCGACTTCCGTGGACTCACCGCCCTCTGCCGATCGAGTAGCGGCTACTCGACCAGCAGGGCCGACCTCAGCCCACCAGCACCGCGAAGCCCTGCGCGGGCAGCTGCACGGACACGGCTCCGGACGGCGCCGTCTCGCTCACGAGCGCGCCGTCCTGCGAGTAGACGCGCAGCGTGCCGGAGCCGCCCGAGACGCCGATCGCCGTGGTGCGCACCCCGTCGGTGGAGTTGCGGATCAGCTCGGTGCGGCCGCCCTCTCCTCCGACCACGAGGCGCGTCACCAGCGGGCGCACCAGCAGCGCGTCGAGGCGCGTCCGGCCGCTCAGCGGGCGGACCTCGACGCTCGACGAGCCGGCCGGCACGGTGCGGCGGAGCTTCTCCGGGAGCAGCGCGCCCGACGCCTCCGTGACCCCCTGCGACCCGACGGTCGAGCGGAGCAGGTCGAGCGGGCGCGTGCCCGATGTCCAGACGCTCAGCGGCGTGCGCTCCGTACCGCGCTGCGGCTGGTCGATGACGGCCTCCACCACGCGGTCCTGCGTGGACGGACCGATCGGGATCGACACCGCGCGGCGCGGGTCGGTCAGCGAGAGGTACGAGCCGCTCCAGCCGGCCTCCCCGGTCCAGGACGACTCGGGCGTCACGACGGTGCCGCTGCGCGCGCTCTCCGCCTCGACCAGCGTCAGCCCGTCGCGCGAGCGCTCGGTGGCGACGGAGCGGGCACGGTCGGCGACGTCCGGGTGCTCGTCGAGCGCCAGCATCGCCAGCAGGCCGTGGATGGTGCTCTCGGCGCCGCTGTTGCGGTTGACGGAGCCGTCGGCCTGGACGCCGTCGAAGACGACTCCGGTGGCCGGGTCGTAGACCGGGGCGAGGCTGCGGTTCAGGCCGAAGAACCAGGCGCCCTGCACGGCCGCGAGGTCGGTGAAGGCGCTGGAGCCGGTGGCGTCGGCCAGGGCGAGCGAGTTCTGCAGGCGGGAGTCGGCTCCGTAGGCGATCTGCACGCGGTCGGTCGGAGTGGGGTTCCAGCCGTTGTCGGGGCCGCCGGCGGTGAGCAGCTCCGGAGCGAAGCGGGCGCCGTCGACGATCGCGGGCTCGAGGAGGGAGGAGTCATCGAGCGCCGCGGACGACGCGGCGAGTCCGCCGGCCATCTGCGACGACCAGGAGTGCCAGAGCGTGCGCGACTTCATCCACGGGAGGATCGCGCCGTACGGCCAGGCGGTGGTGTCCGCTTCCGTCGTCGTGGTGCGGGCGTAGGCGGCGACGCCCTCGGCGAGCTCGGCCGTGCTCGTGCGGACCGCGGAGTCGTCGGGGGCGGCCTCGAGGTAGGCGGAGAGGCCGAGCAGCGCCTCCGAGGTGGCGTCGGCCCCGTCGACGATCAGCCAGGCGGGGACCTGCACGCCGTCGGCCTGCGCGTACTCCCCGTAGCGCGTGAGCACCTCGCGGTCGACCGCCGCGACGCCGAGGCGCAGCCGCTCCTGCAGGAAGGCGGCGAACTCCGGATCCGTGTCGCGGAACGCCGCGTAGCCCTCGCCGAGCGCCCAGAGCGTGCGGGCGAGCCAGTAGCTGTCCTCGGAGTCGCTCGGATCCGGCAGCTCGACCGGCTCGGCGCTCGCATTGAGCTCCCCGTCGGTCTGCATCCAGAGCACCACGTTCCCGGCGTCGTCGCCCTCGGTGGTCTGGAAGTAGGCGAGGGCGCGGAGCGTCTCGAAGGCCTTCTCGCGGCTCTCGGTCGATCCGGTCTGCTGCCAGTGGCGGAGGTAGACGACCGCGGCGCGCGAGATGTCGTCGGTGTTGAACGCGCCCTGCTCGTAGTCGCCGGTCGCCGGATCGAGGCGGCCGCCGCCCACGCGCTCGAAGGCGCCGCCGTCGCGGGCGTCGGCGTAGGTCCACGGCATCACCAGGGTCGGCTCCTCGTCGAGCCGGTAGGTGGTGTGGCCGGGCTCGGGCACCGGAGTGGCGGTGTCGAGGAGGAAGTCGAGGTGCGCCGTGTTCGTCAGCGGCTCGGCCGCCTGCGCGGGGGTCGCGCCGAGGGCGAGGCCCCCGACGGTGAGGGCGGCGGCGGCCAGGACGGCCGCCGATCTGGTGAGCGTGTTCGTCATCGAACTCTCCTTGGGTGGGGGATGTGGGGGGCGCATCTCGATAGGCCCGCGATACGGGCTGCTCGATCAGCGGGAGGCGCCGGCGGACTCGATCAGCGGCGTCAGCCGTCCGTGCGGACGAGGCGGGCCGCGCCGATCTTCGAGTCGGCCATGCCGTAGAAGACGTAGTGCTGCCCGTCGATCTCCTCGATCGCCGTCGGGAAGACGACGTTCGGGACGATCCCGCTGCGCTCCTCCTCCGTCTCGGCCTCGAGCAGCGGCTCGGCGGTGCGCGCGATCACCCGCGACGGGTCGTCGCCGTCGAGGAGGATCGCTCCGGCCGAGTAGTTCACGTGCTGCTGCTGCGCGAAGGCGCTGTCGATCACTCCGGTCACCCCGTGGTGGATGAGCAGCCACCCCTCGGGCACGCGCAGCGGCGCGGGTCCGCCGCCGACCTTCAGCTCCTCGAACGGGAACTCCGGGCCCGCGAGGAACCGGTGCCGGGTCCAGCGCGTGAGGCTCGCCAGGTCGCGGTCGACCTCGTCCACCGGCACGTAGCTGATCCAGATGCTCTGCCGCGGGTCCTCGATCCCGGCCGGGAGGCGCACGCCCTCGCCCGGCCGCGTCTCGCCGAGGTCCCACATCGGCCGGTGCAGCACCGCGAACGAGCGGGTGCCGTCCGGGGCGGCGACGATCTCGGGGAAGAACACGCAGTCCTTGTTGTGGAACAGGCCCAGGTCGATGTCGAGCGCGTCGTCGTAGGCGAAGGTCACCGGGCCCAGGCGCCGCCAGTCGCGGAGGTCCTCGGACACGGCGAGCGCCGTCCGGGGCCCGAGCGGCCCGTAGGCGACGTACGTCATCACGTGCAGGCCGAGCGCCTCGATGAAGGTGATCCGCGGATCCTCGACGCCGGCGTTGTGCGCGCCGCGCTCGAAGCCGCGGTCGGGCGCGAGCACGACGCCCTCGCGCTCGACTCCGACGGGCACGCCGCCCTCGACGACCACGCGGGCCAGGCCCACGCGGGAGACGTTGCCGGCGGCGACCATCCGGGGCAGGAGGTACAGCTCGCCGTCGGGTCCGCGGCCGCTGCCGGGGTTGAGCACCCCCTCGGCTTCGAGGGCGTCGCCCGGGGCGGGCTCCATTACGACGCCGACGCGCTCGAGACGGTAGGGGACAGTGGTGAGGGTGGGAGACATGGTCAGCCTTTCACTCCGGATCCGAGATCGGTCGAGACGAAGTAGCGCTGGAACACGATGAACAGCACCACGACGGGCGCGGCGAGCACGACGGCTCCCGCGAGGATCGCCCCGAACGGGTTGTCGGTCGACGACGCCACGTTCGAGATGTAGTTGGCCAGGGACACGGCGAGCGGCTGCAGCGACGCGTCCTTGGTGATGAGGAACGGCCAGAGGAACTCGTTCCAGGGGCCGATGAAGGTCAGCAGCACGGCGGTCACCAGCGCGGGCCGCACCAGCGGGAGCGCGATGGTCCACAGCAGCTTCAGCTCGCCGGCGCCGTCGATCCGGGCCGCCTCGAACAGCTCCTTGGGGAGCTGCAGGAAGTACTGCCGGAAGATGATCACCGCCGTCGAGTTGATGGCGAACGGCAGGATCATCCCGAGGTGGCTGTCCGCGAGGCCGTAGTCGCGCGCGATCAGCACGTAGAGCGGGATCTGCAGCAGCTGGAACGGGATGACCTGCACCAGCAGGGCGAGCGCGAACACCGCGTTGCGCCCCCGCCACTGCAGCATCGCGAGCGCGTATCCGGCGAGGACGCCGAAGAACACCGTGCACAGCAGCACGCCGCCGGTGAAGATCCCGGAGTTGACCAGTCCGGTGAGCAGGCTGATCCGCTCGTTCACGTTGACGTAGTTGTCGAGCGTGAGGTTGCCCGGCTCCGGGATCGCTCCCGCCAACGTGGGGTCGGGATCCGTCTGCAGGGATCCGACGATCATGTAGTAGAAGGGGAAGAGGAAGACGATCGCGCCGATCGCGAGCACGACCCCGCGCAGGATCACGGCTCCGCGGCTGGAGCCGACGGGGCGCCTCCGCGGGGCTTTCTCCGGGGCGGCGGCGGGCACGGCCGAGGCGGCGCCTCCGGCACTGGACAGGGTGCTCATGAGTTCCTCTCCCCCGCGAAGCGGTTCTGCAGATAGGCGATGACCAGCACCAGCAGCACCAGGACCACGCCGATGGCCGAGGCCACGTCGGGCTGCCCCTGCTGGATCCCGAGCTGGTACATCAGCAGCACGGGCGAGGCGGACGCGCCGTTGGGGCCGCCTCCGCCGGTGAGGAGGTAGGGCTCGGTGAAGAGGTTCGCCCCGGTGACGGTCGACACCAGCAGCACCAGGAGGGTCGCGGGCCGCACGCTCGGCACGGTCACCGACCAGAACTGGCGGATGCGTCCGGCGCCGTCGGTCGAGGCCGACTCGTAGAGCTCCTTCGGCACGTTCTGCAGCGCCGCCAGGTACAGCAGGATGTAGAACCCGAGCTGCTTCCAGGTGACGTAAAGAGCGATGATCGGCATCGCGAGCTGCTCGTTGATCAGCCACGACGGGTTCGGCGCGAGCGGCCCGAGGAGGCTGTTGACCAGTCCGTTCCCGTTGAAGAGGAACAGCCACACGCCGACGACCGCGACGCTCGCCGTGACGTAGGGCACGTAGAAGCTGACGCGGAGGAACGTCCGCAGGTGCACGACCTTGTCGAGCGCCGCGGCGAGAAGCAGCGAGAGCACCACCGTCAGCGGCACGTTGATCACCAGGAAGATCCCGATGTTGCCGAAGGAGCGGATGACCTGCGGGCTCGAGAACGCCGTGACGAAGTTGTCGAGGCCGACGAACGGCCGCTCCACCTGCACGCCGGGAGCCGCGAAGAAGAAGTCGTGGAACGCGATCCAGACCGAGTAGACGACCGGGAACGCGAAGACCGCGAGCACGAAGAGGAGGTAGGGGCTGCCGAACAGCAGCCCGAGGGGCTGGGGCCCGAGGACGCGGTGCAGGAGGCTCCGCTTCCCCGGCGCCCCGGCCGGCGCGGGCCGGCGGGTGAGGGTGGTCACGGCCGGGTCACTGCTGGCCGGCGAGCCCGGTGACGGTCTCGGCCGCTCCGTCGAGCGCCGTCGTCACGTCGCCCTCGCCGAAGATGACCGTCTTGCCCCACGCGTCGCGGATCGCCTGCAGCATCTGCACCGTGTTCGGCCCCGACGGCACCTCGATGGTGCGGCTCGCCTGGTCGCCGAAGCGCTGGTAGGCGGGGTTCGCTTCGAAGTAGTCGGCGTAGGTGGTCTGCAGGTCGGTGCGCAGCGGCATCTGGCCGGTGGTCTCCAGCAGCGAGCGGTCCTGCTCCTCGCTGGTCGCGAACTTCAGCACCTCCCAGGCCGTGCCCTTGTTGGCGCAGGCGGAGTAGAGGCCGACGTTCTTCGCGTCGCTGAAGGTCCAGGTGTCCTCGGCGGGCGTGCCGTCGGGGGTGGGCACCGAGACGGAGCCCCAGTTCAGGTCGTCGTAGACCGAGACCGCCCACGGGCCGACGATCGACATCGCGGCCTGGCCGTCGGCGAACGCGTCGCCCTGGTACTGCTCACGGCCGGCGAGGCCCTGGTCGTAGAGGCTCTTCCAGAAGTCGGCGACCTCGTAGCCCTCGTCGTCGGCGAAGGTGGCCTTGCCGTCCTCGACGAGGCTCGTCCCTCCGGTGGCCGCGGCGTAGAGCGGTATGAAGTCGAACTGCGTCTGGAAGAACTCGCTGGTGGGAGCGGGCTGGATCGCGGCGGGCGCGGCTCCCGACTCGACGAGCGTCTTCGACGTGGCGAGGAAGTCGTCGTAGGTCGACAGCGACGGGTTCTCGGGGTCGAGTCCCGCCTTCGCGAAGAGGTCCTTGTTGTAGAAGATGACGACCGGGTTGCTCTTCCACGGCATCTGGAAGTACTCGCCGTCGGCGTTCTGGTACTGCTCGGCGAGGTCGCCGCTGCGGGTCTCGATGTAGTCGGCGCCGCCGTCGAAGCTCGAGAGGTCGACGAGCCCGCCCTGGCGCTCGAACTGGCCGACCGCGCTCGGGGCCGTGTTGAAGACGAGGCACGGCGCGTTGCCGGCCGTGATCGCGGCTCCGATGACCTCCTCGCTGCTCTTGCCTGCGGGGATCTCCTGCCCGGTGATCTCCTCGTCCGGGTGGTCGGCGTTCCACGCGTCGACCATCGCCTTGCCCCACTGCACCTCCTGCTCGTTGTTCGAGTACCAGATGGTGATCGGTCCGGTGGCGGTGAGGTCGGTCGACGCTCCGCCGCCGCCGCTGCAGGCGGTGAGGGCGAGGGTCGCGAGGGAGGCGGTGGCGATCCCGGTCAGCCAGCGTCTCGTCTTTGAGGTGCCCATGGTGTTCTCCTTGTCCGGCGTGCGCGACGGTGCGCACGCGTCTTCAGTGGGTCGACGGCCGCGGAGGAGCGGTCGAGTGGCGCACCACGAGCCCGGCGGGCTCGAGGTCGACGTCGGGGGCGCGGCCGGTCTCGATGAGGTCGAGCAGCGTGCGGGCGGCCTCCTCGCCCCAGCGCGCGGGGCGCGTGCGGGCCGAGGTCAGCGACGGGTAGACGTGGGCGGCGATCTCGGAGTCGTCGAAGCCCGTGATCGAGAGGTCGTCGGGGAGCCGGAGGCCGCGGGCGTGCGCGACGCCGAGGCCGGCGATGGCCATCGGGTCGTTGCCGAAGACGATCGCGGTGGGCGGGGTCGGGCTGTCGAGGAGGTGCTCCGTGGCCGCCGCGCCCTGCTGCGGGCTGAAGTCGGTGGCGATGGGGGTGGTGGGTTCGAGTCCCACCACCGTGCAGGCTTCTGTGAAGGCCTCGCGGCGGCGGGAGGAGTGGAGGAGGTGGTCCGGCCCCGCGACATGGGCGATGCGGCGGTGGCCGAGCTCCGCCAGGTGCCGGACGGCGTCGGCGATGCCGGCCGAGTCGTCCATCACGACGGCGGGCGAGAAGGAGCCCTCGAGTCGCCCGAGCGTGACGGCCGGGATCTGGAGCTCGGCGAGCAGCGCCGGTCGGGAGTCGTCCTGCCGGAGGTCGGTGAGGAACACGCCGTCGACGCGGCGGTCGGCCGCGAGCGTGCGGTAGACGGCCTCCTCGGAGGCGCCCGGGTCGACGACGCTGAGCACCAGCACCCGGCCGCGCTCGGCGAGCACCCGCTCGACCCCAGAGATGAAGGAGGGGAAGAACGGGTCGGCCGCGATGACCGCCGGGTCGCGCGCCACGACGAGGCCCACCGCGAACGAGACGCTGGTGGAGAGGGAGCGGGCGGTGAGGCTGGGCCGGTAGCCGAGCTCGGCGGCGACGCGGAGGATCCGCTCGCGGGAGTCGGGCGAGACGCCCGGCCGGTCGTTGAGCGCGAACGAGACGAGCGCCTTGCTCACGCCGGCCTCGCGCGCGACGTCGAGGATCGTCGGTCTGCCCGCCATGGGAGCTCCTTCGCTCGTCGCCGCGTCTGAACCGGTTTTGTAAACCGGTTCAGAGCACCGTAGCAGGGAGGCGGGCGGAGGAGAAGAGGGAGGTGGGTGAGGCGTTGCTCGTGCCACCTGGAGCCTGTTTCCCGCCTGTCCCCGGTGCTGGGACGTGCAGGCGTCGGCCGGTCGCTACGGTGTCGGACGCCTGTGCATGGGCGCCCGGGATGGCCGCCGAGCGAGTGGCTCCAGGCCGCTCACGGAACCGTCGAGCGACGGAGTCTGAGAGCCCTCCTCGTCCCGGCTCCGGCCCGCCTGCCGGGTGCTGGAGTGTCCCGGTGCCCGGTGACCCCGCAGGCACTCCCCCGACCCCGAGAGAGAGAACGATCATGGCCCGCCCCCACACCGCCAGCCGCACCACGAGCGAGCAGCGCACCGAGCACGCCGAGCAGTACTCGGCCGGAGCGCGCTACGCGTCGGAGGCGTTCGGCACCTTCCTCCTGGTCGCCGGCGGCGTCGGCACCGCGGTGTTCGCCTCCGCCTTCCCCGACTCCGGCAACGCGCTCGGAGTCGGCTTCCTCGGCGTCGCCCTCGCCTTCGGCCTCACCGTGATGGCCGGCATCTACGCCGTCGGTCACATCTCCGGCGGCCACTTCAACCCCGCCGTCAGCATCGGCCTCGCCATCGCGGGCCGCACCGAGTGGAAGCACATCCCCGGCTACATCGTCAGCCAGATCCTCGGCGGTCTCGTCGGAGCCGCAATGGTCTTCCTCGTCGCCGCCGACGGCCCCACCGGCTACCTCGCCGCCGCCCGCGACTCCGGCTTCGCCTCCAACGGCTACGGCGCCGCCTCCCCCGGCGGCTTCGGCCTCGGCGCAGTGATGCTCACCGAGATCGTCCTGACCGCCGTCTTCGTCGCCGTCATCCTCTCCGTCACCGCCAAGAGCGAGTACAAGGCCGTCGCGCCGCTCGCCATCGGCTTCACGCTGACCCTCGTGCACCTGATCAGCATCCCGGTGAGCAACACGTCAGTGAACCCGGCGCGGTCCATCGCTGCGGCGGTGTTTGCGGGGCCGGACGCGCTGGGGCAGGTGTGGGTGTTCCTGGTGGCGCCGATCGTGGGTGCGGCGATCGCAGGGGTGGGGACGAAGGTGCTGAACCGGCGGAAGTAAGGGGAGCGCGCGCGGTCGGCGTCGGCTCATGGCCCCGAAGCAGAACAGGCCTACGCTCGCACCCCCTCGGCGGAGCAAATATGATTTCGACTATTGGATGTCGGCGAGTGCGATTACTTCGAGGGAGATTGCAGCCAGCGTCAAGCGAGACCTGCGGGGTCCGAGCTAACGCTGAAGCCGGGCCGTTGACGCGGCGAACCTAATTCTTTGCTAAGTCTGACGCAATGATGGATTATTCTCCGCATTGTGATCCGCGGGCGCTCGGCATACTCTCGACTGCTTCGTCCTCCCTGTTCTACTGCCTGAGCCCCGGATACGCGTTCTCCACAGAGAGGCAACTTACCGCAATCACCAGTAGCGGCATAATTCGTAATTAACACCCCTATTAGATCGCCTTCAGCAACTGATCACCGGTACACACACCTTTTGCGCATGCTTCCAATCATCGATTGTTTCCGAATCAACAGAACTTTCGAAGACGACCTATGCGCGCTCAATCCAGCGAGAAAGAGGTGTCGACGACGCGGCTGGGGTTTCTTCGTGCGGCGCAGGTATCACGAATCATACTCGAGTGTTCAATTGTCGAACATCGACGCTCATGGGCGCCCCCGTGCCTACGCCGAAAAGTGCTCAAACCTGCTTCCTCTGCAGGAGTCCTGCCAGGGCTGCCACAACGATCGCACCAAGGAGCCATCCGAGAAGCGACATTGTCGCCGTCAACCATTGGGCCCAGCCGCACGCGACAAAAGCGTCGGCCTGCCCGAGAGAAACGACCGGGAAGAGGAGATCAATTGCGAAGAGCACTGAATTGAAAGGGGGGTTCGATTCTTTAGCACGAAAGAGGCCAAATTTGTTCGCCGCATCGATAAGCAAGCTCCCGAGGACGATTAGTGACAAGAGCCAGCCGAGTGCTCGCTCGAGCCGGTAACCGTATCCAACTGTGACCCGCAGTAGGAGGCTCAGGGGAAGTGCCATGATTTTCCCTGGGCCCTTCGTGGATACCGCCGCCTCACGCTTTCCTGCCATGAGGACCTGCGTCGCGAAGGTGCCTCGACCTACGTTCCGGTAAGCATCAGCGACAGCGGCATACTTCTCCGGGTGGTATCGGTCGTCCAGCTTGATCCATTCCAAGCGCGAGCGAAGCGCGTCTCTATTCGCTCCATCAGCCTCCTCATCTCCTCTTAGGCGCCCGATGGAGACCCCAATGAGCTGCGCCGACGTCGGCCAGGATGACTGTGTATCTCGGTACGTCTCCATCGTCGCGTTCGTGAGGTCGAGTCGGCCTGAGATTTCCTTGAATAGGGCATGCACTGGACCGGAGACTGTAGAGCCGTCTAGGTCCAGGCAGGTCTTGCCCTCGTTTTTCAGCGTCGTGTCGGTACAGTCAAGAACGCGGAGGCGAGATCCGGCGATCTTTACCTCCCCTACGATCGTAGCGTCGGAGAGGATCACTGCACCGAGGTCGGCGGAGGACGCATCTATTGCCCTGAGCCCCGGCGCGAGAATGCTCGCTTCGTGAAAGGCGAGCTCCCCGCGCGAGACCAGGCCCACGAGCCAGATCCCGCCATTCACCGTGGCGTTCTGAAATTCGATTCCGCCGTGGATTGAGGCCGAGTCGAGCTCGATCGAGAACTCGGCGGCGCTCTCCACACGCGCTCCAGTAAAATCTAGCTGACCATTGACGGTGGCTCCGATCAACTGAACGACCCCCTTAATGATTGTGTCTTCGAAGGAGGCAAAGCCTTCCACGTGAAGATAGTTCCCATTGAGTGACTTGCCGTTCGGATTGATGAAACGACCGCCGACCGCTTCCACTCTCGCCATGCGAGCCCCGAACAGATTCACCTGACCGCGGCATTCGAACCCTTCGGCGAGGTTGAGAGCGCCGCTCATGACGATGTGCCGGGCGCTCAGCCCACGCATCTTTGATCCACGGAGACTTATGTTCGACGCTGTTGCCTTGGTCAGAATGAGCGGCTTATCGAAAGCGCACTCCTCAAGAGCTAGAGGGCAGATAATCGATCGGTCGCCGACGTTGAGAGACCCAGTGATCCGCGCACCTCGGAGCCTGACAGCGACCGGAGATGGTTCCCCCAGTTCTCCGGGCGCGGTCAGAAGAAGACGGAGCAACTCCCCACGTATTCGCCGTTCTTCTTGCCCCCTGAGGCGGAGATCTTCGACGACCCCTCGACGGGCCGCCAGTAGCACAGCACGTTCAGAAGCGGTGAGGGTCGTTGCGATCGACGCGGTCATGCGCAAGAAATAGCACATCTCTTGCTCTAAGTTGCGGAGGCGTAGGCCGATTCACGCATCAGAGGTCGCTTCCGAGCCAGAGTTCTCCGCCAATCCGGAAGCAACCCGCCGCAGCCGGTGCAAATCGCCGGCTGGTTCTAAGATATGAGTCGACCTCAAGATAGGGATGCGCGGGGCTCCCCCTCTGGAGTTGCTCGAGGAGACGCAGAGTCTCGCTTGCACGGGAGTCAGCCCTCGAGTCGGAGCGTCGGGGCGAACGCCCCGATGAGGGTGATCGAATTGGACAGCTGCGTCGACCCTCGTGGCGGCCAGACCGTCGGTCTGCCGGCTGTTCACGAGCGGTTGCAGCGACTCGCAGACACAGCGGCGAGATGTCGATCGCGGGTCTCTGTACCCGCTCGTCTCTGCCTGGCTACGGCAAGGTCGTACCTGAGCTATAGATTGAAGATCTTGTGATTCTTGAAGGCTGGTGACGATGCGAGCGGACTCACCGTTGTGGCGGGTGATGGGCGACCCCGCGCAGGCTGTAGAAGCCGCAGCGCTTGCGCGCGTGTGCCAGCTCCTCCCGGACGACGGCGTCGCGCGAGCGTGGGCGAACGTCAGCTTCACGGACAGCGACGGCAAGCTCAACGAAGTTGACGTTCTGATCCTCACCCGGGCGGGTCTGCTCCTCGTCGAGTTGAAAGGCTGGCACGGAGACGTCTCAGGCGACCAGCACAGCTGGATGCACGCGGGCCGGCGCGAGCCGAACCCCCGCAAGCTGGCCAATCTCAAGGCGAAACGACTCGCCAGCGTCCTGAAGGATCTCGCGCGGGCCAACGGTGCTCCTGCCAACACGGTGCCCTTCGTCGTCGAGGCTGTCGTCCTGCACGGACAAGACTCACGGGTGAACCTCGATCGATACGGGGCAGAGGCGGTGTTCGCACTCGATGGTTACAAGGTGAAGAGCGCTGGAGAGCCCCTCCGATTGTTCTCGGAGGTGATCGTGGCGCCGCCGACGCAATCCCTCATCGATCGCACCGCAGCGAAGACCATCGATGCGCTCATGAATGCTGCCGGCCTGATGCCACGCGCGAAGCAGCGGATGATCGGCCAATTCGCTCTCAATTCGCTAGATCCGCTCGGCGAGGGTCCCGGCTGGCAGGACTTCATCGTCACCCACCCTCGAGCCAAAACGAAGCACCGCATCCGCCTCTTCCCGTACCCCAAGGGCTCGAGTAAGGACGCTCGGGCAGAGGTCGATCGGCGCGCTCAGCGGGAGTTCCGGCTGACCTATGGCGTCATCCATCCGGGCATCATCGGACCGACGGAGCTGCTCGACTCCGAGGAGGGTCCGGCCCTCGTCTTTGCGCACGATCCGGATGAGGCGAGCCTCGGGGAGTACCTCGCTGAGCATGCCGACGACCTCGACTTCGCAGATCGCGAGCGTCTCGTGCAGCAGCTCGCCGAGCTGGTGCGATTCGCCCATGGGCAGCGGCTCACCCACCGCGCCCTGTCGCCGGTCAGCGTTCGAGTCACATCGAGCGCAGACGAGACGACCCTCCGCATCCGCGACTGGGATCTCGCGCGTCGACCGGAAGCCGGAACGACGACCGCCACGCTGCTGTCCCGCGGGATCACCAACATCTTCGGGCTCGTGGAGCAGGACGCAATGCTGTATCTCGCTCCTGAAACGCTGCGCGGTTCGGCGCCGGATTCGGCGCAGACATTGGACGTCTACGGGCTCGGTGCGCTCGCCTTCCTCCTCCTCACTCAGCAGCCGCCCGCCGCAAACCTGCCTGCACTCGAAGCACTCATCGCGTCTGGCGCAGTGGGCCTCGACCCGCGGGCCGTGACGCCGGAGGTCTCGGACGCCCACGCAGCAGTCATCCTCGAAGCGACCGCCTTCCACGAAGAACTCCGCCTTCTCGATGTCGGAGAGTTCCAAACCTCGTTCGAGTTGGCGCGACGCGCTGAGCGTCGCGCCAAGGAGCCCATACCCGCTCGGGGCGATCCGCTGGACGCACTGATCGGTGATTACTTGGACGAGCGATTCGAAATCGAGCAGCGCCGCGGCTCCGGCTCGACTGGTGTCGCCCTCCAGGTGACCGACTACACCAACAACCATGCCGAGGTGATCCTCAAGCTTGCGAAGGACGATGCGGCCGCCGCGCGGCTGGCTATCGAAGCAGATGTCCTCGACCGCCTGGACAGCCCTCGCATCGTGAAACGACTCGACGGGCCCCTCGCTGTCGGCACTCGCCAGGGGCTCCTGATGACGGACGCGGGGCGAGAAACGCTTGCCGACCGTATCCGCCTCGAGGGGAAGGCGACGATCGAGCAGCTGGAGCGGTGGGCGGACGACCTCTTTGAAGCGGCTCACCACATGGCAAAACGCGGCGTCTTCCACCGGGACATCAAGCCGTCGAACCTCGCGGTGAAGCCCGACCCAGGGAATCGGAAGCCGCGGCTCATGCTGTTCGACTTCTCCCTGGCGGAGGAGCCCCTCGAGAACGTCAAAGCGGGCTCGCGCCCCTATCTCGACCCTTACCTCGGGTCGGGCGGGCGGTCGCAGTACGACAGCGCTGCCGAACGCTTCGCCATCGCCGCGACGTTGTTCGAACTGTCGACGAGCTACCCGGTCTGGTGGCCCTCGGGTGATGCGCCGATCAACGCGACGGATTCACCTGTCGTCGAAACCTCGTCTTTCGATCCGAGCGTTGCCGAGGGCCTCAGCGCATTCTTCCGGGCGGCGCTGGCACCGAAGGTGTCGGACCGGCACCTATCGCTCGACGAAATGCGGAAGGCCTGGAGCACAGCACTCGTAGGCGCACGAACCGACGAGCAAGACGCGGAGGCCAACGACGCGAAAGCAGCCACCGCTACGCTCGATACTCCGCTATCGGATGCCGGGCTGAGCGCCCGAGCTCTCTCAGCCCTCAGCAGGGTCAAAGCGAAGACGGTCGGCCAGCTGCTGGGGATCCCGCCGATGACGATCAATGGAGTTCGTGGCCTCGGTGAGCAGGTGCGGCGCGAGATTCAGTCCCGGACTCGCGAGTGGCGTCAGCGGCTGACGTCCGCGACCGAGATCGTGGAGCCACCAGCGCAAGCAGGACGCCGCTCCGTCGAGTCCCTCTTCGGTTCGGTCTCGCAGAAATCTGGCGAATCCGTGGAAGACCAGTACAGGCGACTGCGCAAGAACAGCACGCTGAAGGGCCCTACTGCAGACACCGCTCGCTGGGTGCAAGAGCTCGGAGGAATAGCGACCCTCGACGAGGTCTCGACGAAGTTACTCCGCGAGTACGGGTCAACGCTCGATGAGGGAAAGCGGAGACAGCCTGCGAACGAAGTCGTCCGCACGATCCTCGAGCTCGACACTCGCTTGAGTGCGCCTCGCTTCGTCTTCCAGACCCTTCGGCAACGATCGGGCACCGCCGTCGCGTTCGCTCCGGACGATGGCAGCGGCTTCTCGTTCGACGACGCGGAGCTCCACCTCGAGGTACTGCTCCGGCACGCACAGCTGGTCGACCGACTCCTCGTCGATGAGGACGTCGTCCCGGCGACTCGCCTTCGCGAAACGCTGCTCGCCGAAGACGAACCGGCTCTTCGGCTCTCCAACTCCCGGGTCGCTCAGCTAGCTGTCGGGCTGTCTGCAATGGGGCGCCTCTCGTCGGTCGGGGAGGCGTATCGAGCTGATCTCGACCCCGCGCGAGCTGTCGAGTTGGCGCTTCGCGGTGCTGCGACACAGGACCTCGCAGTCGTCACGATCGAGCAGCGCGTCCGTGCGCGCTTCCCCGCGATCCACACCATCCCGAGGCGACCCGCTCTCGACACCGCCGTCATGACCGCGATGCCGTATCTCGAGTGGCGCGATGACGAGGCGAGATACAGGCTTCGCGATTCCGACCTGCAGTCATCGAGTCGCACGGGCACCTCGACGGTCTGGGGGCGGCCTGCCGATGATCCGGTGGTCGCGAGCCGGCTGAGCGGCTCCCTGCGAGACAAGGGCGCCGTTGTTCTCGTCACATCGCGTCAACGAGGGCTCGCTCTCACGGCAACTCGCCTGGCACACGAGCATGGCCTCCGCGTTGTCGATCTGGCCGATCTCGCCCTCGGTGCCTTGAAAGTGACGGCGGAGTCGAAACGCGTCGCGTGGCCCGTCGTGGTTCGCGCTGACGGTCAGCCGTCAGGTTCTCAGGATCGACGAAACCTTCTGAATCTCGCTCGTCTATCCATCACTCCTGCCTGGCAGAACCTTCTGGTCGAACCGGAGCCGATGATCTTCCTGAACGCGGCCGTGCTCGCTCGCCTCGACCTCGTTGATCTGCTCGCTGAAGTGACCGACCTCGGCACATCGCGTGCCGCAGCGCGCTGGTTCCTCCTGCCGAGGCCGCTCTCCAGCGGTACCCCTGACCTCGACGGGTCACCCTTCCCCTTCGGCGCGGACGGATGGCTCGAGTTGTCACTCGGGGATCTCGATCCCACCGGCTCCGAACTGCCCGCCTCAACGACGCACCGAAAGATCGGCACCCCGTGATCGACTCAGCCCTCCTCCTCGCCGATCTGAAGCGCCAGCTCAAGCTGCTCGAGGCAGATCTCCGTGCACGCGCCGACGACGTCGAGAACTCGTGGGGAGCGCGCCTCCGCGAGGAGCACGACGCTGCGACGCGGCGCGAGCGCACAGGCCTCGCCTGGATCGCCTGGCGCGATGGCGAGGTCGCCCAAGCCGCCGTCTCTTGGATCCTCGCAAGTGTGTTCATCCGCTTCGCCGAAGACAACGGTCTGCTCGCCGGCGCCCAGCGGAACGACCGTCCGATTGCTCAGCCGTGGTTCGCCGCCCCTGGCGAGGGGCTCGACAGGGCTGTGGAGAACGAGGCCGCTTTCTACGCAGCCTCTCCGACCATGACCAGCCGCGACTGGATGCAGAACGCCTTCCGCGCTCTCGCCGATCTGCCCGCCGGCCGGACTCTCGTCGATCAGCAGCACTCGGCCGTCTGGCATGCACCGATCTCGGCGGACGCGTCCGACGGACTGCTCGCCTTCTTCCGCCGAACCACTCCGAGTGGCGAGCTGGTGCACGACTTCAGCGACGCCGAGCTCGGCACTCGCTTCCTCGGCGACCTGTATCAGGACCTCTCAGACTACGCGAAGAAGACCTACGCGCTGCTCCAGACGCCGGACTTCATCGAGGAGTTCATTCTCGATCACACCCTGACTCCCGCGATCGCGGAGTTCGGGCTCACCGGGCTGAAGCTCATCGATCCCGCTTGTGGATCCGGGCATTTCCTCCTCGGCGCCTTCGAGCGGCTCACTGCCGAGTGGGCCGCAGTCGCACCCGGCCTCGACAAGGGCGAGCGTGTGCAACGCGCGCTCGACTCCGTGCACGGCGTGGACCTGAACCCCTTCGCGGTCGCTATCGCCCGCTTCCGCCTCACCGTCGCAGCTATTAAGGCCGCCGGCATCCCGACGCTCACCGCGGCGCCCGCCTTCCGCTACCGGCTCGCGATCGGTGACTCACTGCTCGGGAGCGTGAACCAGTCATCCACGCTCGACCTCGGTGACGGCGAGTACTTCGAGTACGACACGGAAGACCTTCGCGACTACACAGGAATACTCACGGATGGCCAATACCACGTCGTGGTGGCCAACCCTCCCTACATTCAGCCGCCTGACGCCAAGCTTCGCGATCAGTACCGCGCGCTTTACTCGACCTGTCATGGCAAGTACGCGCTCTCGGTACCATTCATGGAACTTCTTTTCCGACTCGCAAAGCGGCAGAACGGAGGCGGAGCGGGATATGTAGGGCAAATCACCTCAAACTCCTTTATGAAGCGTGAATTCGGCAAGAAGCTCATAACAAATTTTCTTTCTGGGAGATATACGGGCATTTCCCCAGAATACGTCGACCTGACTCACGTGATCGACACTTCCGGGGCCTACATCCCAGGCCATGGGACACCGACGGTGATCGTTATTGGGAGACCGCGGCGACCGCAAGCAGGAACCGTGCGCGCGGCTCTAGGAGTCCGCGGAGAGCCCGGTCAGCCGGAAATCGCCGCTAAGGGGCGGGTCTGGAGCGAGCTCATAGTCCACTTCGAGCGGCCTGGATACAACGGCACCTATGTGTCTATCGCAGATCTGCCCCGCTCGTCCTTCACAACGTTCCCATGGTCTCTTTCAGGGGGAGGATCCGGAGCGTTGAAAGAACAGCTGGAAAGTTCGGCCGCTACCACTGTAGGAGCAGTTTCGGTCAGCCTTGGCATCACTTCCGTGACGGGCGAAGACTCTTTTTATATGCTCGGCGCGAAGAGAACGGGAACGCGCTTGGGAATCCTCTCCACGCGGCCACTCGTCGAAGGCGAAAGTATCCGCGACTACGAGTTGCGTGCGAGCGAAGCTGCAATCTGGCCTTACTCTGAAGACTTTGACGTACTCGCATACGAGGCTATCGAAGTAGGGGCCGAACATCTCTTTTGGCAGTTTCGAAATGCGTTAAATCGTCGGCGCAGGTTTGGGACTCCGATGCTTGAACGGGGACTGACGTGGTGGGAATGGCAAGAATTGTACGTCAACAAGTTACGCACCCAACTCACGATCACGTTTGCGTTTGTGGCGACGCATAATCACTTCGTGCTCGATCGTGGAGGCAAAGTTTTCAAGCAGTCGGCGCCGGTGATCAAGTTGCCGGAGGGGGCGACGGAGGACGACCACTACGACCTGCTCGGCGTCCTCAACTCCTCCACCGCCTGCTTCTGGCTCAAGCAGGTCAGCCAGAATAAGGGCAACGGCGGGATCGGCGGTGGGATCGGCGATGAAGCCTGGGAGCCGCGCTACGAGTTCACTGGAACGAAGCTCGACGCATTTCCGCTTCCGATTGAACGGTCCGGCGGCCTGGCTAGGAGGATCGATGAGCTTGCGCGAGTTCGAGCATCCATGGCACCCAAGGCTGTCCTCAGCGGGCCCGGTCCGTCTGCGATCCCCCAGGCGGAAGCGACTTGGCTGCAACTGGGGCGAGAACTTGTTGCACTCCAGGAAGAACTCGACTGGCGCACGTACGTCGCTTACGGGCTGGTGGGGGAAGAGCTTGCTTTCGACCGGGCTGAGGCGGTGGAAATCGATCCGAATGAGCGGGTCTTCGAGATACGACTTGCCCGGGAGCTGGCTGCCGGGACTACGCAGACCTCCTGGTTCGACCGTCACCGGCGCAAGCCGCTGACGGCGCTCCCAGGTCATCTGCCCGAGTCGTATCGGGATGTCGCCGAGCGGCGCCTCGCGGCGATCGAGACGATTCCGTTCCTCCGGTTGCTGGAGCAGCCCGAGTACAAGCGTCGCTGGGCGGTTGCGAACTGGGAGGAATTGCTTGTGGAGGCGACGCAGAACGCGCTTCTCGACCGCCTCGAAGCAGCCGAACTCTGGCGCGACGCGTCGGGTCGGCCGCTCGTTCGCTCCGCCGCTCAGGTGGCGGATGAGCTACGGCGCGACGAACAGTTCCGCGAGTTGCTGGTGATTCACGCCGGATCGCAGGACTTCGACCTCACCGTCGAGGTGGGCAAACTACTCGCTCTCGAGGCAGTCCCCGCGCTTGCGGCACTCCGCTACAAGATGACCGGTCTCGAGAAGTTCCATGAGTGGGAGCGCGTCTGGGAGCTCCAGCGTGCGGAGGATCGCGGCGAGCTCGTCGAGGTGCCGGTGCCGCCGAAGTACAAGCCTGCCGATTTCCTCAAGACCAATTACTGGTCCGCCCGCGGGAAGCTCGACGTTCCCAAGGAGCGGTTCCTCTCGTTCCCCGGCAGCACGCTCCCCGACGATTCGACGGCTCTCTTCAGCTGGGCCGGCTGGGACCACGCGGAGCGCGGGCAGGCAATCTCCCGTCTGACGAACGAGCTGTCCCGCGCGGGTGCACCGGACGAGCAGGTCATCCCTCTCGTCGGCGCCCTGATCGAGCTCGAGCCCTGGCTGAAGCAGTGGCACGATGAGCTCGACGCTCGCAGCGGTGTGAGCCCTGCCGTCGCGATCTCCGGACTCATCACCACGCTGCTCGACCGCCTGGGTCTCGGCAGAGACGACATCGCCGCCTGGCGACCGCCCGCGCCGACGCGCGGAAGAAGGAGCGCTTCGTGACCGACTACTCCCTGAACTCTCCCCTGCGAGACCTGATCCGGCTGCCGGAACGGGTCGAGGCGGCCGACTTCGTCATCAAGCTCGATGAGGGTGTCGCCCGGCACGAGCAGACCATCAAGGACTACGTGGTTACCGAGGCGATCGCCGGCGCGCTCGCGGCTGGACTCGATCTCGTCACGAGCGCCCTCCGCAGTCAGTCGTCGCGCGGCTCGTTCCTCGACGGGTCTTTCGGCTCCGGAAAATCCCACTACATGGCGGTGCTCCACCTCCTGCTGTCGGGCAGTATCGCGGCCAGGCAAATCCCTGGGCTCGCACCCGTCATCGCCACCCGCCAGGAGACCCTCGAGCGCAAGCTGCTCGTCCTCGACTTCAACCTGCTCGGCGCACGCTCCTTCGAGGATGCGATCTTCGGCGGCTACCTCAACACCGTGGCGAGCAAGCATCCCGACGCGCCGGCACCTGTGCTGCACGCGAGCGACTCCCTCCTCGCCGATGCGCGAACGCTCCGAACCCGCATCGGTGATGTCGCCTTCTTCGACGGCCTTGGCGGTGGCGATGCGGCATGGGGAGATTTCGGAGCATCGTGGGATGCGCGGAGCTTCGACGCAGCCGCCGAGCAAGCTCCGGGCTCTGCCGATCGTGACCGCCTCGTCGGGGACCTGGTCTCCACCTACTTCGCGGGGTACGCGCGGTCGGGTGAATGGTTGCCCATGAAGGACGGGCTGCGGGCCCTCTCCTCACACGCGAAGTCGCTCGGCTATCAGGGCCTCGTCTTCCTGATCGACGAGATCGTGCTCTGGCTCGGCCAGCACCTCGCCGATCAGGCATGGGTCCAGGGCGAGATCGAGAAGGTCGTGCAGCTCGCCGAGAACGCCGCCGCGAATCTTCCTGTCCCCATTGCGTCCTTCCTCGCTCGGCAGCGCGACCTCCGCGACTTCCTGGGTTCGCACATCGCCGGTGCCGAGCGCGCAGCGCAAGGGCAGCTCTTCCAGTACTGGGAGGATCGGTTCTCGAAGATCAAACTTCAGGCCGCCGATCTACCCAGGATCGTCAAGCAGCGCCTCCTCCAGCCGATCTCGCCCGATGCCGCGACCACTCTCGGCCGCGCCCTGACCGAGGTGAAGCGGGACTACGCATCCTGGGGCTACCTGCTCAGCGACGACGCGAACTCCGACGAGCGCGCCTTCGCCGACGTATACCCATTCAGTCCGGCGCTCGTCGACACGATGGTCGCCCTGTCGAGTCTCATGCAGCGCGAGCGAACCGCGCTCAAGCTCATGGCCGAGCTGCTCAGCGATGGACGCGACGTGTTGCTGGTGCGCGATGTGATCCCGGTAGGCGACCTGTACGCGCCGGTGGTGCTCGGTGGATCGCAGCCCCTTTCCGAGGAGATGAAGCAGCACTTCGCGATCTCGCGGCGCTTCTACGAGTCGAAGATGAAGCCCTACCTGATGCGCAAGCACGGGCTCACGGAGAGTGACGTCGCAGGGCTGCCTCGCGGACATGCGTTCGTCACCGAGGACCGTCTCGCGAAGACCGTGCTCATCGCTTCTCTCGCACCGGAGGCCACGTCGCTCGCGAACCTCACCGCCGCAAAACTCGCCGCGTTGAACTGGGGAACGATCGACGCTTTCATTCCCGGCACGGAGGCCGAGCAGGTGCTCTCCCTCGTCCGTGGTTGGTCGAGCGAGTTCGGCGAGATCAGCGTCGGCGACGGCGCGGACCCGATCATCACTGCGACTCTCAGCGGCGTCGACTACGACTCGATCCTCGACCGGGTGCGGACCGAGGACAACCTGCACACCCGACGCGAGATCGTCCGCAAGCTGATCGCGGCCGAACTGCAGCTTCCGCCGGACGACACGCTCGTCGGGAAGCGTCTGACGCACGTCTGGCGGGGTCACAAGCGAGTCGTCACCGTGAAGTTCGGCAACGTCCGAGACGACACGGACGTGCTCGACAGCGATCTCCTGCACAGCGACCCCGAGTGGCGGGCGGTCATCGACTTCCCCTACGACAGCGGAACGCATTCTCCTGCCGACGATGTGGCGCGGCTGCGGAAGCTCCGCGAGGGCACGCGGGGGTCGAACACCATCGCGTGGATCCCCAACTTCCTGTCGGAGGCACGCCAGGCCGATCTCGGCAAGCTCGTCCTGCTCGAGTACCTCCTAACGGGGAGCCGCTTCGACCAGAACGCCGACCACCTCACGCAGGCCGACCGCGGACCCGCTCGTCAGACACTCGAGTCGCAGCGGCGGACCCTCCGCGACGTCCTCACGACCGCGCTACGGCAGGCGTACGGGGTGAACGCTCCTGACGAGACGAACGTCGGCAGCGACCTCGCCGGCAACGAGATCTTCTCGGCGCTCGCGCCCGGTGTCCCCATCAGTCCGCCTCCGACCGGCTCCCTTCTCGCTGGTCTGCGGCACGCTCTCGAGACCGTCTGGCGGGACGAGTTCCCGGATCACCCGGATCTCGGGGCTGAGGAGGTCACCGATCGGCGACTTGCGGAGGCGCTCGGCCTCGTCACCTCGACGGTCGAGCTGGGCGGGCGCCGCCAGGGACTCGCCGCCGCCGAGCAGCGCCTCGCAAGGGACATCATCGCTCCCTTGGGGCTGGGTGCGCAGAATGAGAACGTGCTGGTCATCGACGCCACGAACTTCGGCTGGGGTGGGCGCTTTGCACGCTGGGAGGGCGAGCTCGCTCCTGCGATGACCGTCGGCGCTCTCCGCGGGAAGCTCGCGTCGTGGGGCATGACACGGGGGATGGAGGACGCGGTCCTCATCACCTGGGCGCTGCTCGGTAACTGGGAGTTCGGCGGCGGCGTTCCGACGATCGGATCCTTGCCTGAGGGAGCGAGCCCTCGGAAGGCGAACCTGCCGAGCATGGAGGACTGGGATCTCGTGCAGCAGAGAGCCGGGTCGATCTTCGGGACAGTCCCTGAGGTGAACCTGACTCCGCGAGCGGTCGGCCGATTCGCTACTGCTCTTCGGGCCGCTGTCGTCAGCAGCCGGGCCTCGACGCTCAGCGCGGCGCTCGAGCTGCACGCGGAGGTGCTCGGCATCGATGCCGCCGCCGCAACGGGCCGCTTGGCCACAGCGCGGCGAATGGCGGAGTTGACCGAGGCGCTGTCCGCTACAATCGGCGACAAGGCGCTGATCGAGACGCTCGTGACGTTCGACCTGCCGACAGAGCTCAGCGCCATCCGCAGCTCGCACGGTTCGGCGGATCGGATCGCGCGCGAACTCGACGGTCTCGACTGGGACATGATCGCTGCGGCACAAGCAAAGCACGGCGCTCCGTTCGCCGTAACGCTTGCGCAGCTGCGGGAGGCTGCGGTTGTCGACGAGTCGGTTGTTGCATTGGAACCGCGTCTCAAGGCAGCTGCAACGAAGGCCCGGGAGCTCGTCGTACGGCGCACCGACCAGAAGCCCGATCCCGACCCGAAGCCCGACCTCGACCCGACCACTCCCCCTCCGACTGCGGAACGTCGGAGGAGCGCAGTCGTCGCCGACCTCGACGAGCTCTTGAGAACGCTGCGCACCGAGATCGAGCAGGAGGTCGGCACCGACGGCAGCGTCACGATCACCTGGCAGGTTGACTGAGCATGCCCGCGTCGACCGTGACCGAGCCTGCCCTTCGTCAGCACCTCACTGCCTGGCTCTCGAGCGAGCGCCGACGCGCGAGGACGATCCTCGTCCGTGCACAGCCGACGTGGTCGGGAGCAGAGACGCTCACCGTCGGCAACGCCACCGTGCGCGTTGTGGAGGGCGTCTCGGGGCTCGCCGCGCTCGACGCGATGCGCTCCGCGAGCGAGGACGAGTTCATCGCCGTGCTCACCTCGCTGACCGAATCCGAGCTGGGTACGGCGGTCGTGCTCGATGCAGAGACGCAGAAGGTCACGGATCTGGACGAGTGGAACATCGTGCCGGCGCTGTTCGGCGCGCGCGAGTATCCCGCCCAGCCCGTTCGCGCGCTCGGGTCCTGGGTTCCGCGGCTCCTCGTCTCCCTCCGCCGAGAACGCGGGTTCATGCCGGCTCCGGGTGGAGTGCTCTCTGCTCAGCACGTCATCCAGTCGATGCTCGTGGCGATGCTCGGCCTCGACCGCGTCGACGCTCTCGCTGCTTCCACCGCGCTCGCGACGCTCGATGACCCCGGGGTGAAGGCCCGTCTTGCGGACCTGGATGAGGAGTCACGCGCTGGTCTCATAAAGGCGACCGCCATCCATGTCGAGCAGCACCTGGCAATGGCGCTGCGCGCCGCGTCCGCCCCTGGTGGTGTCTCCTCCGTCGCGGTGGGGCTCGTCGTCGGTGAGCTGTGGGCATCCGGACGCGTTGCACCGGACACCGCCGTCGCCGCCGCCCGCGTGAGAATCGAGAGGTACGTGGGGACGGCGCCGGGCGCATCGGCTGCGCAGCGCTACGGCGCCTCCGCGAAGCTCATCGCCCAGCGATGGCTCGCCGACGGCAACGAGCACGCTCGTTCCGTCCTCGACCAGGCTGAAGCGCTCTGCGGAGACCTCGGCTGGGCCGAGGGCGCGGCGGCATCCGATTTCCTCCACGCCGGCCTTCGCGCCCGCGTCTCGGTCTTCGCGGAAGCGGTCGAAGCCGCTGCAGCCGTCCCGAGTGCCCGTGCATCTCTCGCCGTCGACGATGCGCTCTCGCGGATCGAATCGCATGGCGCGCGCTCCTCCTTCGAGCGGTCCCGTTCCACCGCCCTCATGGCGGCGCGCCTCGTCCGGTGGCTGAGCGGCTCTCGCGCCTCCTCCGTAGGCCTGAGTTCCGCGATTCTCGCCTACGCGGCGGACGGCTCCTGGGCGGAGCGGGCCCTCGGAGACCTCTGGGACGGTGACACCGATCGAAGCCTCGCCGGCGCGTACCGCGCGCTCGCCTACGCGGTGCAGACCCAGCGTCGTCTCGCGGACGCCACCGCTGCACGGGCACTCACCGGCGATCTGTCGACGGATGACTCCGTGCTCCCCGTGGAGAGCATGCTTTCACGCCTCGTCGTACCGCTCAGCACGCACGGCCCGGTCCTCCTCATCGTTCTGGACGGCATGAGCGTGCCCTCAGCGGTGGAACTGGCGACCGACCTCCCCTCTCGGGGCTGGACGGAGGTCGTCCGGAAGACGTCTCTGCGACGCGGTGCCGCCCTCGCAGCTCTGCCGACCGTGACGGAGTACTCACGCACCTCGCTCTTCTCCGGAGCATTGCGCAAGGGAACGCAGCAGCTCGAGAAGGCGCAGTTCGCCACAGCGGTCGATGGAGTGGTGTTCCACAAAGACGATCTGCGTTCAGAGCCCGGACACGCGCTACCGCCGGTCGTCAGCGACGCGATCGCCGACTCCGGTCGAAAGATCGTCGGCATCGTGCTGAACACGATCGATGATGCATTGGCGAGCGCCGATGTCGATTCACTCCGCTGGAGTCTGCGCTCGATAGCGCACCTCGAAGCGGTTCTCGACGCCGCGCTCGAAGCCCGACGAACCGTCATCCTCACGTCCGATCACGGGCACATCGTCGAGCGCGGCAGTGAGCTCCGGAGTGTCCCGCAGTCGTCGGCGCGGTGGCGCGAGGTCACCACGGGGACCGCACTGGCCGACGAAGTCCTCGTCAGCGGCCCGCGCGTCCTCGCCCCCGGCGGCAGCGCGGTGCTCGCCGTTTCCAACGGCCTCCGCTACGCCTCGAAGAAGGCGGGCTACCACGGAGGCGCAGCCCTCGCCGAGCTGACCATTCCGATCCTCGTCGCCAAGCCCCGCGGTGCTGGTGACCCGGCCGGTTGGGTGGAGGCTCCCCCTCAGGAGCCGTTGTGGTGGAACGAAACCCTCAGGGCGCCGACGGCTCCGCCCCCTGCATCGCCCAAGCGCAGGGCGACGAAGACGAAGGAGCCGGCGGTGCGCGGCGGGTCGACGCTGTTCGAGATCGAGCCGACCGCGGAAGAGGCTCCCACATCTCGTCCGAGCACCGCCGAGCAGCTGATCACGAGCGATATCTACCGAGCCCGCCGCAAGATGGCCGGTCGTCACCCGATCGAGGACAGCGTCGCAAGCGCGATCGTCGCGGCTCTTCAGGCAGGCGGCGGTCGCGCGCATCGCGACACCCTGGCCGTCCGGGCTGCCGTTCCGGGTGCGAAGATGCCCGGTCTCCTTGCGGCGTTCCGCCGGGTCCTCAACCGGGACGGCTACCTGGTCATCGACACGGATTCAGACGGGGTCACTGTGGTTCTCGACCTCGCGCTTCTCAAGGAGCAGTTCGAGTTGGGTACTGGATCATGACGGCCGTCAGCCCGCGTCGGCGCCGCGAGATCATCGATGCCCTGCGCCGCGGCACGGTCCCTCAGCGCGGACTGGATGTCATGGCCGTCGGTCTCGATCGCTTCGAGGCCTCGGTGATCGACGAGCTGGACAGCGTCTCGGACGGCGGTGCGGTCTTCAAGGCCGTTCGCGGCGAATACGGAGCGGGCAAGACCTTCTTCGCGCGGTGGCTGACGGAGACCGCGAAGCAGCGAGGATTCGCGACTGCGGAAGTGCAGATCTCGGAGACGGAGACACCGTTGCACCGTCTCGAGACGATCTACCGCAGAGTGACCGAGAACCTCTCGACCGAGGCGACCCCGCCGAGTGCCTTCCGCGAGGTCGTGGACGGATGGCTTCGGGTCCTCGAGGAGGATGCGATCGCCTCGGGTGCCTCTTCCGTCGACCGCAGCGAGGTCACGCGGCTCACCGAGTCGTTGCTGGAACGGCGTCTGGCTGCGGTGTCCAGCACGGCTCCCGCTTTCGCTGCCGCCCTTCGGGGATACCACGTCGCGACCGTCGCGGGAGATATCGAGACCGCTGACGGGCTCGCCGCATGGCTCGCCGGGCAGCCTCACGTCGCGGCGTCCGTCCGACGCGTCGCGGGTGTGCGCGGTGACCTCGACCATTTCGGCGCGTTCGGATTCCTCCAAGGTCTCCTCGCCGTTCTCCGCGACTCGGATTACCGCGGCCTCGTGCTGGTTCTGGATGAGGTCGAGACCCTGCAGAGAGTGCGCAGCGACGTGCGCGAGAAATCCCTCAACGCGCTCCGGCAGCTTCTCGACGAGATCGACGCGGGACGCTTCCCTGGCCTCTACGTCCTCATCACCGGTACGCCTGCGTTCTTCGACGGGACACAGGGGGTGCAACGTCTCCCTCCACTCGCTGCTCGGCTCGGAGTCGACTTCAGCGGGGATCCTCGATGGGACAACCCCCGGGCGCCGCAGGTGCGGCTCCTCGGGTTCCAGCGCGACAGTCTCCTGGAGCTGGGCACGCGCGTTCGTGGTATCTACATCTCGGGCAGTGCCGAGGCCGATCGGATCGGGGCACTCGTCACCGACGACTATCTCAAGGCGCTCGCGGAGACGGTCGCCGGTCGACTCGGCGGCAAGGTCGGGATCGCCCCACGGCTCTATCTCCGGAAGCTCGTCGACATCCTCGACAAGGTCGAGCAGTTCCCCGATTTTGTGCCGATGGAGCCTTCGTCCGTCACCGTGTCGTCAGCCGAGCTGAATGAGGACGAGCGCGCAGCGATGGGCGGCCTCGACGCGATCCAGCTCGATGTCTGACGGCGCCGAACTGGCGGGCGCGCTCGAGTACCACGTCGCGAATACGCTCGGCTGGCACGACTTGCGGCCGCTGCAACGTGCAGCGATCGAGCCCGTGCGCTCCGGCGCCGACTGCCTCCTCATCGCCCCGACGGCCGGAGGAAAGACAGAGGCGGCGGCGTTCCCCCTTCTCTCCCGGATGGTGGACGAAAGATGGAGTGGACTCAGCGTCGTCTACGTCGCTCCTCTGAAGGCTCTGTTGAACAATCTCCTCCCACGGCTCGAGCAGTACACCGCGTGGCTCGGCCGACGGGTCGCCCTCTGGCACGGAGACATCGGAGACGGCCCTCGTCGGGAGATCCTCAGCGAACCACCGGACATCCTTCTCACGACCCCGGAGTCGCTCGAAGCGCTGCTCGTCTCTCGACGAGTGGACCACCGGCTGCTGTTCCGCGGACTCCGGGTCGTCGTCGCCGATGAGATCCACTCGTTCGCGGCCGGTGACCGCGGATGGCACCTGCTCGCGGTCCTGGAGCGGATCCAGCGCATCGCGGAGCACCGTATCCAGCGCATCGGACTGTCCGCGACGCTCGGGAATCCGAGCGACGTCCTCGCCTGGTTCCAGGGATCGAATCTGAGTGCGGGCATCGCGAGCCGGGTGGTGACTGCCGGCGATCCACCGATGCCTCCGGATGTCACACTCGATTACGTCGGCTCGACCGAGAACGCCGCAGTTGTCATAGCCGCGCTGCACCCCGGCGAGAAGCGGCTCGCCTTCTGTGAATCCAGGAAACAGGCGGAGGAGCTCGCCTACGAACTGCGAGATCGCGGCGTCACCACGTTCATCTCGCACTCCTCCCTCTCCCTGGACGAACGCCGACGAAGCGAACAGGCGTTCGCCGAGAGCCGTGACTGCGTCATCGTCTCGACGTCGACCCTCGAGCTCGGGATCGACATCGGTGACCTCGACCGCATGATCCAGCTCGATTCACCGCGATCGGTCGGGTCGTTCCTGCAGCGACTCGGCCGGACCGGACGGCGGGCCGGCGCAGCGAGGAACGCGCTGTTCCTCACCACCGAGCACGAGACCTTCCTGCGTGCAGCCGGATTGCTCCACCTGTGGGGGACAGGCTTTGTGGAGCCGATCACTCCGCCGCCCTCCCCTCGGCACCTCGCGGCGCAGCAGTTCCTGGCACTCGCTCTCCAGGAAGGCCGATTCGCTCGGGACTCCTGGCATGAGTGGTGGGCGGGAAGCCTGGTGATGGCCGACGGCGAGGAGGTGCTCGACTACCTCGTCGAGGAAGGCTTTCTCGCCAGTGACGGTGGCTGGGTCTTCATCGGACCGACAGCCGAAAAGAAGTTCGGAGGTAAGAACTTCCTCGAGCTCCTGAGCACCTTCGTGGCAGATCTCGAACTGACGGTCGTCCACGGGCGGAAGGAGATCGGTGGAGTGGCGCCGATCTCTCTGAGTGCCACGATCATCCGCGGCGAGAAGCCGTTGCTGCTGGCCGGGAACGCGTGGAGGGTGGTCTCCGTCGACTGGAGCCGGCACCGCATCGTGGTCGAGCCGGAGATCAGTCGCGGCAATGTGCGGTGGTCGTCAGGCGCGCTGCCCGAGTCGTTCGACATGGTCCGCGCCCGCAGAGAGGTTCTTCTCGGCGCCGAGCCACCCGTCCAGCTGTCGGAGCGTGCCTGGAGGGCGCTGGCCGTGGGCCGAGAGAGCTGGTCGAGCCGGGTGGACGCTGACGGACTCGTGCTGACTCGCGACTCCGCCCACGTCGAGCTCTGGAGCCTGGCCGGCCTCAAGGCGCACGAGACGCTGGCTGCGGCGTTGCCACCAGCGTTCGAGGCGCGATCGACGAACGAGTCGATGCGTTTCACTTCTGCGTTCGACGTCTCGGTTCTCCGCGAGGCCGTTCTGGATACTGCGTTGCCTTACATCTCGCCGGACGCCGTCTCCGGGTTGAAGTTCTCGGCGGCGCTGCCACCGGACTTCGCGCGAGCGACTCTGGCTGAGCGGTTCGTCGACCGCGTTCATGCAGCGACGGTAGCTCGTGAACCCATCGTGTCGATGGCTGCGACCGACGGTTAGGTCTTCACCAGGTCGCTCGTTCTCGGCGAACGAGGAGGCGATATCCGCTGCCGTGGTCCCGACCTCACCGAGGGCGGACCGCTCAGCGGGCGCCAGAACTCGAACATTGAGACCAAATCATCCCCTGTAGCAGGAGCTCCGGAAGGTTCCTGAGGTCAGCGAGAGTGGAGGTGTGTGCCACTCATCCTGATCATGGGATCGCCCGTACTCTGAGGGCACCGCCCACCCGAAGAACAGGACCAACCGCTCATGGACGTGCAAGAGACCCGACTCCAGCAGGTCCTCGAGGGCGCCAAGCAGTACCGCGTGCCGCTGTACCAGCGCCCGTACTCCTGGACGGCGAAGCAGCTCGATCGGCTCTGGTCCGACGTCGTCGACCTCGCCGAGCAGCGTCTCAATACTCCGGGCGCCACTCACTTCACCGGTTCCCTCGTGCTTTCGCTGGGCGAGATCGGGCCGGCAGGGTCGCAGTTCCTCGTGGTCGACGGGCAGCAGCGACTCACCACGCTCAGCCTGTTGATCTGCGCCCTGCGCGACCACTACTCGGAGACGGAGCCGGAGTACCCCGAGAAGGTGCAGCGGCTCGAGGAGACGTACCTGTTCGACCGGTTCAAACGCGGCGACGATCGGCTGAAGGTCCTGCCCACGCAGGCCGACAGGCAGGCGTTCCGCGCCATCGTCGACGGGAACGTCGATCAGTCCGTGGCGTCCGGCGTGCTCGACGCCTATCGGTTCTTCCGCACGAAACTACACGGCGCGGATGATCCGGACGACGCCTACGACATGGGTCGCATCGAGTCGGCCGTGCTCAACGGCCTGGTCTTCGTCTCCATCACGGCGCACGCCCACGACAACGTCTACCGGATCTTCGAATCGCTCAACAACACCGGCCTCAAGCTGACCCAGGGCGACCTGCTGCGCAACTACATCTTCATGCGGCTCGGGTCGCGCAGCGAGGAGATCTACGACAGCTGGTGGCTGCCCCTGCAGAAGGCCCTCTCTCCGGCCGATCTCGAAGCGCTCTTCTGGATCGACCTGATCTGGTCCGCCCCCGATGCGAAGCAGGGCGACATCTACTCGCTGCAGGTCGATCGAATGCGATCGCTCGATGCGGATCAGATCGTCGCCGAGGTCCGCCGGTACAGCGGACTCGCCCAGTTGCTGGCGGTGATGCGGAACCCCGAGAACGAGCAGAACACGGCCGTCCGTGCCGCGCTGCAGCGCAATGTTCAGTGGGGGCTTTCAGCGACCGATGCGCTCGTCCTCCACCTCCTCCGACTGCGCGAGGCGGGCTCGGTCAGCTCCTCCGAGGTCGCCGAGTCATTGCGGCTGCTCGAGTCGTTCATGGTGCGACGAGTCCTGATCGGCGCAAGCAGTGCGGCGCTGTCGAGGATCCTCTACCGCGCACCTCTCGAAGTCGGGGGGTCGGACGTCGCGTCGACCCTCCACCACTACTTCTCCGTCGGGCGGAAGTTCTTCGCAACCGACGCGCAGATCCGCGAAGCCGTCCTCTCGAAGCCCTTCTACTACCAGGGCCGACCCGCGCAACGGAAGATGATCCTCGCCTGGCTCGAGGACGTGACTCCGATCGAATGGCGCGACAGAGACGTCACCGCGAAGGAGCACACGGATCCCAGCGCGGCCACCATCGAGCACGTCATGCCGCAGAAGCTCAGTCAGACCTGGCGCGAGGCGCTTGCCGGCGACCTTGAACCTTTCGACACCGTCGACGAGATGCACGAGTCCTATGTGCACACGCTCGCGAACCTGACTCTGACCTCGTATAACTCCGAGCTCAGCAATCGCCCGTTCTCCGAGAAGCGGCAGCTCCTCGATGCGTCGAGCTTCCGCCTCAATCGCGAGATCGCCGGCCAGACAGCCTGGACTCGCCGCCAGATCGTCGAGCGCGGCTCCGTCATCGCGGACAGGATCATTTCCACCTGGGCCGCCCCTCTCGCTGACACGGATTCTGGGGGATCGCGCATTTCCTGGAAGCTCGTCCTCGACCTCGTCGCTGCGATTCCTGCGGGGCGGTGGGCCAGCTACGGCGACATCGCGACTGTCGCCGGGACCCACCCCGTCCCTCTCGGGCAGTTCCTCATTCATGCTCCGGCGCCGAACGCTTATCGCGTCCTCAGGCAGTCAGGTCAGATCTCGCCCGGCTTTGTCTGGGGCGCCGACAGCCCGCATGCTGACGTCGCCCCTGAGGAGCTGCTGGCATCGGAAGGTGTGACGTTCGACTCCGCCGGCCGCGCCGATCTCCGACACAAGCTGACGGTTCCGGAACTCGCCGAGCTTGTAGGGCTCTCGATCCACTCCGACATCGACTTCGTCCCGGATGAGGGGAACAACGAGCGAGCAGAGTTCCTCGCCGGTCTCGCCGACAGGCAGGCTCCGTCGACCGTCCACGGTGTCGTCGAGCTCCTCGACGAGTGGGAACGTCTCGGAGGCATTCTGGACTTCGGGGCGGCGGAAGAGACGTCCTGCTTCCTGGTTGCACGCGGCTCCAGTCCGGCGTCGAAGAGCATCTGGCCGCTGACCATCTACCCGAGCGGCAGTGTCGAGGTCGTCTTCCAGCACATGCGGAGTCGCCCGCCGTTCGACTCGCTCCCTTTGCGACAAGCGCTGCTCAGTCGCCTCAATACCGTCAGCGGCGTCGACCTGCCCGCCGACCGGTTGGAGAAGCGACCTTCTTTCGATCTCGAAGTCTTCGCCGACCGCTCTGCTCGACGGCAACTCGTCGAGGTGCTCGAGTGGTTCGTGGGCGAGCTGGCGTCGCACGACAACGCGCTTATCAGCAGCAGCGGGTGATCTGGGAGCAAATCATCGCGCGGGGTTGAAGCGCGGATCCGTTCTAGAGTCGCAGAATGCATCCCCAGCGACGCCACTGAGCCGCACCCGGGAGCCACGCACCGCCGCTTCTCTACCCGACTCATGCCCCGATGCGATAGGAGAAGCGACCGTGAGCGCTTCAGGCGCCTGACCTTGCTTCGCGCCGCGGCCCCATCGGCGACCGCCTGCTCCAGTCCCCGATCTTCGCCAGCCGCACACGAGGCCTCGGGTGCGGAGGACCAGAATCACGACATTCCACCCCTCACTCGGCGAGCGACTTCCACAACGAGGCGTTGGTCTCCGTCATCGCCCAGCCGTCGCCGGGCCAGAAGATCGGCCAGCGGGTGTCGCCGCCCATGCGGTTCTTCATCCACACCGTTGCCCGGCCGAACGCGCGCTGCATGGTCAGCGGCTCGACGCCGGTCACCTTCGCCACGTCCTCGAGGGCGACCGCCGACGGCGACGCTGCGGCGAGGATGTCGAGGACCTGGCAGAAGAGCTTGATGGACTTCGCTTCGCCGGACCGGAGGACCTCGAACTCCTCGAGGGTCCACTCTCGCGAGTCTTCGATCGTCTCGTCATCGTTGCCCAAGACTCTTGCGGCTCCCGGGTTGCTCACGCTCGCAGCGCTGGAGTTCTGCCCTGCGATGAAACGCATCACGGGAATAACCAACTCTTCGGGCACGGGCACATTCACGTAGGCGGTCATTGTTCTTTCCTTTTCTCTGAGACGAAGTCGAACAAGAAGACCGTAACACGTCTTGCATGAGTCTTGCAAGAGCCGCCGTGCTCAGCGTGTGCGCCAGCGCTCGACCCCGTGCGCATGAGGCGAGCAAGAAGATCGCCGCCGCCGCGCTTCTGGGATGGGAGCCTCGGGCCGATGCCGTAGCCGAAAGGTCCGGCTCTTCCCGCCTGCGCACCTCGCCAAGCTGACGAGCAGCGCGCACCGATCGCCTCTGCGCAGAGGTTCACGATCTCCTACCAGGAGTCCCCTCCGCCTCCTTCGGTACCGTCTCCCCCATGCCCGGCCCCTCTCCCGACGCTCCCGAGGTCGCCGCCGAGCACCTCCGCGCCGAGTTGCAGCTGCGGCGCTTCGGCCGGCTCCGCCTCACCATCGACATGGCGCTCGGCAGCGGGATCCTCGCGCCCTACGACCTCGTCGTCGTCCGCCTCGACACCGGGGCCGAGATCATCCGCGTGAAGGCCGACCTCACCGATCCCCACTACCTGCTCGGTCAGGTCGAGCTCGACCTCGAGACGAAGACGGTCGCCGAGTTCCTCGAGGAGTGGCGCCCCGCCTGACCGGGCCGGCACAGCCGCGATCCCGTTGACGGGGACAGCACGGCGCCGAGGCGACTGGAGCAGGACAGCGGGGATCCGCGCCCCCTCGCCTCACAGATCCGCAGGGACCCTGTCGCGCTCCTCGTCGTCGACCACCACCGGCACCCACGCACCGCGGGCCGGCCGCCCCGCCCACCATACGTACACCCCGGCGGCGACCACAGCGCCTCCAGCCGCGATCGCCCACCACGGGAACCCGGCGACGTCGGGGGACTCCCCCGCCGCGTCCACGTCCGACTGCGGCGTCGGGATCACCCTTTCGCCGGTGACGAGGATGCGATGGGTGTTGATCCCGAGCGGGGTGCAGGTGACGAGGGTCAGGAGGTCCTGGCCGGGCTGCACGAGGAGGCTCTGCGTGTCCTCCGGCTCGACGACGAGCGTCTCGCGCACGCGGTAGGTGACCACCTCGCCGTAGACCTCGATGGTGAAGGTGTCGCCGACGTCGACGCGGTCGAGGTGGGTGAAGAGCTCGGCCGAGGCGAGGCCGCGGTGGCCGGTGAGCACCGAGTGGGTGGAGGGGCCGCCGACCGGCAGGGCGGTGCCCTCGAGGTGGCCGACGCCGCGCTCGAGGACGGCGTCGCTCGTGCCGTGGAAGATCGGCAGGTCCACGTCGATGGCGGGGATCCGGATCCGGGCCATCAGCCCCTCGGCGTCGCCGCGCAGGAGGGAGGAGTAGCGCTCGCGGTCGGCGACCTGCTCGTCGTCGGCGAGGGGGAGGCGCTCGTTCGCGGCGACGGCCGCGCCGCCTCCGCTGAGGCTCTGGTTGTAGGCGCGGGCCTCGACGAGGTTCTGCCGGAGGGTCTCGGCGCCGAGGTCGGTGATGTCCTGGGTGAGGGAGTCGATCTCGCGCGCCTGCTCGACGGCGCTGAGCCAGCTGGCGGCGACGGGGTACAGCAGCAGCGCCACTCCCGAGAGGCTGATGAGCGCGATGACCAGCGGGGCGATCGGCAGCCGCCAGCGCGGCCGGCGGTGGATCCGCCTCCGCGGAGGAAAAGGGCTGGAGACAGAGGAATGCGGGGCACCCGACGGGTGCCCCGCATTCGACTTCGTCATGGTGCGACGTTACTCCGCGGTCTGAGCAGCCAGCGCGGTGCGGCGGCGCGAGGCGATCAGGCCCGAACCGATCGCGAGGGCGAGGAGCGCGCCTCCACCGAGGGTGAACCACTGCGCGCCGCCACCGGTGAGGGGCAGGGCGAACGCGGGCACCTGGGTGTGGAGGAACTCGACGTAGTTCTGGATCGGCGCGGTGGCCGAGCTCGGTCCGGCGACGACCTGCGTCAGCACCTGGGCCGGGGTGGGCAGACGGAATCCGGCGGGCGGGGTCAGCTCGCGGACGTAGTAGTTGCCCGGCGTGATGATCGGGATCTCGACGAAGCCGTTCGCTCCGGTGGTCCAGTTCTGGTTGCCGTTGATGAACACCGGGTTCTGGCCGAGGTTGGCGTCGTTCTCGGTGAGGAACACCTGGTAGACGGCACCCGCGAGCGGCACGCGGTTGGCGCCGTTGTTCTGGTAGGCGTACACGGTCAGCTGACCGATCGGGGTGCTGCCGGTGACCGTCTCCGTGGCCCCGTTCACGACGCTCGTCGCCGAGTTGGTGATGATGCCGTTGGCCGGGATGGCGGTGGCGCGGGTGAGCACCGTGAGGGTGACGACGCCGCCCTGCAGGCCCTGGAGCTTGGTGAGGCCGGACTGCAAGAAGTTCAGCGTCACGTTCCGGGTCGCGGCGTCGTAGCCGAGCGTGTAGTCGGTGTTCGCGATGAACGCCGGTGCGGGCGCGGTGCCCGCGGCGCTGGTCACCGTGATGCCGGTGGGCGCGACGCCGGCCGGGCCGGTCGGCAGGTAGGTCAGCTCGGCGGGGAGCGTGTCGGTGAGGGTGAACGCCTCCAGCGCGTCACCGGCGGCGAGCACCGGGACGTCCGAGGCGATGGCCCAGCGGATGAGGTCGGGGTTGCGCGCCTCGACCGAGTTCGCCGCCGCGGGGACGCGCGTCTTGGTGAGCTCCGTGACCGCATTCTTGGGGTAGACGTGGACGTCGTAGATCCACTGGTTCGCCGGCGCACCGGTCGGGCCCGTCGGGAACGGCAGGGTGACGAGGAACGGCGCCGCGCCGTTGGTCGCTCCGGCGGGGAGCTGGGTCTCGGTCACGAGGTAGAGGCCGAGCGGCATGCTCGCGCCGTTGTTGAACACGGCCTCGCCGTCCGTGCCGCTGGTGGCGGTGAAGGTGTCGGCGGCGGTGACACGGGTCGCGGCGGTGCCCGGGGTCAGGTTCGCGACCTGGTTCCAGCCGTCGGGCGTGGTGAGGTCGACGCCCTGGACGCGCGCGGCGGTGAACACGGCTCCGGGCAGCGCGTCCCCGGGGACCGTGATCTCCTGGCCGGTGCCGATCGCCTGGCCGTTGTTGGATCCCAGCGCGAGCTTGTGCACGGTGAGGGTGCGGCTGATGGTCGGGTCGATGTTGCCGGGCAGCGTGACCGCTGACGCCGGCGCGACGGCGGTGAAGACCGCCGCAGCGCTCAGCGCGAGGACGCCGGCTGCGGCGGCGAGCCGCCTGGTGAGTGAGCGGGACATGTGATCTCTCCTACTGAGGTCGTGAGTGCTGGTGTCGTGGAGTCGAAGGTGTGCGGGAAGGGGTCTGCGGGAGAGCGCGGGGGCTCTCGGTCGGGGCGTCACCGGGAGGGGCCTCGCAGCCTCCGGCGCCGCTCCCAGAGGAGGAGGCCGAGTGCGAGAGTGAGCACCGACCCCCCGCCCAGGAGGAACGCGTCGGTGCTGGCGCCACCGGTCAGCGGCAGGCGTGTGGGGTCCACGGGGGCGTTGACGAAGCGGTAGACCGCCGTCTGACCGGCCGTGGGGGCCGTGATGCTCCGCGAGGCGACCGGGGACCACGTCGTCCCGGTCAGGCGCTCGAGACGCAGTTCCTGGTAGGCGAGGCGGCGGGTCGGATCCGTCGCCGCCTCGGACAGCGTGTAGCCGTGGCCCGGTCGCACCTCGAAGGTGCTCGCCGGGTTGCCCGCGGCGGCGTACTCCGCTCCGGCCCGGGTCTCCGTCGGGAGCGTCGCTCCGGCCAGTGCGGCGGGCGTCGCGGTGACGCGCCAGTCGGCCGCCTGGAAGCCGGTCTGGGGGCGCAGGACCTGCTTGACCAGGGTGATCGTCGCGCTGGCGTTGTCCACGGTGCAGGTGACGGCGGCGCCGTTCGTCGGGGTCACGTCTCCGGCCGCGCTCACGGTGAGGGCGGCGCCGGTGTCGGTGCGGCACTGCCAGGGTGCGGTCTGCACGTAGGTCGCGGAACCGCCGGTCTCGGCGAGCCGGTAGGCCACACCCGGGGTGACGGGGATCGCCGACACGCCCGCGGAGCCCGCGCGGCCGGTCGGGCCGGACAGGGCGCCGGACGGGCCGGTGGCGCTGAGCGTGAAGTCGCTGGGCAGCGCGCTGCCGGAGCTCACCGTCTTCACGAGCGTGAGGGAGGCCGTGGGCCGGTTCACGATCGAGCACTCGACGACCGCCGCGGAGGCGATGCCGGTGAGGCTCGCGCTGATGACGGTCCCGGACTGCGAGAACGTGGTCGCCCGGGCGGTGCCGTTGACCGTGCAGGCGCCGCTGACGAACGCGAAGCCCGTCTGCTGCACCTCCGAGACGGTGAGCGTCGCCCGCGACGCCTCCGTGCCGAACAGGACGGTCCAGGCGGCCTGGCCCGCCGCGTCCGTCTGCTGGCGGGGCGACTGCTCCGGCAGCAGGGCGACGGTGCCGGCGGTGGCCGTCGCCGTCGTGCCCACGGTCCAGTCCACGCCGGGGCGGGTGGTGCCGGAGGCGTCCCGGATCGTCTTGGTGATCCGCACGGTGGAGGCGGGGCGCGGGGAGTTGAAGAAGGTGCAGGTGACGTTGACGCCGAGCCGGTTCGGGAGGGTGACTGTCCCGGTCGGGTTCGAGCCCGTGCTCACCCGCACGCCGTCCGCGTAGCACTCGTAGATGCTCGTGTAGGCGGCGATCGGGGAGGCGGAGCCCGCGGCCATCGCCTCCGAGACCGTCACCGTGCTGTTGATCGGAGTGGGGAAGGGGCCGATCTGCGCGGTCTGGCGGCCGGTGGTGGCGCCGGTGGTGGTGGCCGTGGCGAACGGCGACGCCGGAGAGCCGGCGGCGGCCATGAGCTGGAACTGGTCCGCCGCGGCCAGGCGGCCCACCACGCTCTTCTGCACGGTGATCGTGGCCGGCGAGGAGCAGCCGGAGAGGTCGACGGCGTTCACGCTCACGCGCGGCGTGCCGCTGACGCGGGTCCAGGTGGTGGCGTCGAACTCGTAGGCGCTGCCGGGAATGGCCGGGGCACCGTTCGCGGCGGCGACGTCGCCGTTGGCGAGGTAGACGGTTCCGCGCGGCGAGAAGGCGATGCCGTTGATGTTGGCGAAGGCGGCGTCGGTCCCCGTCACGGCCTTCGCGATCGACGTGTTCACCGGGAGGGTGCCGCCGGTCGCCGCGGCCAGGGCGTCGGCCGGCACGGTGAAGATCGCGGCGCTGCTGGCGTTGTTGACCGAGCCCGCGCCGACGACGTAGAGGTTGCCGCGAGCGTCGAACGCCATGTCGCCGTTGCCGTTGGGGGTTCCGGAGGTGGGGAAGGAGCCGACGAGGGCGAACCGGGTGGCGACGGGGTTCGCCTCGGTGAAGCTCCAGATGTAGAACTGGCCGCTCGCGAAGCTGCCGAACAGGTACCGGCCCGTCCGGAGGTCGACCGCGCCGGCGACGATGCTGCCGGCCACCTGCGCTCCGCCGGCCACGGTCGTGTACGCGCTGTTCGCGATCCTCTGGAAGCCGGCGTCCGGCGTCCACTTGAGGACGGCGTCGACGTCCGTCGCGTCGGACGAGCGGTCCAGCGCGTAGGCGAAGGCGCCGTTCGCGCCGACGCCGAGCGCGTTCGCCTCGGCGGTCCCCGACCAGCTGCCGATCGAGGTCAGGGATCCCGTGACGATGTCGGCCTGCTGCAGGGCGCCGGCCGCCGTGAGGGAGTAGAAGCGGCCGGTGTCGCAGAACAGGCGGGGCGTCTGCACGGTGTTCGTGAAGGTGCAGAGCACCTCCGCCCCCGCCTCGCTGGGGATCGTGATCGACCCCGCGGCGGAGGCTCCGGAGGCGATGACCGTGCCGCCGCGCGAGCACTCGTAGCTGTTGGAGTACCCCAGGCCCGCGCCCGCGGTCTGCGCCTCGGCGATCGTGTACGTCGCTCCGGACTGCACGGTGAGGCGGCTGATCTGCGCGGCCTGGATCCCGGTGGCGGTGCCCGTGGTGGTCGCCGACGCGAGGACCGTCGTGCCGCTGCGCACCGAGAGCGTGAACTGGTCGCCCGTGGCGCTGCGCACCGGCAGGTTCTTCCGGACGGTGAGGGTCGTCGCGGCCTGGATCGTCACCGACGTGGGGGCGGAGGCGATGAGGCCGGTGGGAGTCGTGGTCCCGGTGCTGTACGTCCCGGCGGCGGCGGCCACCACGTCCACGGAGATCGTGCACGAGGTCGCACCCGCGGCGAGATCGCCGCCGAGCGTCGAGACGGTGGAGGATCCGGCGGCCGCGGTCACGGCGAACGCCGTTCCGGTGACGTCGGTGCAGGACCCGCCGACAGCCGGCGTCGGGGCCACGACGAGGCCGGCCGGGAGAGCGGTCGAGAAGCGCCAGTCCGCCTTCGCGAGGAGGTCGCTGGTGTTGGTGACCGTGTAGGTCAGCGTGGTCGGCACCGTCGCGGTCGGCACGGCCTGCGTGAAGGCCGCATCGAGAGCGGGAGTGACGTCGAGCACGCGGAGGTCGTCGACGGCGAAGGCGCTTCCCGTGCCGGTGACCGTGTTCACGAGCTGCACCTGGGCTGCGGCGATCTGCGCCGGAGTGAGGAGCGCGGTGCTCGTGCCGGTGTAGGCGGCGGCGCGGGCGGAGGCGGGGAGCGCGGGATCGACGAGCGCGCCGAGCCCGCCGACCAGCGGGAGGGTCGGGGACGTGTAGAACACGCTGCCGGTCGCGGCGCAGGGCACGACCGGTGCGGCGAATCCGGTGAGGACGGTGGACCCGCCCGAGACCAGGTTGAGGGAGAGGGACGCGTTGTTCGTCCCGCACTGCCCGCCGGCGGCGTTCATGCCGACGGCGTAGTAGCGGGCGGCGGGAGCGGAGACGCCGATCCCCGCGGCGCTCTGGGCGACGGTCGTGCCGCCGGTGACGGCGGCGTACGGGTACTCGACCAGGGCGTGGTTCGCCTGCGTACCGGTGTTCGAGCCGTTGGCCGGTGCGGTGCTGGAGGTGGACCCCGGCACTCCGGCCGCCACCTGGCCGAGGACGTCCGCCATGCGGCGGGTCTCGCGTGCGGCCGACGATCCCGTGCCGACGGTGAGGAGGGGCCGGGTCGGGCAGAAGGCGGAGTTGGGGTAGGGCGCCGTGTAGTTCACCAGGACGCCGGTGCAGTTCGTGGCGGTCGACCAGCCGGTGGCGGCCGTGTAGCGGCCGTTCGCGTAGGCGGTGAGCGCGCTCGGGGTGGCGGTCAGACCCTGCTCGAAGGTCTCCGTCCACACCTGTCGCGGGGCCTCGGCGACGCCGGCCGCGAGCGTGGAGAAGCCTCCCGCTGCTCGCGCCGTCGCGGGCGGGCCGCGGTCCGACTCCTGGTCGTCGTCCGAGGCCGCCGGAGGAGCGGGCGCCGATCCGGCGGGCGCCGACTCGACGGGCTGCTCCGTCCCTGCGGCGCCGCGGGGTGCTGCGGGATCGGGCTCGTCCTGAGAAGGCTCCTCCGCCGTGGCAGTCGGCGACTCCGCGGCCTCGGCGGGTGCGGGCGGGGCGGACGTCGACGGGGCGGACGCTGACGGAGTGGGTGCCGACGGAGCGGGTGCCGGATCGGCCTCGGGGGCTGTCGGCGGTGTCGGTGCGACCGGCGTCGGGAGAAGGGCGGGGGCGTCGCCGGCGACCGGATCCGCCTGGTTCGCGGCCTGAGCGGGAGACGAGGCGGAGACGTCGCCGAGCCCCCACGAGCCGACGAGGAGAGCGCCGATCGTCGCGAAGACGACGGCTCGCATTCCGAGGCGCGACGGCGCTCGGTGCCGTGAGTGGCGGCGCCGCCGGGTCGTGAAAGCCATGGTTCTGCTTCTCAGTCGTGTTGTCGATCGTGGAAATGAGCGAAACGTCGACACGACGAACGACACGGATGTCGCAGCGAGTGCGGAGGCCCCAGACTCCGGAGGGGAGCACGCATTCCGCGCGGGCTTCCGAAGATGAACGTATAGGTCGGCCTCCCTCTCGCCATAGAGAAGTGAGCCCCCCTTGTCGGGGCCATAACCGATGAGAAAAGGACCGGGGTGAAGCCGAATATGGCGCCTTTTGACGGGTCCTCGCGAAGGAGTTCTAAGAAGTGAGCGCGCGCGACCGGCTCGGCTCACTCCTCCCGTCAGGTCCCGTGCAACGCTCGGGCCCCACCCGGCCATGTACTCGGTAGACGCTCGACCGACGAAGGATGGACCCGATGACGCGACGCACACTCGACGACCTGCTCTCCCGCAGCGACCCCGCGACCGACGACCGGGCGCCCGGTGTCCGCACCGCCCTGCACAGCGTGATCGCCGAGACCCGCGAACGCGCGCCCCGCCGTCCCGCGCGGTCGAGGGCGTGGTGGCTGGCGGCTCCCGTCCTCCTCGTCCCGGGTCTCGTGCTGGCGACCAGCGCCGGCACCGACGTCCGCTCGGTCCCCGACTTCACGATCCCGATCAGCTACACCACCGACTCCGGCGCAGCGGTGTCGTGCTCGATCGACTACTTCAACGGCGAGATCGACTACCGCGAGGTCACCACCTCCGCGACCGACTACCTGCGTGCGCAGGACTGGAGCGGCGTCGGCCAGCGGATCCACGACGACGCGGTCGCCTACACGACCGACCCCGTCTGGCTGGCCTCGGACATGAACAGCGACGGCCCCGGCCTCTCGGACGAGACGATCCGCTGGCGCGCCTGGATCACCGCGGCGGACGACCACATCCTCGACACGATCCCCGAGGGCGTGATCGTCGAGGGCGACGGCGGCCTGGGCGGCAGCACCGACTGCACGGGAGAGCTGTGATGAGCGCCGGCGAGGCGGCGCCGTCTATGGCCCGCAGCGTCGTCCGCTCCCCCGCGCGCGACCGCGAGGCCGAGATCACGGCCCTGGTCGAGCGGGAGGCGCCGGACCTGCTCCGCTACTTCGCGCGGCGGACGGCGAGCCCCGAGGACGCCGCGGACCTCCTCAGCGACACCCTCCTGATCCTCTGGCGGAAGGAGCGGTCGATCCCCGAGGACGAGACGCGCGCGCGGATGTGGGCGTTCGGCGTCGCACGGCGGGTGCTCTCGGGCCAGCGCCGCACCGCGACCCGGAGGAGCGCGCTCGTCGAGCGGCTGGCGGAGGAGCTCCGCATCACTCCGCCCGCGCCGGCCGACGACGCGGCCGAGGACGTCCGCGCCGCGATCGCGCAGCTGAAGCCCGTCGACCAGGAGATCATCACCCTCGTCTACTGGGACGGCTTCTCCCTCGCCGAGGCGGCCGAGATCCTGTCCCTCCGCGCCGCGACCGTGCGGAGCCGGCACGCGCGGGCGCGGGCGACGTTGCGGGAGGCGCTGGGGGCGGCGATGTGAGGAGGGGTGCGGGGCACGGTCGCACCCCTTCACCCGGCACCCCCGCCTGAGTAGCATCCCCCGCATGAGCAGGCTCGTCGTCTCCGTCCTCACCTCGCTCGACGGCCGCTTCGAGGGGCCCGGGCACGACCTCTCGGCGCTGCCGTTCGAGGACGCGTTCAACGACCACAACCTCGAGCTGCTGCGCCGCGCGGGCACGCTCGTCTACGGCGGCGGCTGGTTCCGCGACAACTGGGACAGCTGGAGCGCCGTCGCCGCGGACGGGACGGCGGGCGAGCGGGAGCACGAGACCGCACGGCTGGTCACGTCGCTCGACGCGCTGGTGATCAGCGACTCCCTGGCTTTCGATCCGGAGGCGCCGTGGGCCGCCACGACGCGGATCGTGCCACGGGAGCAGGGTCCGGCCGAGATCGGACGGCTCAAGCAGGGCGACGGGGGCGACCTGCTGATGTTCGGCAGTGGCACCACCTGGAATCCGCTCCTCGCGCAGGGCCTGGTGGACGAACTGATCGTCCTCGTCGGCGCCGGACTCGCGGGCGGCGGGACGCCGCTCTACTCCGGGGCGCCGCAGCACGGCCTGCGCCTCCTCGACGCGACGGTTCTGCCGGGCTCTGAGCTGGTGCGGCTCCGCTACGACGCGAGCGGGGCCGGCGGGCGCTGAGCGGGACCTGCCGACGCGCGAGGACGCCGGCGGACCTGCGCCCTTCGAGCCGTCGAGGCGCTCGCCTCCGCCGGGGTGCGCACGACCTCGGCTGAGACAGGGCGGCCTCCCTCAGGAGCCGACGCCCCCTCCCGTCAGCTGACGTCGTGCGCGCGAGGCGCAGGGGCCGCCCCGGACAGCGAGCGGTCGCCCGACGCTGCAGGCCTGCGGAGTGCCCCGGCGCACAGCCGGACCCCCAGAACGACGCTCGTCACGCCTCCCGCCAGCAGCCCGGCACACACCGCGGTCCAGATCGTCATGCTCGAACTCGGCACGGCGTGCAGCCCGAAGACGGGCCCCGCTCCGCTGCCGACCAGCGCGGCCGCGACCAGTGGGATCGTGAGCGCCGAGCTCTTCTCGGCGGCGGTCCACGACGAGCTCCACAGGACCAGAACGGCGCCGATCGGCCAGCCGATTCCGGGGATCAGCAGCCAGCCGAAGGCGAAGACCAGGGAGGCCGCGACCGCGAACCACCGACGGGCGAGAATCCCCCGCACATTTCCGTGCTGAACTCCGGCCTGGACCTGATCAGACATGCGTCGGAGCCTACGGAGACGGACGGGACCGCGGCACGAACTGGCGCAGGGCCTCCGCGCACCGGCACACGGCGCGGCGAGAATCGCGTCTGTGGCGCAGCGAACGCGCCACCGTACTCCGAAGCCTTGGCCGCCTGTGCACGCCATCAGTACCTTGTCACGCAATGTTCCACCCGGAACAAGAAACGGAGACACTCATGTCTGGATTCAGATCCAAGCTGATGGCGGGGATCGCCGTCCTCGCACTCGCTCTCACCGGAGCCGCGCCTGCGAGCGCGAGCACGGAAGCCGAGCACTCGGAGGTCGTCACCGCCCGCGAGTTCCTCTCGGAGTACGGCGTTCCCTCCGAGACGCAGGACGACCTGGTCGAGGCGTACCTCGCCGGCGAGGCGTGGGACTCGCTGTCGAGCGCTAACCCGACCGTGAAGGTGGTCGAGGAGAAGCGTCCTGATGGCGATTACACGATCTCCACCTATGAGGACGGATCCGTCAGTGTCGTCCGCATCGGAGGAGAAGGCGCCGACGTGAAGACGCGCGGCATCAGCGAGTGCTCCGTGAGCGGGTCCGCGCGGAACGGCTGCAAGATCGACACCTGGGTCGGACTGGTGAGCATGAGCTTCTACACCTCCTACAACCTGTCGAGCAACACGGTGACCGCCAACCCGTGGGGCCCGGCCTGGACGATCGGGGGAGCCTGTGGCTCGTCGCTCAACTATCTCGGCCGACCGCTCGCCAACCGCGCGCAGATGCTCATCAACGCGCAGATGTGCGGCGTCCCCTACAACACGACCTTCGAGTTGCGCCTGACGGTCTCCGGAGGAGCCGCGACGGTGAGCTGGAGCTGACGAGCAGAGCTCATCCGGCTCACTCCAACGCGCTGTGCGCCCGCCGCGTCCTCACGAAGCGGGCGCACAGTCGCGTCCCGAGAACAAGGCTGGTGCCACCCCCGACCAGCCACGCACCAGCCAGGACCGTCCACGTCGTCATACCGGAACTCGGCATCGCCGACAGCCAGTAGTAGAGCCCGATCGCCCCGCCGACCACCACGGTAGCGACGACGGGGATCACCAGCGCCCTCCTCTTCTGCGAGACGGTCCAGGACGAGCAGAGGAGAATCGCGACGGCGCCGAGGAGCCAGCCGAATCCGGGAATCACCAGCCAGCCGAAGGCGAAGACCAGCGAGGCGACGACGGCGAACCAGGGGCGGTCGAAGATCGACCCGCCGCCCCCAGCGAGCGATCCGCCGGCGGCCTGCGCGATCCGAGAGGGACTTCCCAGTTCATCGATCCGCTCACGGGCGGCATCGTCGTCGAGGCCGTCCAGCTCTTCCGCGATCCCGCTCCAGATCTCACTCCGGAGGTCGGCGGGCACGCCGGACAATGCGATCCTCAGCTCCTCGAGGTAGCGCGCCGCCGCCGGCGATGTCGTCGTGCTCATGACGTTCCCCTTCCGATCGTCTCGTTCACCTGCCCGACGAAGGACGGCCACTCCGCCCTGAACCGCCCGAGCTCGACCTTGCCCACGTCGGTCAACGAGTAGTACTTCCGAGCCGGACCCTGCGCACTCGGGACGACGACTGCAGTGATCGAGCCTCGGTCCCGCAGCCGACCCAGGAGCGGGTACAGGGTGCCGATACTCCCGATCACACCGACCTCCTGCAAGCGCGTGGACAGTTCCCACCCGTACATGGGAACGGTATCGAGCAGCCCCAGGATGCAGAACTCGGCTACGCCCTTTCGAAGCTGTGCCCCGACTCCATCTATCATGCGTGACAGCATACGGGTATGCCCGGAGTGGCGCCATACGACCGCGACGTCGGCGCGGTCGAGCCGAGCCCCGTCTGACCTCGGCACCGAGAGCGCCGCGACACTCCCGCGCAGCCGGCGATCCATCCGGTCGCCCCGACGCGGTCAGTGGCGCAGAGGTTCCGCTCCCCGGCGACGTCCGCCGTGCCGATGGCCGGCAGGGGAGGAGCCGGATCGACGACCATGTCGCCTCCCTCCCCGCGGTCGACCGCGTCTTCCTGGTCGGCGCGGGCGGATCGCTGATGGGCGTCCAGGCCGCTCAGTACCTGCTCGACACGGCCGCGATCACGCCCGCCGCCTCCTACAACTCGGACGAGTTCTTCTTCCGCGCGCCCGCCTCGGTCGGCCCCGGCGCCCTCGTCGTCGTGCTCTCGGGCACCGGCGAGACCCCCGAGACCGTGCGGGCCGGCGAGTGGGCGCAGGAGCGCGGCGCCGCCGTGGTCGGAGTGACCCTCAAGCAGGAGGGACCGCTCGCGCTCGCCCTCGACACCGCCTTCGTCGCGCAGACCGGTCAGGGCACGCAGCTCGTGCTGCAGCTGCTCGCGCTCGCGGTCCTGCGCCGCGACGGGGTGGACGTGACGGATCGGCTCGAGGCGCTGCGCGCCCTGCCGTCCGCGATGGTCGCCACGGTCGCCGCCTTCGAGCCGAGGGCCGAGGAGCTGGCCGCCGCGATGAAGGACGTCTCTGTGACCTACCTCGTCACCTCCGGGTCGCTCATGGGCCCCGGTCAGACCTTCACCACCTGCTACCTGCAGGAGATGCAGTGGATGCACGCCGCGACGATCAACGCGGACGAGTTCTTCCAGGGCCCCTTCGAGGTCTTCGACGGCGAGACGCAGAGCCTCGTCCTCCTCGCCGAGGACGCGACGCGGCCGATGGGCGAGCGCGCCCGGAGCTTCCTCGACCAGTACAGCGGGACGACCCACTACGTCGACTCCCGCGACCTCGAGCTGCCCGGCATCGCGGCGCCCCAGCGCGCCTTCGTCGCACCGCTCGTGTACTCGACGCTGGTCTCCCGGCTCGCCGCCCACTGGGCCGCGGCCCGGGGCTGCGCGCTGGAGGGACGCCGCTACATGTGGCAGTTCGCCTACTGAGCAGCACCGAGACCGGGAGGCGGGGGCGACTGCGGTCGTCCCCGCCTTCCGCCCTCCCTCACCCCGCGACCGTCAGCGACACCTCGACCGCCACGTCCTCCGGCCCCTCCCCCAGCACCGTCTGCCGCACCTCGACCCCGTCGAGCCGCAGGCCGCGGTCTCCGGCGGCGTCGAAGAGCGCGACGATCGCCGGATGCAGGGTCCCCTCGGGCAGTTCCTCCCCGTCGCGGGGGCGCCAGGTGGCGACCAGCTCGGTGCGCGCCGGGAGGATCGCGGCGAGATCGGCGAGGTCGCCCTCCGCCTCCGCCGACGTCGGCCAGCAGCAGACGAGCTCCGCCGAACCCGGCTCGCCCGCCCGGAGCGCCGTCCAGAAACGTCCCGTCGGCCCGAGCCCTGCCGCGTGCACTCGGGTGGCGAGCGCGCCGAAGATCTCGTTCGCCTCGTCGTCGCCCGGTCCGTCGACCTCGTCCAGCGCGATCGTGAGGACCTGGCCGACGTACGGCTGCGCCGGCATCGTCCGCTCCGCGACCTCGACCGGCACGGCGAGCGCCCGCAGCGCCATCTCGGCGGCCTCGAACGCCCGGTCCTCCTGCTCCCGCTCCGCGAGCACGCGCTCCCTATGCGCCTGCAGCGCCTCCGCCGCGGTGCCGGCTCGAGTCGCCGCCGCGACCTCGGGCAGCGGCACCCCCGCGCTCCGGAGGGCGCTGATCACGACTCCGGCCCGGACCTGGGCGTCGGCGTACCGGCGGTACGACGACCGCTCGTCGACCTCCGCCGGGACCAGCACGCCCTTCTCGTCGTAGTGCCGGAGCGCCTTCACGCTCAGACCCGTGATGCCTGCGTACTCCCCGATGCCCAACATGCCTCCAGCATCCCGTCTCCCCCGGCGGGAGGGTCAACGGGCGGGAGGGGAAACGGGCGGCGAGGTCGACCAGCAGGAGGGTCGACCGGCGGGACGGGTCGACCCGCGGGACGGCTAGCAGCGGAGCCGGGCGGGAGGCGACGCGACCGGCGTCGGCGGACCCGACCCCGCATCACGCCACGCGCCGACGCCTCAGCCCGCGCGCCTCACCGCGAGCTCACCAGCCCTCGGGCCCCGCGCTCCCCGCCTCGTACTCGTCCAGTGGAGCGTCGCCCGCGGCCCAGGCGGAGAGCACCGGAGTGATGATGCGCCAGCACTGCTCGGCCACGTCGCCCGGGACCGAGAGCAGGGTGTCGCCCTGCAGGATCCCGGCGAGGACCTGCGCGTAGGGGTCGAGCGTGGCCGCGCCGGGCTGCGCCGTCAGGGTGGTGCGCTCGAGATCGGTCAGCTCGTCGGCGCTGTTCACGACCAGGTCGAGGCTGACGTCGCCGCCCTTGAGACCGATCCGGAGGACCGTCCCGGCGTCGCCCTCGGCCGCCTGCAGGCCGCGCGGGGGCGTGGCGGCGCGGAAGTGGATCGCCACCTCCCGGCGCGGGTCGCCGATCGCCTTGCCGGAGCGGAGGACGAAGGGGACGCCCGCCCAGCGCGGGGTGTCGACCTGGAGCAGCAGCTGCGCGAGGGTCTCGGTGCCGGTCTCGGGGTCGACGTCGGGCTCGTCGACGTAGGAGGGGAAGAAGCGGCCGTCGACGCGGCCCTCGGTGTAGCGGGCGCGGCGGGCGGAGGAGGGGTCGTCGCGCCAGAGCCGCACGGCGCCGAGCACCTCGGCCATGCGCGCGTGGACCTCGTCGGGCGCGACCTCGTCGGGGCGCTCCATCGTGGTCAGCGCGAGCACCATCAGGAGGTGGCTCTGCAGCATGTCGCGCAGCGCGCCGGTCTTCTCGTAGAAGGCCGCGCGGCCCTCGATGCCGAGCGTCTCGTCGTAGACGATCTCGACCTTCTCGATCCACTCGGCGCTCCAGCTCGCCTCGAGCATGCTGTTGCCGAAGCGCAGGCCCAGCATCCCCAGCACGGTCGCGTTGCCGAGGAAGTGGTCGATGCGCCAGAGGCGGCTCTCGGGGAGGACTTTCGCGAACGCCGCGTTGAGGGCGATCGCGTCGTCGAGGTCCTCGCCGAACGGCTTCTCGATGGCGACGACCAGCTCCTCGGGCAGGTCGAGCTCGGCGAGCGAGGCGGCGACCTTGTGCCCCATCGCCGGCGGCAGGGCGACGTAGAGCACCGGAGTCGACGGGCAGGCGTCGAGGAGGGCCTTCAGCTGCTCCGGGTCGGAGGCGTCGGTGGCGACGAAGCGCGCGCGCGACGCGAGGGCCTCGACCGTGTGCGCGGCGACTCCGGCCGCCTCGAGGCTGCGGCGGACGAGGCTCTGCCACTCCTCGTCGGTCTGGGGCGTGCGCGCCGCGCCGATCAGCGTGAGCTCGAGGTCGCGCGCGAGCTCGGCCACCCGGCCCAGGCCCGGCAGCAGCAGCCGCTCGGTGAGGTCGCCGCCCGCTCCGAGGATCGCGATGCTCCGCCGCTCGCTCCCCAGTGCCGCGGCCTCGGGGATTCCGATCTGCTCCGTCATGGTGTCTCCCTCGTAGCCGTCGTGAGTCAGCGGCCACAGTACGCGCCGGGCCCTGGCGCGAGGCCGGGAGCCGGGAGGGGTTGAGGAAGCGGGCGCGGAGTGGCAGGGCGGCGCGGTCGGGAGCGAGAGAGCTGCACGACCTCCGCTGAGACGCGGCCTGCCGTGTCGGGGCAGGGACCCCCCTTCTCAGCCGACGTCGGGCCGCGACCCGCGGACGTCCGGCCCGCCGCAGCCGTCCCGCACAGCACGTCATCCCCCTCCAGTGCTCGTCCGGCGGTACCCTGCCCGCATGCGCCTGCGCCAGGTCGTCCTCGACACGGAGGACGCCCGCGCCCTCTCCGCCTTCTACCTCGCCCTGCTCGGCGGCGAGTACCGCCCCGGCGACGAGCCGCCCGCGGACGGCTCGGACGACGAGGCGGAGTGGGTCGCGATCGTCACCGCCGACGGCGCGAAGCTCACGTTCCAGCGGGTGGCCGCCCTGCCGCGCGCGACCTGGCCGGAGGGGCCCGTCCCGCAGCAGCTGCACCTCGACTTCATGGTCGCGGACGCCGACGAGCTCGACCGGCAGAAGACCCGGGCGCTCGCCCTCGGCGCCGAGCTGATCGAGGACAGGAGCAACGACCCGGAGGAGGCGCTCCACGTCCTCGCCGATCCGGCCGGCCACCCGTTCTGCGTCTTCGTCGCGCCCGACTACCCGGCGGAGTAGGGGCGCGCGGCTTCAGCGAGCCGCACGCGTCGGATCACATGCCGGTGATCGTGACCGTCGTCGTCGCCGCGATCACCGCGGCTCCCGTGACGCTCGCGGCGGTTCCCGCGAGGACGGCGGCGGCCGCCGGCCCTGCCCAGTGCTGCGCCGCGAGCGACCGGATCGCCTGCCGGTCCGGGATGCCGGGCCTCGGCGAGAGGGCTCCGGCCGCGTCGAGCAGGCCGATGAGCGCCGCGTCCGACGGAAGGGGCGCCCTCCGAGCCGCGAGGACCTCGGCGACCCGGATCCGCAGCCGCTCGTCCTCCGCCGGCTCCACGGCGGCGACCCGCTCGAGGAGGGCGGCATGCAGCTCCCTCCGAGTGAGGCGGGCGATCCACCAGGAGACGCTGCGCGGTGCTCGCTCCGCTGCGATCCACCCGAGGGCCCCGTCGAGCACGGCGTCCCCGAGCGCGGACCGCTCCGGCCCGAGGGCGACGACTCCGGCGTCCACCTCGACGCGCCGCTGGAGGGAGAGCTCCGCGAGGACGGAGGCGGCCAGGACGGTGTCGAGAGCGCCCGACGAAGCCGCGGGCCGCCCGTCGCTCCGCCGCAGCAGGAGGAGGAGAGCGACGGGGAGGGGCGGCTGCCCGGCTCCGGGGGGCGCAGCGGCCGGCGGGGTGGTGGGAGCGGGCTGTTCCGAGGAGTTCCGTGTCGAGTCGTCCATCCCTCGAGCCTGACACCCGACCCGTCGAGACCGCATCCGCCGGGCGACGGGTCCTCCGTCGTCCGACCGGCCGACCGGCCGGACACGCCCGAGAGCCCACGTCGCGCCCCGAAGCGGACCGCTCCTCCGCCACATCGGGCGTCAGACCACCCCCGCCGCCGTCCCCGACACGATCAGGTCGGCGCGGTCGCGAGTGGCCTCGATCAGCAGCGCGTTCCGCCCGTCGACCTCGGAGGCCCAGGCGGAGGCCGCCTCGGGGGCGCGGCCGAAGGAGACGTGGCGGTCGACCAGGCGCTCGAAGCGCTCGGTCTCGGGAGTCGCGCAGAACCAGGCCTCGTCGAACTCGGCGCGCAGCAGCGCCCACGGGCCCTCGTCGACGAGGAGGTAGTTGCCCTCCAGCACGACGAGCGACGCGGAGGGGTGCACGGCCAGCGCGCCGGCCACTCCCTCGTCGACGGTCCGCTCGAAGGTGGGCGCGTAGACGACGTGGTCGGTCTCGGCGCGCAGCCTCCGCACCAGGGCGAGGAAGCCCCAGCCGTCGAACGTGTCGAGGGCGCCCTTGCGATCGTGGCGGCCGAGCTCGTCGAGCGTGGCGTTGGCGAGGTGGAAGCCGTCCATCGGCACGAAAGCGGCGGTCCCCTCCCCCGCGAGCTCGTTCGCGCGGGCGACCACCGCCCGGGCGAGCGTGGTCTTGCCGGCCCCGGGGCTGCCGGCGATCGCGACGATCGCGCGGCGGCCCGGCGAGGTCAGCGCGAGCGCGCGCCCGGCCAGCTCGTCGAGGCCGGGCCGCACCGCGTCGGGCGCGACCTCGGTCTCAGGCCTCGCCACGGCTGCTCTCCAGCGCGTTCACCAGGAAGCCGTGGGCGTGGCGAGCGAGCGCGGGGCCGTCGTTCCAGAGGTTCCGCCACACGGCCAGGTCGTTCGAGAGGGTCGGCGAGACGACGGCCGACGAGAAGGACTCGAAGGTGATGGGTCCGCGGTAGTCGATCGCGGCGAGGGCGTGGAAGAACGTCGTGAAGTCGAGGTGGCCGCTGCCGAGGTAGCCGCGGTGGTTCTCGCCGATGTGGACATACCCGAGACGATCCCCGACCAGCAGCACCGGGCGGAAGAAGTCGTCCTCCTCGATGTTCATGTGGTACGTGTCCAGGTGGATCAGGACGTTGTCGGCGCCGATGTCGTCGGCGAGGCGCAGGGCGTCCGCGGCGGTGTTGATGACGTTGGTCTCGTAGCGGTTGCAGATCTCGAGGCCGAGGGTCATGCCCTTCGTCGCAGCCTCGGCGGCGAGGTCGGTCAGCACCGAGACGACGTTCGCGCGGCCGGCGGCCGAGAGGGGCGCGCTGTACTTGCCGAGCGCGCTGTAGAGGGCGCCGGTGAAGTGGGTGCCGCCGAGCGCGTGGGTGGTCTCGAGGGAGTCGGCGAGCAGCTTCGCGCCGCGGGCCACCACCTCCGGGTCGTCGCTGGAGACGTCGGCCGAGAAGGCGAGGCCGCGCGAGCAGACGATGCCGAGGTCGTTCGCCTCGAGGGCGGCGCGGGCGGAGGCGGTGTCGAGGTTCTGCACGTCGTGCAGCGAGAGCTCCAGCAGGTCGAATCCGGCCGCCTTGGTCTGCTCGATCGTCGCGGTCACTTCGTCGGGGGTGGTGCCGCCGGCGAAGACGAGGGCGTGCACTCCGAGAGGGTTCGTGGTCATGGTGGTGCTCCTTGGTTCGAGAGGTTCAGGGGCGGCGTCGGGCCGCGGGGTCGGTGTCGAGCAGGTCCGCGAGGAACGCGTGGCCGGAGGTCGCGAGGGCGACGGGGTCGTGCCAGAGCTCGCGCCAGAGGCCCATGCCATCGGCCGAGGCCGGGGGCTGGACGGCGGGCGAGAAGCTCTCGAGGGTGAGCGGACCGCGGTAGCCGGAGTCGGCGAGCGCCGCCGCGAGCCCGGTCCAGTCGGTGCTCCCGGTGCCCAGCTCTCCGCGGTGGTTCTCGGAGGCGTGGAGGTAGCCGAGCAGGTCGTCGGCGTCGCGGACGGCGCTCGCGAGGTCGACCTCCTCGAGGTGGGCGTGGAACGTGTCGAGATGCAGGAGCACGTTCGGCGCGTCGAGCTCGCGGAGGAACGCGGCGGTCTGGGCGGCCGTGTTCAGCAGGTTGCTCTCGTAGCGGTTCACGTACTCCGCTCCGACGACGACGCCGGCGGGAGCGGCGGCCGCGGCGACCCGCCGCAGCACGTCGAGCGAGCGCGAGCGGGCAGCCGCTTCGGCCGCGTGCTCGTACTTGCGCATGGCGGAGTAGGTGACTCCGCCGACGTACCGCGCGCCGATCGCCTCCGCGAACCGCACGGCCGCCAGCAGCCGCTCCTCGCCGCGGCCGACCGTGGCCTGGTCGGTGATGTCGGAGTCGGCGTCCAGCGCGAGCGAGACGACCGCGTCGATCCCGTGCTCGTCGAGCAGGTCGGAGGTCCATGCGGAGGCGTCGGGGTCGTCGGGCGCCGGGATCTCGATCAGGTCGAAGCCGATCGAGGCGGCGGCGCCGATCGCGCGGCGCCCCGACTCCGGCGTCCAGTCGCCGACGAGCAGGCCCGCGTGGACCCCGATCGGCGACAAGCGCTCCGTGCTCCCGCGGTGCAGGAACTCGGGGTGCATCAGGCGGCCTTCGCGCCCGTGATCAGCGAGACGAGCTCGTCGCCGCTGGTCTCGGCGGTGCGGCGGCCGGCGACGGCGAGGCCCGCGCGCATCACCCACACCTGGTCGCTCAGGCGCATCACCTGGTCGAAGTTGTGGCTGATCAGCAGCACGGCCACTCCGGCGTCGCGCAGCTTGAGGATGATCTTCTCGACGCGCGCCGTCTCCTGGACGCCGAGCGCCGCGGTCGGCTCGTCCATGATCACGATCTTGCTGCCCCAGCCCGCGGCCCGGGCGATCGCGACCGCCTGGCGCTGGCCGCCCGAGAGGCGTCGGACCTTGCTGGTGACCGGCGGGACGTTCACGGCGAGGTCGCCGAGCAGCTCCTGGGCAGTCTTCTTCATCTGGGTGCGGTCGAGGAACCGCACCCCGGGCACGCCCTTGGTGAGCTCGCGGCCGAGGAAGAAGTTCTGCCACACGGTCAGGTCCTCGACCAGGGCGAGGGTCTGGTGCACCGTCTCGATGCCGCCGTCCCGCGCGCCGAGCGGAGTGGTGAAGTGCACCACGTCGCCGTCGAGGGTGATGGTGCCGGAGTCGGCGGGGTGCACCCCGGAGAGGCAGCGGACGAGGGTGGACTTGCCCGCGCCGTTGTCGCCGATCAGGGCGGTGATCTCGCCGCGGCGCATCGACATCGACGCTCCCTTGAGAGCGTGGACGCCGCCGAAGGACTTCTTGATGTCCCGCGCTTCGAGCAGGATGTCGCTGGTCATGGCTGGGCTCACTTCTTCTGGTAGCGGGTGATGAGGGCGGCGAGCACGACCACCAGGCCGACGGCGAGGGGCTGGTAGAACTGCGAGACGCCGAGCAGGGTCAGGCCGTTGGTCAGCGCGGTCAGGAGGAACGCTCCGATGATCGGGCCGACGATCTTGGCCTTGCCGCCGGTGAGGCTCACTCCGCCGAGCACGACGGCCGCGATGGAGTTGAGCAGGTACTGCGTGTTGATGGCCGGCTCCGCGGCGCCGACGCGGGCGACGAGGAGGAGCGAGCCGACTCCGGCGAGGACGGCGGCGATGATGTACACCGCGATGCGCACGCGTCCGGCCTTGATGCCGTTGGCGACCGCGCTCTCCTCGTTGCCGCCGACCGCCTGCACGTGCAGGCCGAAGCGGGTTCGGAACATGACGACCCAGGCGACGACTCCGATGACCGCGGCCAGGATGATCGGGTAGCCGATGATCCCGATCGAGCCGGTGGTGAGGCGGAGCAGCTCGGGGCTGCCGACCGTGATCGGCTTGCCGTCGGAGACGATCAGCGCGAGGCCGGTCGCCACCGAGAGCGTGCCCAGTGTCGCGATGAAGTCGGTGACCTTGCCCTTCGCGATCAGGAAGCCGTTGATCACTCCGATCAGCCCCGCGAAGAGCAGGGCCGCGAGCGCCGAGAGCCAGAAGCCCCAGCCGGCGCTCCAGCCGATGCCGAAGCCGACCGCTCCGACGGTCATCGTCGCCGAGATCGAGAGGTCGATGCCGCCGGTGGTGATGACGAAGGACTGGCCGATCGAGAGGATGACCAGGATCGCGGCGGCGACGAGCATCGCCTTGATGTTGCCGAGGCTGAGGAACGTCGGCGTCGCGATCGAGAACACGATCACCAGGGCGACGAGCCCGATCGGTGCGGCGTTCTCGGCCCAGAAGCTGAGCTGACGGAGGTTCGCCAGCAGCGGGGAGGCGCTGGCCGGGGGTCGGGCGGTGACTGAGGTCATGGTCGCTTCCTGGGTTGCCATGGGCGGGAGGTCCTACTTGCTGGGGACGAGCGCGGCGAGCGGGTTGTCGAACTCCTCGAACGGCTGGGGGAAGGCGCCGAGGGCCTGCTCCGCGGTCTCGGAGGTCACGAGTGCGGTGGGCGACTCGATCTCGGCGGGGATCTCCTCGCCGGCGCCGACGGCCTCGCACGCCTGCACGCCGAGCTGGCCGATCGCGTAGGGGTACTGGGCGACGGTGGCGGTGAGGCCGCCGTCCTTCACCGACTGCAGCGCGTCCTCGTTGCCGTCGACGCTGACCACCTGGACGGAGCCGGTGAGGCCCGCGTTCTCGACGGCCTTGACGATGCCGAGGCCCATGTCGTCGTTCGCGGCGAAGAACGCCTTCACGTCGGGGTTCGCGGCGAGGATGTCGGTCGCCTTGGTCAGCGCGACCTCGCGCTTCCAGTCGGCCGCGGCCTCCTGGACGACGGTGAGGTCGGAGCCGATCGCGGCGGTGAAGCCGTCGACGCGGGCGGCGCTGGTGACGTCTCCCGAGACTCCGCCGATGACGGCGACCTCGGAGCCGGCGGGCAGCTGCTGCAGGAGGAAGTCGCCGGCCTTGCCGCCCGCGGCCTCGTTGTCGGTGCCGATGTAGGTGGTGACGTCGAGGTTCGCGGCCTCGACCGCGTCGGGGTCGAGCGGGCTGTCGATGTTGACGATCGTCTTGCCGGTGGCGGAGGCGAGGGCCTGCACCAGGTTCGTGCCGCTGATCGGGTTGACGATGAGGCAGCCGAAGTCCTGGCCGGCGACGGTGGTGAGCTTGTCGGCCTGGCCGGTGGTGTCGCCGATGTCGGCGGCGGCCTGCACCGAGACGTCCACGGAGTCGTCCTTCGCGGTGTCCTCGATGCCGTTCTCCATCGCCTGGAAGAAGGGGTTGTCGAGGCCCTTGATGACCGCGGCGACCTTGGTCGATCCGGAGCCGCCGGCGGCCGCGTCGCCACCCGAGGCGCAGCCGGTGAGGAGGAGTGCGAGGGCGCCGACCGGTGCGAGAACCGGGAGGAGGCGGCGTGCTGTGCGGTTCATCGTCATCCTTGAGGATCAGTGGCACCACTGCGTGCCGGTGTGTGAAAACTACCCGGGCTTTCGCGTTACCGCAATACGAAAGTCGGGGAACTTCAGGTTTCCCGTCGGCAGGCATGTACGCTGACCGTGACAAGAGGGGGAGCGATGACGGGGTACTCCACCGGCGAGGCCGGTTCGCACGTGGCCGACGTCCTCGCGCTGTTCCGCGAGCAGGGCGAGATCTCGCGCAACGCGGTGATGGAGCAGACGGGGCTCTCCCGCTCCACCGTCAACCAGCGCCTCGCGACCCTCGTGGAGCTCGGCCTGATCGCCCCCACCACCGGCGGCGAGTCGACCGGCGGGCGCCCCTCGAGCATGTTCGCGATGAACCTGGTCGGCACGGTGTTCCTCACCGCCGACATCGGGGCGAGCGGATTCGTCGCCGCCGCCTGCGACCTGCGCGGCACCCCCCTCCGGCACGAGAGCGGCGTCGTCGACGTCTGGGAGGGACCGGACGCCGTGCTCTCGCTGGTGCTCGCCGCGTTCGAGCGGCTGCAGCAGGGCGACGCGGTCGCCGGCATCGGCGTCGGAGTCCCGGGGCCGGTCGAGTTCGCCGCCGGGCGCGTGCGCAATCCGCCGATCATGACCGGCTGGGACGACTTCGACATCGCCGGCTACTTCGCCGAGCCGTACGAGGGCGTGCAGGTCGTCATCGAGAACGACGCGAACGCCCGCGCCCTCGCCGAGTCGCGCCACCACGGCTCCGACAACCTGATCAGCCTGAAGCTCGGCACCGGCATCGGCTCGGGCCTCGTCTTCAACGGAGCGACGATCCGCGGAGCCGTCGGCGCGGCCGGCGACATCGGCCACACCCGCGCGGTCACGGGCACGGTCGACGCGGATCCGCTGCCCTGCCGCTGCGGCAACGCCGGCTGCGTGGAGGCGTATGCGAGCGGCTGGGCCCTCGTCCGCGACCTCTCGGCCGACGACCCCTCGATCAAGCACGTCGCCGACGTCACGGCCCGCGTGCTCCGCGGCGACATGCGCGCCACCCAGGCGGTGCGCCAGGCCGGCCGCGTCCTCGGCGAGGCGGTCGCCGACCTCGTCAACATCCTCAACCCGCGGACCATCGTGATCTCGGGCCAGCTCGGCGACTGCGGCGAGGTGCTGATGTCGGGCCTGCGCGAGCGCGTCTACCTGCGCACCCACCCGCTCGCCACGCGGCACCTGACCATCCACACGTCGGACCTGGGCGAGCTGGCGGGCGTGATCGGCCTCGCTCTGACGACAGCCGATCAGGTCTTCAGCCGCGAGCGCTTCGACCGCGAGGCGAGCGCCGAGAGCCCCCGCGCGGCGGCCGCCGCGAGCTGAGCGGGAGCGGGTTCAGTGACGCAGGGTCGCGGTGATCCGGCAGAGCACCTGGACGTGGGACGGGGCCTCGGGGTTCACCTTCTCGGCGACCGCCTCGACCTCCCATCCGGACGCCATGAGCGCGGCGACCTCACCGCACAGCCAGTCCGGCACCCATCCGATCCGCTCGCCGGACACCGAGGCCACCTCGTAGGCCTCCGGGTTGCGGAGGTTCGAGGCGTCGGGCACGAGGACCAGCCCGTCGCCCTGCTCGAGAGGCAGCACCGGAAGCGGGAGCTCGGCCCGATGGCGGACTCCCGCCACGAAGAAACGACTGATGAGGGTCTGCGCGGTGCGGAGAGGCTTCTCCACGACATGGAAGGTGTCGGTCGCTCGCGCCGCGCCGGTCCGGACCATGATCTCGACGGGGAGGTCGGGGGACGCCGCCTCGAGACCGAGCCACCCCAGGTACTCCTCGTACGAGCCGCGCTCGGACGACATCACCCTGTTGGCGAAGAACGGCGGAAGGGACGAGCTCCGGTACTCCGCGTCCACACGGGGGAACTCCGCGAGCGGGAAGAAGTCCTCGTCGGCGACAGCCGCCGGCTCGTACCGGAAGAGGAAGCCGTCGACCCCGACGGACAGCACCGCCGCGCGGAGGAACCGGCGAGTACGAGGGTTCTGCCAGACGAGCAGCAGCTCGCGGACACCAGGGGTCGGACGCGGCGCCGGTCGATCAACGAGGAGAGTCATCGAGGATCCTCCTCCGTGTCGCTGCCAGCAGTCCTTCCGTGAAACTAGCGCACGTCTCCGACATCAGGGTCGGAGGAACCGCCGCGAGGACCTCGCGGACCGCAGAGGGATCGACCGCTCGGAGCCGAGCAGGCCAGAACGCCTGCGCCTCCGGAGAGGCCGCCGCGAGGGCCTCCGCTGCGAGGTCGACCAGCAGCGGTCTCCCGGCGAATTGGTGACTCCTTCCTCTCCGCACCCACCGGTCGAAGAGAGCCTCATCGGCGAGGCAGGCGGCGCGCTTCTCCTCGGTCTCCTGGAACCCGAGGGCGTTGCCGTGATCGAACGAGGGCGAGAGGGTCCGATGACCGCGTCCGGCGATGACGGCCCAGTTCTCGTCGTGTCGATCCCGTCCAGCTACCCAGGCATCGAACAGCAGGTAGCCCGCCCACACGTCGAAACCGCTCAGTCCGGCGACGGCGTCGAAGCCTGCAGGAGCGTCGACGCCGTCGAGAGCACGTCTCACCGCATCGACGGTGTAGCGGTCGTTGGGCCGCCTCCGAGCGTGGTCGTAGTGGCGATCGGAGTGGCGCAGCAGGCTGTTCCCGATCTCGAGGCTCTGGATCTGCTCGCGCTCGATGACGTTCCTCGACATGATTCCGCGCCGACCGCCCACCGTCGCAGGTCGGATCTCCGCGCACGGGACGTCGAGCATCCGCGCGAGATGGAACGACACCCACTCCGCCCAGTCCTCACCGCGGGTCTCGTCTCCTCGCTGGCGGGCGAACTTGAAGAGCCACAGATCGCCGTCGGCGACGAGCCAGAACTTCTCCTTCGTCCCCATCGGCTCGTCCGACCACCCCTCGTCGAAGGCGCGCTCGATGGTCGTCGACTCCCACTTCGGCTGCATCCGGTCACGGTAGCCCGCGTGCTGCCGGCCGCGGCGGTCCTGTCGCGTCTCGCGGCCGCGACCCCCTCCGCCCCGCGCACTGTTACGCCCGGCGACGAAGGGTTACGCCGGGCGACGCGGGCCGGGACGGGCGGGCCCGCGGTGCTCCATCATCTTGTCCGGGACGACGCGGAGAGGCCGCGGCCGCCCGACCCGTCCGAAGGAACGCGATGATCCGGCTCGAGCAGCTCAGCAAGTCGTACGGTCCGGCGACCGTGCTCGACCGCCTCGACTTCTCGGTCGCGACCGGCGAGATCTTCGCCGTCGTCGGCCCGAGCGGCGCGGGCAAGAGCACGCTCGCCGCCTGCGTGAACCTCCTCGAGCGGCCCACCTCGGGCACGGTCGTCGTCAACGGAGAGGCGCTCTCGCAGCTCTCGGAGGAGCGGCTGCGCGTCGCCCGCCGTCGCATCGGCACCGTCTTCCAGTCCGACGGACTCTTCAGCCGCCGCACGGCCGAGCAGAACGTGGCCCTTCCGCTGGAGTACCTCGGCGTCACCGCCGCCGAGACGAAGCGCCGCGTCGCGGAGCTGCTGGAGCGCGTCGGCCTCTCGGACCGCGCGCGCTACTACCCGCACCAGCTCTCCGGCGGTCAGCGCCAGCGCGTCGGCATCGCCCGCGCGCTCGCCCTCCGCCCCTCGGTGCTGCTCTCGGACGAGGCCACCTCGGGCCTCGACCCCGCCTCGACCACCGCGATCACCACGCTCCTGAAGGAGCTGCGCGACGACCTGGGCCTCTCGATCCTCTTCATCACCCACGAGATGGAGACGGTGCGCCAGGTGGCCGACTCCGTCGCCCGCCTCGACCACGGCCGCATCGTGGAGTCAGGGCGCCTCGTCGACCTGCTGCGCGACCCCGCGTCCCCGCTCGGCCTCGCCCTCAACCCGGTGCGCCCCTCCGTCGCGCCCGGCCCGGGTCTGGTCGAATGGGTGGTGGGCTACTCCCGCTCCGGAGTGCCGACCGACTGGGTCACCCGGCTCGCGGAGGCGGTCGGCCCCGTCTCGCTGCTCGGCGCGGCGATCGAGACGGTGGACGGGCAGGCGGTCGGCCACGCGACGATCGGGCTCGGCCCGGTCGACGAGGCGCGGCTCAGCCGTGCGGCGGCCGAGCTCGGCCTGTCGGTCCGGCCCGCCGGCGTGCGCGTCCTCGCCGAGGAGGTGGCGGCGTGATCCTCCACCTCGACAACAAGGTCCCGCTCGAGCAGATCCCCGCGCTGGTGCTGCCGGCGCTCGGCGAGACGCTGATCATGGTCGGCATCGTCATGGCGATCGTGGTGCTGGTCGGCGTGCCGCTGGGCGCTCTCGTGCACAACCTCGCTCCGGGCGGCCTGGCCGAGAACCGGGCCGCCCACCAGGTGCTCAGCGCCGTGATCAGCGTCGGCCGCTCGCTGCCGTTCCTCATCCTGATGGCGTCGATCATGCCGTTCACGCGCCTGATCACCGGCACCAACATCGGGATCGCGGCCGCCGTCGTGCCGATGTCGATCGCGGGGATCGCCTTCTTCACCCGGATCGTCGAGAACGCGCTGCGCAGCGTGCCGCTCTCGCTCACCCGCGTCGCCCGCGCCTCCGGAGCGTCGCGGCTGCAGGTGGTGCGGACCGCCCAGCTGAGCGAGGCGGTGCCGCAGATCATCGGCGGCCTGACGATCAACACGATCGCGATGATCGAGTACTCGGCGATCGCCGGCACGATCGGCGCCGGCGGCATCGGCTACGTCGCGGTGACCTACGGCTACCAGCGCTTCGACACCACCGTCATGCTCGCCACCATCGTGATCCTGGTCGCCACCGTCGCGACCGTGCAGCTCACCGGCGACGCCCTCGTCCGCGCGACCACGCCCGGCGCCTCCCGCTCGCGGCGAGCGCCGCGGGTCGCGGCCTCCGTCTAGAACCACCACTCCTCCTCCTGCGCCCTCGGGCGTCCCTCCTGCGCCCTCGGGCGTCCCTCCCGCGCGCCCGCGCACCCCCTCTTCGAAAGGCACCGCCATGTCCACTCCCGACGACCTCGGATTCGATCTCAAGAAGAAGCGCCGCTGGCCCTGGATCGCCGGAGCGGCCGTCGTCGTGGTCGGCGTCGCCTCCGCGATCGCCGTCCCGCTCCTCTCCCCCGCCGTCTCGGCCAACGAGCAGGAGGGAGCGACGCTCTACGTCGCGACCGCCGAGGGCAACGCCTCCGAGCAGGCCCTGGTCGACTTCGTCGCGAAGGAGGTGGCGCCGCGCTACGGCATCACCGTCGCCTTCAAGGGGCTCTCGGACAGCAACACCATCAACCGCGCGGTGAGCGAGGGCGAGGTCGCGGCCACGGTCTACCAGCACAAGCTCTGGCTGGGACAGGTGCTCGAGGCCAACCCCGACTTCGAGGAGGAGGCGGCCACCCCCGTCTTCCGCTGGGGCTTCGGGCTCTGGAGCGACAAGTACTCCGACGTCTCCCAGATCCCCGACGGCGGCACGGTCTCGCTCTACTCCGACCCCGCCAACGAGGCGCAGGGCCTCTGGCTGCTGCAGAACGCCGGCCTGATCACGCTGAAGCCGGGCACGGAGCCGGGCACCGCGACCCAGGACGACATCGCCGAGAACCCGAAGAACCTGCAGTTCACGCTGCTCGACTTCGCCGCCCAGTCGCGCGCGCTGCCGGACCTCGACGCGGCCGTCGGCTACACCGAGTACTACCTCGCCGCCGGCATCCCGATCGAGCAGCAGATCTTCGCCCCGCAGGCCCCCGACGACTTCGCCGGGCAGCTCACCATCGGCTCGAAGTACCGCGACACCGAGAACGTGAGGAAGCTCGTCCAGGCCTTCCAGGATCCGGCCGTGCAGGAGTTCCTCGCCACGGACGAGACGGTGAAGGGGATCCTGCTGCCGATCGACGGCTGAGCAGGGCCGGAGCGACGGGGTCGCCTGAGGAGTCGCGCGCGGCTTCTCGGGCGACTCGGCGTCTGCGGACGTAGCGTGGGCTCATGAACACGTTCACTCTCCACAACGGTGTCGAGATCCCCGCCCTCGGACTCGGCGTCTTCCAGACTCCGCCCGACGAGACCCGCGCCGCCGTCGCCGCCGCGCTCGACGCGGGGTACCGGCACATCGACACGGCGGCGGCCTACGGCAACGAGCGCGAGGTGGGCGAGGCGATCGCCGGCCGCGACGACGTCTTCCTCGAGACGAAGGTGTGGATCAGCGACTACGGCTACGACGAGACGCTGCACGCCTTCGACAAGAGCGCGGGCAAGCTCGGCGTCGAGCGGATCGACCTGCTGATCCTGCACCAGGCCCTGCCCGAGGCCTTCGACCGCACCCTCGACGCCTACCGGGCGCTCGAACGGCTGCTCGCCGACGGGAGGGTGCGGGCGATCGGCGTGAGCAACTTCATGGTCGAGCACCTCACCCGCCTGCTCGCCGAGACCGACGTCGTCCCCGCGGTGAACCAGCTCGAGGTGCACCCGTACTTCCAACAGCGGCGGGTCGAGCGCTTCGGCTGCGAGAACGACATCCTCACCCAGGCCTGGTCGCCGATCGGCGGCATCACCGCCTACCGCGACTCCCCGCGCCGCAGCTTCGACGACCCGGTGCTCCTCGAGCTCGGCGCCAAGTACGGGAAGACGGCCGCGCAGGTGATGCTCCGCTGGCACCTGCAGGAGGGCCGCCAGGTCATCCCGAAGTCGACCCGCCCCGAGCGCATCGCCGAGAACATCGACGTGTTCGACTTCGCGCTCTCCGGCTCGGAGCTCGCCCGGATCGACGCCCTCGAGGCCGGCGTGCGCGGCGGACCGGAGCCCGAGGCCGTGACGCTGGAGGCGTACGGCCGCGACATCCCCGAGGCGTGAGGAAGGCGCCCGCGACGGGAACACCGGAGCCGTCGCGGGCGTTGCCCTCATCATGAGCGTTCCCCTCTCCATCCTCGACCTCGCCCCCATCGCCCCCGGTGAGACCGCTCGCGACAGCTTCGCCGCCTCCGTCGCGCTGGCCCAGGAGGCCGAGCGGAACGGCTACCGCCGCGTCTGGTACGCCGAGCACCACAACATGGCGAGCATCGCCTCCAGCGCGACCTCTGTGCTCATCGCGCACGTCGCCTCGCAGACCTCCACGATCCGCCTCGGCTCCGGCGGCGTCATGCTGCCGAACCACTCCCCGCTCACCATCGCCGAGCAGTTCGGCACCCTCGAGACGCTGCACCCGGGACGGATCGACCTCGGACTCGGCCGCGCCCCCGGCAGCGACCAGGCGACCTTCCGCGCGCTCCGCCGCGACCCCGACTCCTCCGAGCGCTTCCCGCAGGACGTGCTGGAGCTGCAGGCGTTCCTCGCCGGCGAGTCCCGCATCCCCGGAGTGAGCGCGACGCCCGGTGCCGGCACCCGCGTCCCCCTCTACATCCTCGGCTCCTCGCTCTTCGGCGCGCAGCTCGCGGCCGCGCTGGGCCTGCCGTACGCGTTCGCCTCGCACTTCGCTCCGGACGCGCTGCACCAGGCCGTCGCGGAGTACCGCCGCGGCTTCCGCCCCTCCGAGCAGCTCGACGCCCCCTACGTGATCGCCGGGATGAACGCCATCGCCTCCGACACCGAGGAGGACGCGCAGGAGCAGTTCGCGCAGATGAAGCGCGCCCGCCTGATGATGCTGCTGCGCCAGAGCGGGCAGATCCCCGTCGGCCAGACCTTCGACGACGAGGAGCTCGACGCCCTGCTCAGCGCCCCGATCGGCGCCCACGTCGCGAGCATGACCACCTACACCGGTGTCGGCACCGGCGACCAGGTGGCCGACTACACCGCCGACTTCGCCCGCTCCGCCGACGCCGACGAGGTCATCGTCGCCCACGCGTCGCTGCAGACGGAGGCGCGCCTGCGCTCGGTCGCGCTCCTCGCGCAGTCGAACGCGCGCGTCGCCGCCTGACGGGCGGCCCAGTCCGTCGACGCCGCCGCACGGGCCCCGCGCGCGACCGGGGCCGCGCATCGGCGGGCGTGCGGCGCGCATCGGCGGACTCCTGTGAAAGTGAGCCTCTAACGGGGGCCACCTCACAGGGGGCGACCTCGGGAGGAGCGCGTCCGCGGTGCCAGGCTGAGCCCTGTGTCGACGATGACGGGCAAGCGGCGTGAGCCCGGGGACGGCCCTGCGCGGTCAGCGGCCCTGCTGCTGCGGGTCTGCGCGGGCGACCGGACCGCCTTCCGGCAGCTCTACTCGCTCACCGCGGGCCGGGTCGTCTCCGTCGCGGACGCCGTGCTCGACGACCGCGCCGCCGCCGAGGAGGTCGCGCAGGAGGTCTACCTCGAGCTCTGGCGCACCGCGCGCTCGCTCGACCCGGGCCGTCCCGTGCTCGCCTTCCTGGCCCAGGTCGCGCACCGCCGTGCCGTGGACCGCGCCCGGGCGGACCGGTCGGCGCGGCGCCGGGAGCTGCAGTACACGGTCCTCGACCGGCCGCGCGATCACGAGTGGGAGCGCTCGGACGTCCGGCTGGCCCTGGCGCCCGCGGCCGGCGCGATCCGGCAGCTCGCCGCCATCCACCACGACGTCCTCTACCTCGCCTACGTCCGCGGGTACAGCCACTCCGAGATCGCGGAGGAGCTGTCGATCCCGCTCGGCACCGTCAAGACCCGGCTGCGCGACACCCTCATCCGCCTGCACACCCACCTGCAGTCCGCCGGCCCGGCGGACCCGGACGGCGGACCGGGACGGCGCATCCGGCGCTGACCGATGGCGCGGACGCCTCTGCGCCACCGGGGTCGCACGCTTCAGGACCGTGTCCGGCCCGCTCAGCCCGCCTGCGTCGCGCCCGAGACCGCGAGCCCGACGATCACCGTGAGCACCGTCGTCCACAGTGCGATCGCGACGCCCTGCCAGAGCAGGATCCGCCCGCGGCCGACTCCGGCGCCCGCCAGCATCACCGCGGTGAAGTGCGTCGGGAGCAGCAGGGGCCCCAGCAGGCTCACGCCCGGGACGCCGTAGCGGGTGAAGGCCCGCTGGAACTTCTCGCGCCGCGGAGTCGTCCGCTTCGCCTCCGAGCGGCCCGTGATCGCCGAGCGGACGCCGGTGCCCAGCAGCACGAGCAGCGCCACGCAGACGAAGTTGCCGATCGCCCCCGCGAGCCCGGCGACGACCGGGTGGATGCCGCCGATGATCCCGATGCTCGCCGCTCCCTCGCCCTCGATGAAGGGGACGGCCCCGGCCGCGGCGACGACGAGGGGCTGCACGAGCTCGGGAACGCGGCCGATCAGGTCCTGGAATCCGAGGATCGCGTCGCTGATGATCGTCATGGTCGTGCCTTCCGCTACGTGGCCCCGGCTCTCGGGACTCCTCCATCCGACCGTGTCCGCGCCCGACGCGGCAGTGCCGCCGGGTCACCGCGTCCCGGGAGGATCGACGGCCCGAGGGGTGACAAGTGTCATGGTCGTAGCCTGGGCCGCATGGTGAACTCGACCGAGGCGGATCCGCCCGTGCGCGCGGGCCGCGGCGTCGCCGTGACCTGGTGGTACACCCTCGCGTCGGCCGCCTCCTTCGTGGTGATCGTCCTGGCCGTCTGGTCCGTGGCGGTGCTGAGCGCCGAGGCCGAGGAGTGGCGGAAGGGGGCCTACTTCCTGGGCGCGGCCGCCTGGGTCGCGGTGTTCTCGCCGACCGCGCTCGCGTACCGGCGCGCCGACCGCGAGGGCCCGGTGCGCCTCCGGGCCGCGCCGACCCTGGTCTTCTGCCTCGGAGTGGCGGCCGCCGCGCTCACCGGCACGGCCGCCGGGAGCCTCGCGCTCGGGCTCTCGCTCGCCGCGACCCTGGTCGCCGTGCTGCCCTGGCAGAGCGGGGTGCGGCTCCGGGTGATGGTGCTCTGCACGATCGTCCTCGCGGTCGCGGCGGTGCTCGAGCAGACGCGCGCGGCGCCGGACACGTCGGCCGCGCTCTCGACCCTCCTGCTGTTCGCGACGCTGCTGCCCCTGACGGTCGTCAGCGCGCTGTGGTGGTGGGACATCGTCCGCGAGCTCGACCGGGCGCGCGCCGCCGAGGGCCGGCTCGCCGCGGCCCAGGAGCGCCTGCTGCTCGCCGGCGATGTGCACGACCTCCAGGGCCACCACCTCCAGGTGATCGCGCTGCAGCTCGAGCTCGCCGAGCGCCTCCTCGGCAGCGACCCGGACGCCGCGCTCGAGCAGCTGCGCGCCGCCCAGCGCTCGGTCGACGGTGCCCGCACCGGCACCCGCGAGCTGGCGACGCGCTTCCGCAGCGTCCCGCTCGTCGACGAGCTGGCCAACGCCGCCGACCTGCTCCGCTCGGCCGGGCTCCGCGTCGAGCTCGAGGTCGACCCGGCGGCGGCTCACGCGCCGGCCGAGACGCTCGGGCCGGTGGTCCGCGAGACGACGACGAACATCCTCAAGCACGGCGGCGGCTCCAGCGCGCGGCTGCGGCTCGCGCGGGAGCGGGACGAGTGGCGGTTCGAGGCGGTGAACGACCTGGCACCGGACGCGGAGGAGGCGGACGGGACCGGCTCGGGCGTCCTCGGCATGGCGGAGCGGGTCGAGCGGGCAGGGGGGACGCTGCGCGCCGGGGCGGTCCGCCGCTCCTTCGAGCTGGACGCGCGCCTGCCGGTGGGGAGCGACTCGTGATCCGGGTGCTGATCGCCGACGACGAGGACATGATCCGCACGGCGCTGGCCGCGCTCCTCCGCCTCGAGGAGGACCTCGAGATCGTGGGCGAGTGCCGCGACGGCGAGCAGGCGGTCGCGGAGGCGTTGCGCCTGCAGCCCGACGTGTGCCTGTTCGACGTCGAGATGCCCGGGCTCGACGGGATCGAGGCGGCGGAGCGGCTGCGCCGGGTCTCCGCGACGCGGGTCGTGGTCGTCACCCGGCACGCGCGGCCGGGGGTCCTGCGGCGAGCGCTCGGAGCGGGCGTCAGCGGCTTCCTGCCGAAGTCGCGCCGGGTCGAGGACGTCGCCGAGGTGATCCGCCAGGTCGCGAGCGGACGCCGCTACGTCGATCCGGAGATCGCCGCCGACGCCCTGGCGAGCACGCGCAGCCCGCTGACCGACCGCGAGCTCGACGTGCTCAGCGCCGGCTCCCGCGGCGAGACGATCGGCGAGATCGGCGCGGCGCTGCACCTCTCCTCCGGCACCGTCCGCAACCACGTCTCGTCGATCCTCCGCAAGCTCGACGTCGACACCCGCCAGCGCGCGGTGATCGAGGCCCGCGAGCGCGGCTGGATCTGAGCGCAGGCGCCGCGACGGCAGCCACTACGCAGGCGTCGTCGCACTCACACTCGAGTGCGACGACTTCCGCGTTCTCGCGAGCGGTGCCCGTCAGGCCGTCGGCGTCCAGATCCGCATCGTCGACGGTCCGCGGTTCGCCCAGCGGTGGTACGGCCGGAACTCCGCCTCGAAGCGGCGCCTCTCCTCCACCGGCACGGAGCCGTAGGGCCAGCCGGGAGCCGCCTCCCGCGCCACCAGGGACACGCGCGCTCCCTCCGCCGTCACGACGGGCGGCACCGAGGCGTCGACCGCGATGTGCTCGGTGTCCAGGCCCTCGGGCAGGTCGAGCGACTCGATCGCGAGCACGAACGGCCCGCGCTCGAGGGCGACCTGGCCGCGCACCGCGTCGATCCGGGGGTGCGGGGCGACGAAGCGGGCCGTCATCGGCAGCGAGAGCCGCACGGTGTCGCCGGCGGAGAACGCCCGGCGGACGGTGACGGTCGGCGTCGAGACCGGCTCGCCGTCGAGCAGCGCCGAGCCCCGCGCGAACGGCGGCACCCGCAGCGTCAGCGCGAACTCCGCGTCCTCGAGGATCCGCACGACGATCTCGCCGTCGGCCGGGTACTCCGTCTCGACGCGCAGCGCGACGCCTCCCGTGCGCACCTCGTACGCGCCGTACTGGTGGAGTTGCACCCCGTCGTCGGTGGCGGTCGCGAAGCCGAGCTCGACGCTCGCGAGGGTGCGGGCGGTGTTGGTCGGGCAGCACGAGACCCAGAACCAGGGCGCGCGGAGGCTGGACTGCGCGCGGTCGGTCTCGCGCGACTCGTCCGGCGCCACTCCGTCGACGCGCTGCTGCAGCGTGTTCGTGTAGAAGAAGGCGCGGCCGTCGTCGCGGGTGGCGGGGAGCACCGCGTTCAGCAGCGTCCGCTCCATCAGGTCCGCGTAGCGGTGCTCGTTCGAGCCGAGCAGGAGCCGCCAGCTGAGCATCGTGGAGCCGATCGCCGCGCAGGTCTCGGCATAGGCGCGATCCGGCGGCAGCTCGTAGTCGGCGCCGAACGCCTCGTCCTGGTGGTGCGAGCCCATCCCGCCCGTGACGTAGGTGCGCCGCTCGACGGTCGCCTCCCACTGGCGGCGGACCGCCTCCTCCAGCTCGGCGTCGCCGGTCTCGACCGCGACATCGAGAGCCCCGGAGGCGAGGTAGAGGGCCCGCACCGCGTGGCCGCGCAGCACCTCCGCGTCGCGCACGGGCACGTCGTCCTGGAAGTACTCGGCGCCGAACGCGATCGGCTTCAGCGTCCCCGTCCCGCGCCGCTCCACGAAGAGGCGGGCCAGCTCGAGGTAGCGCTCCTCCCCCGTCGCCCGCGCCAGCTCGGCGAGCGCCGGCTCGATCTCGGGGTGGCCGCACACGGCGACCCTCCCCTCGGGCCCGAACTCGCGGTGCACGTGGTCGGCGAGGCGCCGGGCGACCTGCGGCAGGAGGTCGTCCTGCCCGGTGCGGAGCCGCGCCACGGCGGCCTGGATCAGGTGCCCGAAGCTGTACAGCTCGTGGCCCCACTCCAGGTCGGAGTAGCGCGCACGCTGGCCGGGCCGGCCGAAGCTCGTGTGCAGGTACCCGTCCGGGTCCTGGGCGGAGGCGACCCGCGCGACGAGGTCGTCGTACCGCTCCTGCAGCCCGGCGTCGTCGCTCCGGCCGAGCTCCCAGGCCATGGCCTCGAGGAGCTTGTAGACCTCGGAGTCGACGAACTCGATGCCCGCGTGCGCGTCGCCGCCCTCGGCGGACGAGATCGAGCCGTCGGCCGCGCGGTCGAAGTTGCCGGCCCAGCCGACGCGCTCGATCCACGAGCGGCAGTGCTCGATGACGGCGGAGGAGTTGAGGTCCTGGTAGTGCTTCCAGAAGCCGCCGGTGAGGCGGATCTCGTCCTGGCGGAGCGGCCGGAGCACGCTCCGCGAGGGGGCGACCGGGCCGCCGAGGGCGGTGGCGGTGGGGGCGGTGAGGGTCACGGTGTCTCCTTGGAGGGACGGGTCAGTCCTTGACGGCGCCGGCGGTGACTCCCGCCGAGACGTACCGCTGGGCGACGACGAGGAGGACGGCGGCCGGGAGCGAGGCGACCACGGCGGTCGCCATGATCGAGTTCCACTCCTGGTTGTTGTTGCCGATGTACTTGTAGATGCCGAGGGTGATCGGCTGGAGCTTCCCGCCGCTGTCGAGCGTCGAGGCGAAGATGAAGTCCGACCAGGCCCAGAGGAACGCGAACAGCGAGACGGTGACGACGGAGTTGCGGCTGATCGGCATGATCACCGAGGTGAAGGTGCGCCAGGCGCTCGCTCCGTCCATCCGCGCCGCCTGGGTGAGCTCGTCGGGGATCCCCGACATGAAGGCCGTGAAGATCAGCACGCCGAACGGCACCGCGATGGTGGAGTCGGCCACGATCAGGCCCGGGATCGAGTTGAGCAGCCCCAGGTTGAGGTAGATGGCGTAGAAGCCCATCGCCATGATGATCGCCGGGATCATCTGCGCGATCAGCAGCACGAACGAGAGGGCCTGACCGCCGCGGGGCCGCAGCTTCGCCAGCGAGTAGGCGGCGGGAGCGGCGATCGCCACGGTCAGCAGCACCGTGCCCAGGCCGACGACGAGGCTGGTGCCCAGGTAGGGCAGCTGCTCGCTCAGCACCGCCTGGTAGCCGGTGAACGTGGGCGAGAACGGGAACCAGTCCGGCGGATCCTTCCGCATCGAGCCGGTCGGAGTGAGGGAGACGTTGATCATCCAGTAGACGGGGAACAGCATGACCGCCGTGAGGGCGATCCCGACCACCGTCAGGTACCAGGGGCGGCGCGCGGTCACGAGTCGGCCTGCTTCCGCTGGACGCGGATGTACACGAGGCCGAAGACGAGGGCCAGGATGATCAGCAGGTTGCCGACGGCCGCGGCCGGTCCGAAGTCGGGCAGCATCGAGCCGAAGCCGAGCTGGTACGTCCAGGTGGCGAGCGTGGTCGAGGAGTCGGCGGGGCCGCCCTTCGTCATGATCCAGATGATGTCGAACACCTTCAGCGTGTAGACGAGGCCGAGCAGGATCGTGATCGCCGACACCGGCCGCAGCAGCGGCAGCGTGATCCGCCAGAACTGCTGGGCGCCGGTCGCGCCGTCGAGCGAGGCCGCCTCGTAGAGGTCCTGCGAGATGTTCTGCAGGCCGGAGTAGAGGATCACCAGATTGAACGGGATGCCGATCCAGATGTTCGCGATCAGGACCGCGATCAGCGAGGTGGTCGGCGAGGTGAGCCAGTTGATCTGGCCGATCCCGAACGACTCCAGGAACGCGTTCACGATGCCGGAGTCGCTGTTGAGCATCCATGACCAGGTCGAGGCCGAGACGATCAGCGGCAGGAGCCACGGCACCAGGAACAGCGCCCGGAGCGTGCTCGCCAGCGGGAAGCGGCGGTAGAAGAACACGGCGAGCGCCAGCCCCAGCGTGAACTGGAAGAGGAGCGAGACGCCGGTGAAGACCGCCGTGTGCAGCAGCGCCGGGCCGAAGGTCGCGTCCTGGAACACCTGGACGTAGTTGTCGAACCAGACGAAGGGTGCGTTCCCCTGCACGAACGAGCGGACCGTGTAGTCCTTCAGGCTCAGCTCGAGGTTGCGGTAGAGCGGGAACGCGTAGAAGACGAGCAGGTAGGCGACGAGCGGGGCGAGGAACGCCCACGCGACCAGACGGCCGCCTTCGGGGCGCCAGCGGCGCCGACGGCTCTCGGCGGCCGGGGCGGGCGGGGCCGGCGGCTCGGTGCCGCGCCGCAGGAGGCGGGCGGTCTCGGTGGCAGTGGTCATGGTCTCTCCCGTCCCTCCGGCCGGTGCGCGGAGCACCGGCCGGAGGGACCTCGTTCGGGGAGCGGGAGCCCCCGGTCGTCCTACTTCGTGGCGGATTCGGCGGCCGACTGGGCGGCCTTCAGGGCGTCCTCGGGAGACTGCGAGCCGCTGAGCACGGTCTGCACCGCGCCCCACAGCTGCTCCGAGATCTTCGGGTACTTCGTGCCGAGGTCGTCCGAGGTGCGGCCCTTCGCGGCCTGCACGGCGGTGACCCACGGCTCGAGGTCGGCGTTGCCGGCGACCTGCTCCTGCTGCGCCTCGGCCGTCGGCGCGATGTACGAGAGCGTGTTGTCGGTCGTGACCAGGCTGCTCGTCGAGGTCAGGCACTCGGCGATCTTCTTCGAGGTCTCGTAGCGCGCCGTGTCCGACTGCACCGGGAGGGTGAGGAACTCGCCTCCGGTCGGTGCGGGGGCCGCTCCGCCGTCCTTCGACGGGATGGTCAGCACGCCGTAATCGATGCCCGAGGCCTTCGCGTTGGCCAGCTGCCAGGTGCCGTTCTCGCCGAACGCGTACTCGCCGGTCTCGAACTCCTGCCAGCTCGTGGTCTGCGTGTTGCCGATCACGGAGTTGGGCGCGTAGCCCTTCTGCAGCCAGTCGCTCCAGAGCGAGACGGCGTCGACCGCGGCGGGCGAGTCGAGGTCGGTCAGCTCGGCGCCGGAGCCCCAGAACCACGGCAGGAACTGGAAGGTCCCCTCCTCCGTGCCGATGCCGGAGAACGTGATGCCCTTGCCGCCGGAGGCGGTGACCTTCTCGAGCGCGTCGGTCAGCCCGGCCCAGTCGGTGATGGAGGCGGCGTCCACGCCGGCCTTCTCGAGCACGGCCTTGTTGTAGTACAGCGCGAGCGTGTTGGCGCCGATCGGCACGCCGAAGGTGTCGCTGCCGGTCTGGCCGGCCGCGAGGATGTTCGCGTCGATCCCCTCGGTGGAGAGCCCGGACTCGGCGGTCGTGGTCAGGATGCCCGACTCCGCGAGCGTCGAGACCACGGGGTTGTCGACGAGCAGGAGGTCGGGCGAGTTGCCCTGCTGCCCGGCGAGCAGCGCCTTGTTGGTCAGGTCGGTGGTGTCGTAGCCGGTGCGCTCGACGGTGACGCCGGCCTCGGTCCCGCAGGAGTCGATGAGCTTCGCCCAGTCGGACGACTCGTCGAACTGGGGGTACGGGTCCCAGAACGTGTAGCTGCCTCCCGCGGCGGAGCCGGAGTCGCCCCCGGTGCCGCTCGCGCAGCCGGTCAGTGCGGCCGCGGCCGTTCCCAGCAGGACGGCGGCGGCGAGGCCCCGAGCGTGCTTCCTCGTCTTCACGGATGATCCCTTCGTCGTTGACGGATTCCTCGGCAGTCGTCCCGATCGTCTGCGCCGGGCCGAAACTACTTTCTGTCGGGTAAACCTAGGCAGGGGTGGCTCCCGCGTCAAGAGATGCGAGCTTTTCGGTCTTTTCGGTTTTTCGCCGAAGTCGTGCGAGGATCGACGCGGCGGCCCGCCGGGCCCGGAACGGAGACGCGGTGCCACCACGCAAGCCCACCGGCACCATCACGCTCACCGACGTGGCGGCCGCCGCCGGCGTCTCGATCGCCACCGCCTCCAAGGCGCTCAACGGCCGCGACCAGGTGCGCGCCGAGACCCGCCAGCGCGTGCTGGACGCCGCCGAGGCCCTCTCCTTCACCCCGAACCCGTTCGCGCAGGCCCTCAACTCCCGGCGCACGGGCACCATCGGGATGCTCACCAACGATCTCGACAACCGCTTCGTGCTCCCCGTGCTGCTCGGCGCCGAGGACGCGTTCGGCGCCGGATCGACGTCGGTGCTCCTCTGCGACGCCCGCGGCGACTCGATCCGCGAGCAGCACCACATCAAGAACCTGCTCGCCAAGCGCGTCGACGGGATCGTGGTGCTCGGCCGGACGACGAACCCGCGCCCCTCGATCACCCGCACCATCCCGGTGCCGGTCGTCTACGCCTACGCGCCCTCGGAGGATCCGCGCGACTCCTCCTTCACGCCCGACAACGTGCAGGCCGGCGTCCTCGCCGCCCGCCACCTGATCGAGCGCGGACGGACCAGGATCGCCCTCGTCAACGGCGAGCCGAGCTACACCGCCGCGCACGACCGTGCCCGGGGCGTCGAGCAGGCGCTGACGGAGGCGGGGCTGCCGCTGGTCGGCGGCGGCATCCTCTTCGGGCAGTGGTCCGAGAGCTGGGGCCGCCAGTGCGCCGAGTCGCTGCTGCGCGCGCATCCGGACCTCGACGCGATCATCTGCGCGAGCGACCAGATCGCCCGCGGCACGCTCGACCACCTGCGCGAGACCGGCCGGCGGGTGCCGCAGGACGTGGCCGTCGTCGGCTTCGACAACTGGGACCTCCTCGTCGAGGCCGCCCGCCCGCCGCTCTCGAGCATCGACATGATGCTCGACACGCTCGGCCGCGCCGCCGCGGAGGAGCTCTCGAACGCGATCCACGGACGTCCGACCGCGGGCGTGCAGGCCATGCCCGTCCGCTTCGTACCGCGGGAGTCCTCCGGCTGACGCCCCCGCCCTCCGCGAGAACGCGGAGGACCCCGCCTGCTCAGCGGTGTCCCGACGCTCGGAGCGGCGTCTCGACGCACGAGCGGGCCAGCGCGCATCGGCGAGGACACCGGAGGGACGGGCGGAGCGCGATCGAGGGCGCAGACGTGCGCCGGACCCCTCGGGAGTCCGGCGCACGGCCTGGCGGTGATCAGCTTCCGGTGATCAGCCGGGATCAGCTCCCGGTGCGCTCACCGCGGCGTCGGAGGGTGAGGAGCATCAGACCGCCGCCGAGCAGGGCGAGCAGGCCCAGCACTCCGGCGGTCGCCGTCGCTGCGGCGTCCACTCCGGTCGAGGCGAGAGCCGGACCGCGGGGACCGTTCGACCCGGACACGGGAACGACCGCGGCGTGGGAGGGCGCCGGTCGCGGCGCTGTGGTCGCGGTCGGAGTGGGCGAGGCCGTGGGCGTCGCGGTCGGCGTGGGGGTGGGGGTCGCCGTCGGAGCCACGGTCGGGGTCGCCGTCGGCGTGGTCGTCGGCGTGACCGTCGGAGCCACGGTGGGCGCGATCGTCGGAGTCACCGTCGGAGTGACGGTGGGCGCGATCGTCGGAGTCACCGTCGGAGTCACCGTCGGCACGACGGTGGGAGTCACCGTCGGGGTGACGGTGGGAGTCACGGTCGGCGTGACAGTGGGTGTGACCGTCGGCGTCACGGTCGGCGTCACGGTCGGCGTGACGGTGGGGGTCACGGTCGGCGTGACGGTGGGGGTCACCGTCGGGGTCACGGTCGGAGTGATGGTCGGGGTCACCGTCGGCGTGACCGTGGGCGTCACGGTCGGCGTGACCGTGGGGGTCACGGTCGGCGTGACTGTCGGCGTCACGGTGGGCGTGACCGTCGGGGTCACGGTCGGCGTCACGGTCGGCGTGATCGTCGGCGTCACGGTCGGCGTCACGGTCGGCGTGATGGTCGGCGTCACGGTCGGCGTGATGGTCGGCGTAGCCGTCGGCGACGATCCGCCGTCGGAGGGCTCGCAGCCCGGCTCGGTGAAGTCGTTGGAGTCGAGCGTGACCGCTCCCGTGCGGGCCAGTGCGCGGCCCTCGACGGAGACGCCCGTCGTCACCGTGATCGAGACCGAGGCGAGCACGGAGCCCACGAAGTCCGAGTCGGTGCCGAGAGTCGCGGAGCTGCCGATCTGCCAGTAGACGTTGCAGGCCTGCGCTCCGTTGATCAGGGCCACCGTGCTCGACGACGCCGTCGTCAGCGTCGACGCGGCGCGGATCACGAAGACCGCCTCGTTGACGCCCTCGGCGTCGAGCGTGAGCGTCCCCGTCACTCCGACCGGTCCGGCCGCGGTGTAGACCCCGGGCTTCAGCGTGCTGCCGCCGATCTCGGCGTCGATCTGCGCGGTCGTCGCCTGCGAGGCGAGCTGTCCGTAGGCGGTGCCCACGTCGGCCTGGGCCTGAGCCGCCTCCGCGTCTCCGCGGTGGATCACTCCGTCTGTCCGCCCGGGCGGGAACCCGGTGACGGCGGTCAGCGGGCTGACCCGACGTTCTGGTCGAGGACGCTCGACCCCGTGTTCGTCACGGTCGACGCGGCCAGGACCGAGTAGTCCTCCGCCGTGCCGAGGTCGGGAGCAGTGGCCGCCTGCGCCGAGACGCCGGCGAAGAGCGCGGCGCCGACGACGGCGAGGACGACACCCGTCCCGATCGCCCCTCTTCTGCGGTTCTGCCGATAACGGCGGAGCGAGGTACGAGAGGACACGTGCGGCATGAGGCCAGCGATCTGCCCACGTCAGCGTGAGCTCAACAACCCGAGGTGGGAGGCTCGAACCGTAGGTCGCGCTCCTCGCCCGCGTCTACGCCGCGACCCTGACGGGGGGCAGGATCCGCCGACGGCGTCCCCCGACCCGGGACATGCCCGCCACTGGAGTCCTCGCGCCGGTGACGGCGGACCCGGCCGGCGGAGCGGATCAGCGGTGCCGCCCGCGGCACCCGAACCGGTCGGAGTGCCGTGCGTCCCGGAGCCCTCAGCCGAGAGCCGCCACCCGCTCGATCACGCCCTCGCCCAGCCGGGCGACGTACCCCTCCGGATCCGTCCCGGCCGGCGCCAGCTGCACGTGGTCGATCCCCAGCGCCGCGTACTCCTCCATCGCGCGGACGAAGCCGTCGGGGTCGCCGATCGGATCGCCGCCCCCGGTGATGGTCTTCGTGATCGTCGCGTAGTCGCGCCCGAGGTCGTCGCAGTGCCGCTTCAGCACGTCGAGCTTGTGCGCCACGTCGTCCGCGCCGGTGCCGAACAGGTTGCAGGCGTCGCCGTACTGCGCGACCAGCCGCAGCGTCTTCCTCTCGCCGCCGCCGCCGATGAGGATGGGCGGGCCGGGCTGCTGGATCGGCGCCGGGTGGTTCAGCGTCTCGGCGAGCCGGTAGTGCATCCCCTCGAACGGCCCGTCGTCGTCGCTCCACATCTGACGGCAGATCCGCAGCGTCTCCTCCAGCCGCTCGAACCGCTCCTTCAGCGGCGGGTACGGCACGCCGAGCCCGAGGTGCTCGCGCTCGTACCAGGCGGCGCCGATGCCGAGCATCGCGCGCCCGCCGGAGAGCACGTCGAGGGTGGTGACGATCTTCGCGAGCAGTCCCGGATGGCGGTACGTCACGCCGGTGACGAGGAGCCCCAGCCGCATCCGCTCCGTCCGGCCGGCGACGAAGCCGAGCGAGGTGTAGCCCTCGAGCATCGGATCCTCGCTCGTCGCGAAGTGCTCCATCTGGAAGTAGTGGTCCATCAGCGTGAACCAGGCGCAGCCGACGTCCTCGGCCGTCCGCGCGGTCGCTCCGAGGATCGGCGCGATCTGCGCACTCCCCCCGGGCAGAGTGAAGTTCATGAAGTGAATGCCGAGCTGCACGCGCGTCTCCTGTCGTCCCGGGATGTCCAGGAGCCAGTGTGCGCCGAGCCACCGCTCAACACGCCGACGCGCCCGCCTCTGAGCGGCGTCTCATCCGTTCCGCGGCGTCTCGGCCGATCGCACCCGCCGAGGGGCGGTCGCCCTCACTCGCAGACGCGGAAGCGGTTCCGGTCGAACCCGACGACGTCGCCGACGGCGAGCTGGCGGCCGCGGCGCAGATCGACCTCGCCGTTGACGGTCACCATCCCCTCGGCGACCGCCTCCTTGGCCTCGCCGCCCGAGAGGATCCCCGCGAACTTGAGGAACTGGCCCAGGCGGATCGACCCGCCGCCCAGCGGGACGTCGACGGGCTCGGGGACGGCAGCGGCACCTGTCACGTCAGACCGCCGGGATGTCGGCGAAGCGCGAGAAGTGGCCGTGGAAGCCCACGGTCACCGTGCGGGTCGGGCCGTTGCGGTGCTTGGCGACGATGAGGTCGGCCTCGCCCGCGCGCGGGTTGTCCTTCTCGTAGGCGCTCTCGCGGTGCAGGAGGATCACCATGTCGGCGTCCTGCTCGATCGAGCCGGACTCGCGGAGGTCCGAGATCGCGGGGAGCTTGTCGGCGCGCTGCTCGGGGCCTCGGTTCAGCTGCGAGAGCGCGATGACCGGCACCTGCAGCTCCTTCGCGAGGAGCTTGAGGGCACGGGAGAACTCCGAGACCTCCTGCTGGCGGCTCTCGACCTTCTTGCCGGAGGTCATCAGCTGCAGGTAGTCGATGACGACCATCTTGAGCCCGACCCGCTGCTTGAGTCGGCGGCACTTCGCCCGGATCTCGACGAGGGTCATGTTGGGCGAGTCGTCGATGTAGAGCGGCGCGTCGTTGATCCGACCACGGGTGGAGGCGATGGTCGTCCAGTCGCGCTGGTCGACCGTGCCCTTGCGCATGTGCTGCAGCGGCACGGACGCCTCGGCCGAGAGGAGGCGCATCGCGATCTCGCTGCGCCCCATCTCGAGGGAGAAGAAGATCGTGGCCATGTTGTGCTTGATCGCGGCGGCGCGGGCGAAGTCGAGCGCCAGCGTCGACTTTCCGAGCGCGGGGCGCGCGGCGACGATGATCATCTGCCCGGCGTGGAAGCCGTTGGTCAGGTCGTCGAGGTCGGCGAAGCCGGTGGGAACGCCGGTGAAGCTGCCGTCCTTGTGAGCGGCCGCCTCGATCTCGTCGATCGCGACGGTCACCGCGTCGGTCAGCGGGACGTAGTCCTCCGCCGTCTCGGAGCCGGTGACGTTGTAGATCTCGGCCTGCGCCGTGTTGACCAGGTCGAGCACCTCGCCCTCGCCCTGGTAGCCCATCTGCGCGATGCGGGTGCCCGCCTCGACGAGGCGGCGCAGCAGAGCGCGCTCGGCGACGATGGAGGCGTAGTAGCCCGCGTTGGCCGCGGTGGGGACCATCGAGGTGAGCGTGTGCAGGTAGTCGGCGCCGCCGGCCCGCTGCAGCTCGCCCTGCTTCGTGAGCTCGTCGGTGACCGCGATGACGTCGGTCGGCTCGCCGTGCGAGTAGAGGGCGAGGATCGCGTCGAAGACGATCTCGTGCTTGGGGATGTAGAAGTCGGTGCCCTTGACGCTCTCGACGACATCGGCGACCGCGTCCTTCGAGAGCAGCATGCCGCCCAGCGCCGACTGCTCGGCGAGGAGGTCGTGCGGAGGGGTCCGCTCGTTCCCGCGCGACTCGCCGCGGTCTCCGCGACCGTCCCGTCCGTCCGAGCCGGGTACCGCCAGGTGCGCGATCGTCATGCCTTCGCCTCCTCCTGTCGGGTGCTGCGCGTCCGGTCGAGCCGGTGCCGGGATCCGGTCTACCAGCGACCTCCGACAGCGGCGCACGGGCGCCTGCCCGCACCCCTCGCGGGGCGCTGCGCCACCCTACGGACCGCCGCCCGCGGCACGCAAACCGCCCTGTGGAGAGAGCTGTGCAGAACCGAGGGGAAACGCCGGGCCCACTGTGGGCAACCTGTGGACAATCCTGTGGGATCAGCAACCGTCGGCAAGTTTTTTCCGGCTTTTGACCAGGCATTTCCTGCTTTCCACAGGTGTGCGGGGAAAAGAGTCTCAAGACCACAGTGAAGGTTGGTCCCGCCGGAGGGTGTATGTGGATGGAGCTGTGGAGAACGGGAACGACGAAGGGCGGTGCGAGGGGACTCGGAAGTCCCGTCGCACCGCCCTCCGCGGCGTTCTCGCGGCCTTACTTGGCCGCGACCACCTGCAGCTTCACAGTGGCCTGGATGTCGTCGCGCAGACGCACCACGGCCTCGTGCTCGCCGACGTGCTTGATCGCGTTCGAGATGACGATCTTGCGCTTGTCGAGTTCGCCGAATCCGGCCGCCGCCACCGCGTTCGCGATGTCGGAGGTCTTCACCGAGCCGAACAGGCGGCCGTCCTTGCCGGCCTTGACCGTCAGCTTCACGCGGTTGGCCTCGAGGACCTGCTTGGTGTGCTGGGCCTCTTCGATGGTCTTGTGCTCACGAGCGGCTCGCGCCGACTTGATCTGCTCGACCTGCTTCTCGCCACCGCGGGTCCACGCGACGCCGAAGCCCTGCGGGATGAGGTAGTTGCGGGCGAACCCGTTCTTCACGTCGACGACGTCGCCGGCCGAGCCGAGTCCGTCGACCTCGTGGGTCAGGATGACCTTGGACATACCGTTACCTACCTTCCGCTGCCGGCGTAGGGCAGGAGCGCCATCTCGCGGGCGTTCTTGACGGCACGGGCGATGAGGCGCTGCTCCTGAACGGAGACGCCGGTGATACGACGGGCGCGGATCTTCCCGCGCTCCGAGATGAACTTGCGGAGGGTCGCGACGTCCTTGTAGTCGATGACACCCACGCGGACCGACTTCGCGGGGGCCGCGTTCTTCGCGCCCTTGCCGCGGATCGGCTTGCGGCGGTCGCCGCTGCTCTTTCCAGCCATAGTGGTTTCCTTAGATTCTGGTTCGCCCCTGCCCCGCCGCGAGCGATCGCGGTGCGGGGGAGGCGTGATTCAGGTGAGGAGAGCGTCCGAGCCGAGGCTCAGAACGGCGTCTCGTCGTTGTAGCTGCCCGGCGTGCTCCACACGTCGCCACCGGCGGGAGCGCTCGGCGCCCACGGCTCCTCGGCCTGACCGCCACGGTTGCCGCCGGCGTTGCCGGAGCCCCCCTGACCGCCGCCGCCGAAGCCGCCCTGGCCGCCGCCGATCTGACCGCCGTTGCCCTGGCCGCCACCGGCCTGGCCGCGTCCGCCTCCACCGGAGGCGCGCGTGACCTGCGCGGTCGCGTAGCGCAGCGAGGGCCCGATCTCGTCGATCTCGAGCTCGATGCTGGTGCGCTTCTCGCCTTCCTTCGTCTCGTAGGAGCGCTGCTTCAGGCGGCCGGTCGCGATGACGCGGCTGCCCTTGGTCAGCGTTCCTGCGACGTTCTCGGCGAACTCGCGCCAGACGGAGGCGCGGAGGAACAGCGCTTCGCCGTCCTTCCAGTCGTTCGCCTGACGGTCGAAGGTGCGCGGCGTGGAGGCGATGGTGAAGTTCGCGACCGCGAGCCCGCCCTGCGTGTAGCGCAGCTCGGGGTCGGCGGTGAGGTTCCCCACCACGGTGATGATCGTCTCGCCGGCCATGAGCGCTACGCCTTGGGAGCGGCCGAGGCCTTGGCAGCCTTGCGGGCGGCCTTCTCGTCGGCGAGCTTCGCGGCGGCCGCGACCTGGGCGATGCCCTCTTCGGCCCGCAGCACCTTGGTGCGCATGACGGCCTCGGACAGCTTCAGCTGACGGTCGAGCTCGTTCGCTGCGGCGGAGGTCGACGTGAAGTCGACGACGGCGTAGATGCCCTCGGACTTCTTGTTGATCTCGTACGCCAGACGACGGCGGCCCCAGACGTCGACCTTGTCGATGGATCCACCATCGGTGCGGATGACGTTGAGGAACTTGTCGAGACTCGGAGCGACGGTGCGCTCATCGATCTCGGGGTCCAGGATGACCATGATCTCGTACTGATGCGTCACTAACCCACCTCCTTCGGACTGAACGGCCACGGTATTTCCGTGACAGGAGGGTATGTAGCATCTGCCCACTCCCGCGGACGCGAGTGCGTCTGGTCGTGGACAACCTGTACAGACTACAACAGGACCGCCGCGACGCGCCGGACGGATCCGCTCGAGGCGCACCATCCAGGGCGCAGGGCGAGGCGAGCACGGGGCCCGGCTCAGCGCCTCAGCGCGACGCCCACCACTCGCGGAGCCGCTGCGTCGCGACCTCCTCGCCGAGCGGACCCTCCTCGAGCCGCAGCTCCAGCAGGAACCGGTACGCCTGCCCGACCTCGGGGCCCGGGGCGAGGCCGAGGATCTCCATGATCCGCGTGCCGTCGAGGTCGGGGCGCTTGGAGGCGAGCTCCTCCTTCTCGGCGAGCTCCGCGATGCGCGCCTCGAGGTCGTCGTAGGCGTGCGCGAGCCGGTCGGCTTTGCGACGGTTGCGCGTGGTCACGTCGGCCCGGGTGAGGATGTGCAGCCGCTCGAGCAGGGGCCCGGCGTCGGTCACGTAGCGGCGCACCGCGGAGTCGGTCCACGCGCCGTCCGTGTACCCGAAGAAGCGCAGGTGCAGCTCGATGAGGCGGGCCACGTCCTTCGTCGTCTGGTTGTCGAACTTCAGCGCGCGCATCCGCTTGATCGCGAGCTTGGAGCCGACCAGGTCGTGGTGGTGGAAGCTCACCGCTCCGCCCGGCTCGAGCCGCCGCGTGGCCGGCTTCCCGATGTCGTGCAGGAGGGCGGCGAGCCGCAGCACGACGTCGGGCGCGGCTCCGGGGTGCCGCGACTCCTCCAGCGCGATCGCCTGCTCCAGCACGGTGAGGCTGTGGGTGTAGACGTCCTTGTGGTGGTGGTGCTCGTCCTGCTCCAGGCGCAGCGCGGGCAGCTCCGGGAGGAAGCGACCGGCCAGACCGGTGTCGACGAGCAGCTCCAGGCCGGCTCGGGGCGAGGCGGTCGCGAGGAGCTTCCGCAGCTCCTCCTGCACGCGCTCCGCCGAGACGTCGTCGATCCGGCCGGCGAGCTCGGCCATCGCCCACTCGACCTCGTCGGTGGTGCGGAAGCCGAGCTGCGAGGTGAAGCGCGCGCCGCGGAGCATCCGGAGCGGATCGTCGCCGAAGGAGAGGTCGGCGGGGGAGGGGGTGCGCAGCCGGCCGGCGAGCAGGTCCTCCACTCCTCCCGAGGGATCGACGAGGACGACCTCCGGGAGCCGCAGCGCCATCGCGTTGACCGTGAAGTCGCGCCGCACCAGGTCGCCCTCGAGCGAGTCGCCGAACTCGACCTCGGGCTTGCGGCTCACCCCGTCGTAGCTGTCGCTGCGGTAGGTCGTGATCTCGACCGTCTCGCCGGCCACGCGGGCGCCGATCGTGCCGAAGGCCCGGCCGATGTCCCAGTGCGCCTCGGCGATCGGAGCGACGATCCGCACGATGTCGTCGGGGCGCGCGGAGGTGGTGAAGTCGAGGTCGTGCACGCCGTGGCCGAGGAAGGCGTCGCGGACCGGGCCGCCGACCAGCGCGAGCTCGTGGCCCTGGGCTGCGAACGCCTCCGCCAGCCGCGCCACCGTGGGCGTCCCCGCGAGCGCGCGGAGGGTCTCGAGAGCGGTCTGGACGCTGTGCATTCGCACGATCCTAGTGGCGGGGGGTGTCCCGTCAGCGGGTGACCGTGCCAGGGGGTTACAGGGGGAACCGCGTGCACAGCGGACGCACCGCCTGCCCCGAGGAGGGCTGCCCGTAGAATCACCCGCATGGAGGCCGAGTGAGTCCGATGCATCGGCGCGACCCCTCCCTCCGCTCCCGCCGCTCGCGGGCGGCCCTCCTCCTGCTCCGCTCGGCAGGTGCTGCCGCTCTCGCGCTCGGCCTGACCGGCGTGGCCTCCCCCGCCCTGGCGGCCCCGATCTCCGCCGCGACGGCGACCTCGACGCCCGCTCCCGGCACCGTCACCACGACCGCGGGGGCCGGCAGCGACGGCGTCCTGCGGCCCGGCCAGGACCTCGAGCTCTCGATCGCCGTGCGCAACGGCACCACCGAGGCGATCGACAGCGCCGACGTGACGGTCGCCCTCTCCTACGCCACCCTCGACACCCGCGCGGAGCTGCACGACTGGCTCGACGCCGAGGCCGACAACGACACCGACCCGGTCCGTGCGACCGCCCAGCTGCGCCTGCTGCCCTCCAGCACCGCCGAGGCCGGCCTCACCGTGCCGGTCGACCAGATCCCCTTCTCCAACGACCGGACCGCGCTCGGCACCCACGCCGTCCTCGTCACGGTCACCGGTCCGGGTGGTGTCGTCTCGACCGCCCGCACGGCCGTCGAGCTGACTGACGACGCGGCGGCCCCGGAGCGCGAGACCGGCGTCAGCGTCCTCGTCCCGCTCACCGTCCCGGACACGGCCGACGGCCTGCTCTCGGCCGAGGCCCTCGCCGACTACACCGACGGCACGGGGACCCTCACCCGGCAGCTCGACGCGGTCGCGGGGAAGGGCGTCACGATCGGGGTCGACCCGCGCATCCTCGCCTCGATCCGGATCCTCGGCAGCGCCGCTCCGGAGTCGGCCCTCGACTGGCTCGACCGGCTGCAGTCCGTGCCGAACGAGCGCTTCGCCCTGCCGTACGCCGACGCCGACGTCTCGGCCCAGGCGCAGGCCGGGCTCTCCGCGCTCCTCTCTCCCACCTCCTTCGAGTACGCGATCGACGACACCCGCTTCGCCGCGGTCCCCGGCACCGCCAGCCCGGCGCCCACGGTCGCCGTCGACTCCGACCAGCCGGCCGAGGACCTGCCGGCGCGTCCGAGCACCGAGTCGCTGCTCGCCTCCGACTGGAGCACCTCCCTCGGCAGCGTCGCCTGGCCCGACGAGGGCACCCTCCGCGGGTCGGACCTCGACGTCTACGCGGCCAGCGGAGTGAACCGCACGGTCGTCCCCTCCTCCGGTCTCCTGCTGCCGGAGGAGGTGACCACGACCTCGCGCGCCACCGTCGGCGACTCGGACCTGGTCGTGGCCGACTCGCGCCTCACCGAGGCGTTCGATGCGGCCACCACCGCCACCGACGACACCGAGTGGCGCGCCCGCATGTCCGAGATCGCCACCGATCTCGCCGAGGTGCAGGAGGAGGGGACCGCGCCGGACGTCGTCCTCACCCTCGGTCGCGGCTCGGCGATCGGCGCCGCGCGCCTCTCCGAGACCCTCGACGCGATCGAGTCGCTGCCCTGGGCCCGCGGAGTCGCCCTCTCCACCGCCCTCGCCGTCCCCGCGACCGAGGGCGCGAGCGTCGTCGACTCGCCGGAGTCGGAGTCGCGGCTCGACCGGGTGCGCGACGTGCTCGACGCCGGCTCCGAGGTCGAGGCGTTCTCCTCCGTGCTGCAGGAGCCGGAGCTGCTGTCGGGCAAGAGCCGCAACGACGTGCTGGCGCTGCTCTCGGCGACCTGGCGCGGAGACGGCAGCGGCTGGGGCGACGCCGTCGGCGCGGCCATGACCGAGGCCGACCGGACGCTCTCGCTGGTGTCGATCGACGCGACCGGCAGCATCCTGCAGGTCTCCCGCGACTCGAGCATCCCCGTGTACGTCCGCAACGAGCTCCCCTGGCCGATCGCCGTCCGCATCCAGGCCTCGACCTCGAACGCCGTCCTCGACATCGACGAGGAGGCGATCGAGACCACCGAGATCGACGCCCGCTCGCAGGGCCGCGTCCTCATCCCCGTGAAGGCCCGGGTCGGCAACGGCGAGACGAGTCTCGGCCTGCAGCTGACCTCGGCGCAGGGCGTCCCCATCGGCACCCCCACGGGCATGACGACCAGCGTCCGCGCCGACTGGGAGACCGTCGGCACCCTGGTCATCGGGATCGCGCTCGTCGTCGTCTTCGGAGCCGGCATCCTCCGCAACATCCGCCGTCGCCGTCGAGGCGACACCCCTGAGGACGAGGAGGACCCGAACGCCGTGCTCGAGGTCCAGCCCGACCTCGACGACCAGCGATCGGACCCGCGTGGCTAGCTTCTCCCTCGGACGCGCGAGCGCCGTCCTCGCCTCCGGCACGATGGTCTCGCGGATCCTCGGCTTCATCATGTCGATCGTCATGGCGATCACGATCGGAGCCGCGGTCGCGCCGGGCGCGGACGCCTTCACGACGGCGAACCTGCTCCCCAACACGATCTACTCGATCATCGCGGGCGGCGCTCTGAACGCCGTCCTCGTCCCGCAGATCGTGCGGGCGGGCCTCGACGCCGACGGCGGCCGCGGCTACATCAACCGCCTGCTGACCCTGGCGCTCGGCCTGCTCCTGGTGACCACGATCGCCGCCACGGTCCTCGCTCCCCTGCTCGTGCGCCTCTACGCGCCCGGCTACGGACCGGAGCAGTACCAGCTGGCCGTCGCCTTCGCGTTCTGGTGCCTGCCGCAGGTCTTCTTCTACGGTCTCTTCACCATCCTCGGCGAGGTGCTCAACGCCCGCGGCTCGTTCGGCCCCTTCACCTGGGCGCCCGTGCTGAACAACGTCGTGGTGATCGCCGGGCTCATCGCCTTCATGGTGCTGTTCGGCGCCGATCCGGAGGGGAACCGTCCGGTCGACTCGTGGTCCCCGGCGATGGTCACCCTCCTCGGCGGGAGCGCGACGCTGGGCATCGTCGTCCAGTCGCTGTTCCTGATGCTCTTCTGGCGGAGGGTCGGCCTCAGCTACCGCCCCGACTTCCGCTTCCGGGGCGTCGGCCTCGGCACGGCCGGGCGGATGTCGCTGTGGTCGTTCGCCACGGTGCTGCTGACCATCGTCGCCGGCATCGTCGAGAGCCAGGTCTCCTCCACCGCGTCCGGCGAGGGGCCCTCGGCCGCGGCGCTGCAGAAGGCGTGGCTGATCTTCATGCTGCCCCACTCGGTCATCGCGATCTCGATCGCCATGGCGTACTTCACCAAGATGAGCGGCCACACCGCGCGGGGGGAGATGAAGGAGTTCCGCTCGGACGTCTCCACCTCGCTCCGCCTGGTGCTGATGATGCTCGTCTTCGCCGCCGCCGCGATCGTCGTGGTCGCGGTGCCGTTCGGCTCCGTCTTCACCGACTCGTTCGCGGACGCGCAGGCCATCGGAGCGATCGCCATGGCCTACGTGATCGCCCTGCCGCTGTTCTCCTCGATCGCCATCATGCAGCGCGCGTTCTACGCCCTGAGCGACGGAGTGCGGCCGTTCCTGTTCACCCTGGTGCAGGTCGTCGTGGCGGTCGCCGGGTACCTGATCGTGCTCCGGCTCCCCGCCGACCGCACCGCTGTCGGCATCGCCGCTGCGACCTCGCTCGGCATCTGCGTGCAGGCCCTCGTGGCGGCCCTCCTCCTGCGCCGCCGGCTCGGCGGCCGCGGAGGCAGGCGGATCCTCGTCAGGCTCGCGCAGTTCGTCCTCGCCGCGGTGCCCTCCGCCGCCGCCGGCTACGGCGTCCTGGTCGCCCTCGGCGGCACGCGCGCGGGCGGTTTCGCCGTCTCGAACTACGTGGAGCCGCTGCTCTCGATGGCCGCGATCGGCACCGTGATGGCGCTCGTCTACTTCGCGGTCCTCTGGTTCCTCCGGGTGCCGGAGCTGCGCGCCGTCCTGGCTCCGGTGCTCCGCCGACTGGGCCGCTGATGCTGCTCCGGCAAAAGCCCGGTCAGAGGCTCTTTCCGATTCTGCTGAGTCGACCGGACCGTAGCGCTGCCCACGCTCCCGGGCCCGCGGAATAGTGCCCGCCTAGGATGTGTTGTAGCCCACGGAGCCGCGGAACGATTCGAGCGACCGGCTCCGGGTGCTCGGCTCCCGCCCCACCCGTCACCGCTCGTACAGACCCCGAGGAGTTGCCGTGCGCGACATCGTCATCATCGGATCCGGCCCCGCCGGCTGGACCGCCGCCATCTACGCGGCGCGCGCCGAACTGCACCCGGTGGTCGTGGCCTCGTCGGTCGAGATCGGCGGCGACCTGATGAACACGACGGACGTCGAGAACTTCCCCGGCTTCCCCGACGGCGTCCTCGGCCCCGAGCTGATGACCTCGATGCAGGCGCAGGCCGAGAAGTTCGGCGCCGAGACCTTCTACGACGACGTCACCTCCCTCGATCTCGAGGGCGAGGTCAAGACCGTCCACCTCGGCTCCGGCGAGAGCATCGAGGCGAAGACCGTCGTCGTCGCGACCGGATCCGCCTACCGCAAGCTGGGCCTCCACGATGAGGACCGCCTGTCGGGACATGGTGTCTCGTGGTGCGCCACCTGCGACGGATTCTTCTTCAAGGGCAAGACCATCGCCGTCGTCGGCGGGGGCGACTCCGCCATGGAGGAGGCGACCTTCCTCACCAAGCACGCCGCGAAGGTCTATGTGATCCACCGCAAGGACTCGCTCCGCGCCTCGAAGGTCATGCAGAAGCGCGCCTTCGACAACGACAGGATCGAGTTCATCTGGAACGCCGAGGTCACCGGCATCAGCGGCGAGAACCACGTCGACGGCGTGAAGCTGCGCGACACGGTCGACGGCACCGAGTCCCACCTCGACCTCGACGGCCTGTTCATCGCGATCGGCAACGACCCGCGCACGCACGTCGTGCACGGCAAGCTCGACCTCACCACCGAGGGCACCATCTCGGTGGTCGGCCGCTCCTCCCAGACCTCCGTTCCCGGCGTCTTCGCCGCCGGCGACGTGATCGACCCGACCTACCGTCAGGCCGTCACCGCCGCGGCATCCGGAACGGTCGCCGCCCTCGACGCGGAGCACTACCTCGCTTCGCTCGCCGATGGCACCGCCCACACCGAAGGCTCACCCCGGGCCGAGCTCATCACCCGCTGACCGTCAGGTCATCGCACATCGGAGCCGGCAGCCCGCCGACTCGTGAAGGAGAGAACACCATGTCCACCGCGAAGAGCGTCACCGACGCATCGTTCCAGTCCGACGTCCTCGACTCCGAGAAGACCGTCCTGGTCGACTTCTGGGCCGAGTGGTGCGGCCCCTGCCGCATGGTCGCACCGATCCTCGACCAGATCTCGGCCGAGCACGGCGACAAGATCGAGATCGTCAAGCTGAACGTCGACGAGAACCCGCAGACCGCCGCGAAGTACCAGATCACGTCGATCCCGGCGATGAAGGTGTACCAGAAGGGCGAGGTCGTGAAGACCGTCATCGGCGCCAAGCCGAAGCCGGCCCTCGAGGCCGACCTGGCCGCGTTCCTCTGAGTTCGCACTCCTGACCGCCCTCTGCGGTCTCCGAGAGCCCCTGTCACGTCGCGACGGGGGCTCTCCTCGTGCAGGGCTGTTTCACGTGAAACAGCCCTGCTGGGGCGCAGGCCACGATCCCTGCGGTGGCGCCCGACCGCCCCGCCGCAGCACAGGACCGGCCGGTACTGTGGATCCACCCGGCTCCGGCCGGAGAGACCCTGTCCACCGAGCGAAGCGGAACCATCGTGACCAACCGCGGCACCAACCTCGACCCCTGGTACAACTCCTATGCGGAGCGCACGGCCGGTCTGGCCGCCAGCGAGGTCCGAGCCCTGTTCGCCGTCGCGTCACGCCCCGAAGTGGTCTCGCTCGCCGGCGGCATGCCGTTCGTGTCCGCGCTCCCCCAGGACCTGGTGACCGGCGCCATCGACACCGTGATGCGGGAGCAGGGACCGGTCGCGCTGCAGTACGGGTCGGGCCAGGGCGTCCCCGTCCTGCGCGAGCAGATCCTCGACGTCATGGCCCTCGAGGGCATCTCCGCCAGCGCGGACGACATCGTGGTCACCACGGGCTCTCAGCACGCCCTGGAGCTCGTCTCGAAGCTGTTCCTGGACCCGGGGGACGTCGTCCTCTCCGAGGGCCCCAGCTACGTCACGGCGATGGTCATCTTCCGGTCGTACCAGGCCGAGGTCGAGCACGTCCCGATGGACGAGCACGGGCTCATCCCCGCCGCCCTCCGCGAGCACATCGCCCGCGTGCGCGCCGCCGGCAAGACGATCAAGTTCCTGTACACGATCCCCACCTTCCACAACCCCGCGGGCGTGACCCTCAGCTGGGAGCGCCGCGTCGAGATCCTCGAGATCTGCAAGTCCGAGGGAATCCTCGTGCTCGAGGACAACCCGTACGGCCTCCTCTACTTCGAGGACGTCCCGCCGAAGGCGATGCGCTCGCTGGAGGAGGACGGGGTGATCTACCTCGGGACGTTCTCGAAGACGCTCGCTCCCGGCTTCCGGGTGGGCTGGGCTCTCGCTCCGCACGCGATCCGCGAGCGGCTGATCCTCGCCAACGAGGCGGCCGTCCTCAGTCCGTCGTCCTTCAGCCAGCTGGTCATCTCGAAGTACCTCGAAACGGCCGACTGGCGCGGACAGATCGACACCTTCCGCGGCGTCTATCGCGAGCGGAAGGAAGCGATGCTGAAGGGCCTGCAGACCCATCTGCCCGGCCTCAGCTGGACGAACCCGAACGGCGGCTTCTACGTCTGGGTCACGCTGCCCGCGGAGCTCGACTCCAAGGCGATGCTGCCGCGCGCGGTGAAGGAGCTCGTCGCGTACACGCCGGGCACTGCGTTCTACGGCAACGGAGACGGACGTCAGAACATCCGCCTCTCGTTCTGCTACCCGACGCCGGAGCGCATCGGTGACGGCATCCGCCGCCTCGCCACGGTCATCAACGGGGAGCTCGATCTGCTGTCGACCTTCGCGGGCACGGGCCGGCTGAGCAGCGCCGACGCGAGCAAGCGCGACGCCGTCCTGCCGCCGAACGTCTCCTGACACCGCTCCTTCGATAAGAAAGCCCTGGTCATGACCGATTTCTCTGTGCTCGACCGTACTCTCGACATCGTCGTCATCAGCGGTGGCATCAGCCACGAGCGCGACGTCTCCCTGCGGTCGGGCCGACGCGTGGCGGACCGTCTGTCCGCCATGGGCCACCGCGTCTCCCTGCACGAACCGGACGCCGGCCTCCTCTCGACGCTCCTGCAGAAGCGTCCCGACGTCGTCTGGCCCGCGGTGCACGGGGCGAGCGGTGAGGACGGTGCGCTCCTCGGGCTCCTCGAGGCGGCGGGCTTCGCCTACGTCGGCTCCCAGACGGACGCGGCGCGCCTGGCCTGGTTCAAGCCGACCGCGAAGACGCTCGTCGCTCGCGCGGGCTTCTCGACCCCGCGATCCGTCACCCTCCCCCGCGAGACCTTCCGCGAGCTCGGAGCCGCCGGGATCCTGGAGCAGGTCGAGGCGCACCTGCCGGGCTCCCTCGTGGTAAAGCCCGCTCAGGGCGGTTCGGCCCAGGGCGTCAGCATCGTGACGGAGTCGTCGCAGCTCCCGCGAGCGATGGTCGAGGCGTACACCTACGGCGACGTCGTGCTCATCGAACAGCAGATCCAGGGGACCGAGGTCTCCGTCGGTGTTCTCGACCTCGGTGACGGTCCTTTCGCCCTGCCGCCTGTCGAGATCGCACCCGTCGCGGGCCAGTACACCTTCGAGGCGCGCTACAACGCGGGGGAGACGCACTTCTACACGCCGCCACGGATCTCGCCGGAGATCACGGAGGAGGTGTCCCGCGTGGCCGTTGCGATCCACGAACTGCTGGGGCTCCGCCATCTGTCGCGACTCGACTTCATCATCGACGAGGCCGGACTCCCCTGGTTCTTCGACGCGAACGTCCTTCCCGGAATGACCGAGACCTCACTCGTTCCTCAGGCCATCGAGGCATCCGGCCGCTACCTCGGCGACGTCTACTCCACCCTCGCGAAGCTCGCAGCCTCCTGACCTCCACCGTTTCACGTGAAACGGTCCGCTGCGCGTACGCTCCTGATCACGTGGCTGCTGAGTTCTGAACACTGCTCGAATCCATGCCAGACGAGTAATAGCGTCGCGACCGATCAGGACCCTCTATCGCCGCCTTCTCCCTACAATGCGGGTCGAGTAGCCACTCAATAACGGGTCCACGTCTTCATCAGCAGACCAGTAGTGCCAACTCGGGGAAGAACCCGAGGCCGCGTATCGACTCCCACCAACGTTAGACATCTGTCGCCGCGCCGGTCGATCATCCGCAGATCAGCGTGGTACATCCCGCCCCCGCCGCCACCTTTTCACCAGGCCCACGGGCATCCATCGCCACTTGGTCCTCGTCGTCATGCTGGTCGAGTAGACGCATTGCCGCGCATCGAGACCCGGCCACCCCCAGTGGGTACCTGGTGGGCGTTGCCTGGAGGGATGTATCCACGCCCACTGTCTGGCCATATCCGCAGACACACCGGTGAAGAGCAGTAGTGCGTCGAATCGAGGCTCACCACGATCGCCACCCGCGCATCTCTGGGGAGACACAACATGGTCGATCGACGCTGATCGACACCATGCACCCGTCGCCGTGCTGGTCGAGTAGCCACAACGCGACGTACTGAGATCCACGGCCCGAAGGGACCCCGTTAGCTTGGTTCTCCGACCTCAACTTCGTCTCGGGGGGGGTTGGTGTCTCTATTCGGCTGGTCAGGCGAGCAATCTCTTTCGAGCATTGCGGTCGAAGTCGGTCCCGCGACGATCCCCATGGGCGTCCAATGTTCTCAGCAGGGGCGTTTCACGTGAAACGCTTCCGCAGCCGTTGAGCAACTTCGATCCGAAATGTTGCGCCCGTTCGAGCGAGTCGAGCCGACGAGGGCCTCCTCTCCTACATGGCAAGCTCGTAGCTCTTCAATGGCTAGGCCGCCCTAGAGCGGACCGTTTCACGTGAAACGGCCCAGCCATCGTCTCTTTCAGTGCTCTCTGGGGGCGACCGCCGACGGAGTCCTCCGTCAAACCTCGGCGAACCCAGTCATCACATCTGCATCGATCCGCGAAAACGAAGCGATACTGCATTTCGTCTAAGGTTGCCCCCCGCTGGCCAATTTCTGGAGGCCGAGGAGGCGCTCCTCACCGGCGACTTGGGATGCACGGACAGCCGAGGTGATCCTCATCTCAGCGGCCAACGTAGGAAAGTTTCACGTGAAACATTGCGCACGCGACTATGGGCGACCATGACGTCGCCCTGGGCAGCGGAGAGCGCCACCGAGTACGACCCGCCCAGGTACCCTTCCTGCGCCTGCCAGCGAGTCACTGAAAGCGACATGAACTCCGGAGGTCAGGAGGTCTGAACTCAGCCAACCCTAGATCCGGCGCTCCACGCCTACTCAACCGCCATATAGGCGCATCGTGAGCTGCTCTATCCAGAGATCAATGCCCCAGATACCCGGCGATCGTCACCGGTCGGCAATACCAGCCGTATTCTCGACCAGGACCGGAGTCAGCAGGGCCCCGCAGAACCTGGAACCACTTCATCGGACTGTACCGGTCAGAAGGGCCTATCAATCAGAGAGAGGACGACAACCGAGAATCCTCAGCTCACAAGGCATCTCGAAGATCGCCCCAAGCGTGCTGATCTGCGATCGCGGTGCCGACGAGGGGAGCGGATACCGCCACATCGGCGATTTCGGCCAAGAACACAGCGCGAGCACGCGCACGCCAGCCGCACGGCGAATCAGTGGCGGCCACTAGGCCGGCCACTACGGAGCGAGCGACACCTCGGTCGGCTCCCCGATCTCCGCGAGGATGCGGTTCAAGTCCTGGATGGTGGCGAAGTCGATGACCATCTGGCCCTTACGTGCGCCCAGGGTGACCTTGACGCGCGTGTTCAACCGGTCGCCGAGGTGATCCGCGATCGACGAGAGGTGTCCGGAGTGCCCGCCCTGCTCCTCCACCACGGGACGCGTGGTCGTCCGCGGCGCCTTCATCTGCGCCGCGGCGGCCTCGGCGGCACGGACGGACAGGTCCTCGTTGACGATCTTGTCGGCCAGGCGGCGCATCATCTCGACGTCGTCGAGGGACAGAACCGCACGCGCGTGTCCTGCGGTCAGGACGCCGGCAGCGACGCGGGCCTGCACATCGGCCGGGAGCCGCAGGAGACGGAGCGTGTTCGAGATCTGCGGCCGCGAACGTCCGAGCCGCGTCGCCAGGGCCTCCTGGGTGATCCCGAAGTCGCTGAGGAGCTGCTGGTAGGCGGACGCCTCCTCGAGCGGGTTGAGGTCGGCGCGGTGCAGGTTCTCCAGCAGCGCGTCGCGGAGCATGTTCTCGTCGGCTGTGTCCTTGACGACCGCGGGGATGGTGGTCAGTCCCGCGGCCTTCGAGGCGCGGAACCGGCGCTCACCCATGACGAGCTCGTACTTCGCTCCGCCGCGAGCCGTCACGGGCCGGACGACGATCGGCTGCAGCACCCCGAACTCGCGGATGCTGTGGACGAGTTCCGCGAGGTCGTCCTCGTCGAACACCGACCGCGGCTGCGCCGTGTTGGGGGTGATGTCGGCGAGGGGGAGTCGCGCCAAGCGCGCTCCGGGGACCTCGAGGAGCTCCTCGGCACGGGCCGAATCGCCGACCTGATCAGGGAAAAAGACGTCGACGGGCCGGGAGCGCGACTCGTCGCTGGTCGGGATGAGCGAGCCGATCCCCCGGCCGAGTCCCGTGCGCTTGGTCGCCATCAGCGTGCCTCTCCTTCGTGTGCCGTCTCGGGTGTCTTCCGGGCTCCGCGTCGTGCGATCTCCGCGGCCGCCTCCAGATACGCCAGCGAACCGGACGACTGCGGGTCGTAGCTGATCACGCTCTGTCCGTAGCTCGGCGCCTCCGAGATCCTCACGTTGCGCGGGATCACCGCGCGCAGCACCTCCTTCGGGAAGTGTTCTCGGACATCCGCTGCCACCTGCTGGGAGAGGTTGGTGCGGCCGTCGTACATCGTCAGGAGGATCGTCGAGACACCGAGGTTCGGATTGAGGTGCCGCTCGATCAAGTCGATGTTCTTGAGCAGCTGGCTGAGCCCCTCGAGCGCGTAGTACTCGCACTGGATCGGGATGAGCACCTCGCGAGCGGCGACGAACGCGTTGATGGTCAGCAGACCGAGCGACGGCGGGCAGTCGATGAAGACGTAGTCGAACGGCTCGTCCATGGTGTCGAGCATGCGGTCGAGCGCACGGCGAAGACGCTGCTCGCGTGCGACGAGCGAGACCAGCTCGATCTCGGCGCCGGCCAGGTGGATGGTCGCCGGCACACCGTAGAGCGAGGCGAACTCCGGGCTCTTCTGCACGACGTCCGCGAGGGGAGTGTCGTTGACGATCACGTCGTACACGCTGGCCGTCTCGGCGCGGTGCTCGATGCCCAGGGCCGTCGACGCGTTGCCCTGCGGATCGAGGTCGATGACGAGCACCTTCGCCTCACCGCGGGCGAGCCCGGCGGCGAGGTTGACGGTCGTCGTCGTCTTGCCGACGCCGCCCTTCTGGTTCGAGATCGTGATGACGCGCGTCGACTCGGGCTTGGGCAGCGGCTGGGCGTTCAACAGTGCGCGCCGACGGGTCATGTCCGCGATCTCCCGGGCCAGGGGAGTCGAGGAATCGAAGCCTCCGGTCAGACCGGCGGAATCGGGTTGTTTCACGTGAAACCTTCGCTCAGCGAGTGGGACGGACATCAGCACCGAGGAGTCGACGGACGAGGAGTCGGGGGCTCACTGCGGCGTCGTGGCGATCAACCTACTGTAGCCCGGACGACCCTCGTCACCTCGGAGAGCACGCCGTCGCCGAGCACGACGACCTCGGGCGGGGAGAGACGGAAACGACGGATCTGCTTGGCCGCCGCCTCGATCTCCTTCTCGGCGTTGATGCCCTTCAACAGGACCAGCTCGCCTCCGGGCCGCAGCAGCGGCGCGGTCAGCGGGATCAGCTTCGAGAGGGCGCTGACCGCCCGAGCGGTCACCTGGTCGAGAGGCTCCGCGAGCTCCGCCTCTTCAGCACGGGCTCGAAGAACTGAGACATTCTCGAGTCCGAGTCCGTCCACCTGCTCCTGAAGCCAGACGACGCGACGCTCCATCGGCTCGATGAGCACGAAGCGGACGTCGGGCCGCACGATGGCCAGGACGAGCCCGGGAAGGCCCGCGCCACTGCCGACATCACCCACCAGTCCCGGACGCAGGAGAGGGGCCACCAGGGCGCTGTTGAGCACGTGCCGCGTCCAGAGACGGGGGAGCTCCAAGGGCCCGATCAGGCCGCGCTCCTCACCCTGGTCGGCGAGAGCCTCCGTGAACCGCCGCAGGAGGGGCAGGCGGTCGCCGGCGATCGCCGCAGCGGCTGCGGGCTCGGCCTCGAGGGTCGACTCCACGCCGTTCAGCCGCGGGTGATGACGGTGTGGCGCTCGCGCGCCTCGCCGCGCGACTCCGACACGAAGCCGCGCTCGCCCACCATGTCGTGGACCAGCTTGCGCTCGTACGACGACATGGGCGGGAGCGAGGCCGCCGTGGCGCCGTCCTCGATCCGCTCGATCGCGCGGTCGACCAGCTGGGCCAGCTCCGCCTCGCGGGCGTCGCGGGAGCCGCCGATGTCGAGGATGAGGCGGGAGAACGCGCCGGTCTTCGTCTGGACGGCCAGGCGGGTGAGCTCCTGCAGCGCCTGGACGGCGTCGGGGCGGGAGAGCACCCGGAGGTTCGTGTCGCCGGAGGCGGTGACAGAGAGGTAGGCGCGGCCGTTGCGGACCTCGATGTCGATGTCGCCGTCGAGGTCGCAGATGTCGAGGAACTCCTCGATGTAGTCGGCGGCGACGTCGCCCTCGTCCTCGAGCTGAGAGAGCGTGGACTCGGGCGCCTCGTCGACGGCGGACGCGTCCACGTCCGCGGGTGCGGACGCGTCGTCGGTGATGGTCTGCATCGGATCGGTCATGGCGGCTCTACTTCTTTCCGGCTTGCTTCTTGGAGCGGTTCTTGCTCACGGGCTGCGTGCGCTGCACGGCCTTCTTCTCGACGAGGGTGACGTCGCCGGCGGCCGTGGTCTCCTCGACCAGCTTGCCCTTGCGGCGCAGGCGCTCCTCGCGGGCCTTGGCGGCCTCGCTGCCCGGGGTCGGCATGTTCCGGATGACGATGAACTGCTGGATCATCGTCCAGATGTTCGAGGTCAGCCAGTAGAACATGACGCCGAGGGGGAAGGCGAAGCCCGAGAAGGCGAAGACCAGGGGGAGGATGTAGAGCAGGATCCGCTGCTGCTTGAACGTCGGCGAGGCCTTCGCCTCGGGCGACATGTTCTTCGAGACGATCTGCAGCTGGGTGATGAACTGCGACGCGGTCATCAGGACGACCATGATCACCGCGATGATGATGACCGGCTCCTGGCCGCCCTCGGCGAGTGCGCCCTGGATCGACTGGTGCAGCGGTGCGACGCCGAAGAGGTTCGCCTCGCCGAACTGGCGGGCGAGCGTCTCGTCGAGCGGGCCCACGCCCTTCTGGCTGTGCTGCGCCGCGTTCAGCACCGAGAACAGGCTGAAGAAGATCGGCATCTGGATCAGCAGGGGCAGGCAGGAGGCGAGCGGGTTGGTGCCCGTCTTCTTGTAGAGCTCCATGGTCTCGCGGGACATCGCCTCGCGGGACAGCTGGTCGCGCTTGCCCTTGTACTTGTCCTGGATCTTCTTGAGCTGGGGTGCGACCTCGAGCATCCGGCGCTGGCTCTTGATCTGCTTGACGAAGATCGGGATGAGCGCGGCGCGGATGACGATGACCAGGCCGACGATCGAGAGGACCCAGGTGATTCCCGCGGCCGCCTCCATGCCGGTGAAGGTCAGCAGCTGGTGGAAGGCGACGAGGAGCAGCTCGACCACCCACTTGAGGGGCCAGAGGATCGTGCCGAGGAGGTCCATGGAGTGGGGTCAGTCCTTTCGAGGGCCCACGACGAACCCGGCTCGCGTCACGGCGAAGCGGGTCCGGCCGGAAGCCGGTCGGTGCAGGGGGATCGAGGTCGGGACGTCGTCGATGCCGCCGGCCGCCCACGGGTGGCAGCGGAGCAGACGGCGGGCCGCGAGGACGGAGCCGAGGACGAGCCCGTGGAGCTGGACCGCCTGGAGCGCGTACGCGGAGCACGAGGGGTAGTAGCGGCAGACGTCCCCGTAGAGAGGGGACACGACCGCCCGGTAGACGATCAGGAGCAGGACGCCGATGTTCCGCGGCAGCAGGAGGATCGCCCACCCGAGCCGGGCGAACGGTGCCTCGCGGCGGGGGAGCACGGCGGTCACGAGGACGCCCCGCTCTTCCGCGCGGCTCGCGCCATCGCGGACCACACCTCGGAGCGCAGCTCCGACCAGGGGGCGTCGGCGCTGCCGGGCAGCGCGCGGACGACGACCTGGGTGCCGGGGTCGATCTCGGGGACGAGCTCGAACGCCACGGCCTTGAGCCGGCGACGGACGGTGTTGCGCGTCACCGCGGTGCCGACCGTCTTGGCGACGATGAACCCGAACCGTGCCGGATCGCCCGCGGAGGATCGGCGGACATACGTGACGGTGTGCGGTCCTGTGGACCGCACACCGCGACGGACGACTGTCCGGTACTCGCCTCCGTGGACGATGCGATTGGCTCTGGCCAGCACCGCTGGTCGGTACCGCTCGCTGCTAGGCGGAGAGCTCGGTGCGCCCCTTGGCGCGGCGCGCGCTGAGGATGCCGCGGCCGGCACGGGTGCGCATGCGCAGACGGAAGCCGTGCACCTTGGCGCGACGACGGTTGTTCGGCTGGAAGGTTCGCTTGCTCATAATCAGATCTCCACGTACGTGTTCCGCGGCGCGAACCGGCACCACCCGCTCGGGCGGAGACTCGGATCCTCCGGGAAGAAGGGGTGCCCGGCTGCGGAATCCGCTCGGCCTGCGAGGGCCGCACGGACGACACCGGGCAGGCGTCAACTGATTTAAACTACGGCCTGTTCCGCCACCGGTCAAATGTGGACGGCGCGAAACCTCGATCATGCACACGGGACACGGGGTTCCGCGCATTGACACGCGGGTGTCGCTGTGGTGGATTTGTCTCCCGTCGGCTCGGTTCGTTACGGTGTTGAGCCGCAGTTATCCACAGGTGGGATCCGCGTCCTCCCGCGCCCGCACAGGCATCGCTCGAGGCCGGTGGACAACCCTGTGGAGAGAGCGGCACTCGAGACCCGGCTCCGCGCCCGGTCCGCGACGCCCCTGCAGCGGGCGGCGACGGGTCCGGCGGAGACGGCGATCCCGCAGCGACTTCACAGCGACAGCACCCAGGACCGGAGACAGATGGCAGACGACACGTCGATGGTCGACGCGTGGAACGTGATCCTCGGCGCACTGTCCCAGGACGAGCGGATCACCGCTCCCCTCTACGGGTTCGTCTCGCTCGTGGAGCCCAAGGGCATCATGGCGGGCACCTTCTACCTGGAGGTCCCGAACGAGTTCACCCGCGGAATGCTCGAGCAGCGCGTGCGCGTGCCCCTGCTCAGCGCGATCGGGACGCTCGACGACTCCTTCGGCGTCACGACGTTCGCCTTCGTGGTGAACCCCGACATCGAGCACGAGCCCCTCAGCTCCCCGTCGTCGCAGGAGTCGATGAACCCGTTCGAGCCGATCACCGCCTCCTCGGCGACGGTCGCGCCGACCCGCGGGGTCGAGGAGCTGCGGACCGTGCCGGCGACCGACACCCGGCTGAACCCGAAGTACAGCTTCGACAACTTCGTCATCGGAGGCTCCAACCGGTTCGCGCACGCCGCGGCCGTCGCCGTCGCCGAGGCTCCCGCCAAGGCCTACAACCCGCTCTTCGTCTACGGCGACTCCGGGCTCGGCAAGACGCACCTCCTCCACGCCATCGGCCACTACGCGATGAGCCTCTACCCGGGGATCCGCGTGCGGTACGTCTCGAGCGAGGAGTTCACGAACGACTTCATCAACTCGATCGCGAACAACCGGGGCAACGCCTTCCACGGCCGCTACCGCAACGTCGATATCCTCCTGATCGACGACATCCAGTTCCTGCAGGGGAAGGCGGAGACGCAGGAGGCGTTCTTCCACACCTTCAACCAGCTGCACGACCACAACAAGCAGGTCGTGATCACGTCCGATCTGCCGCCGAAGGCATTGACGGGCTTCGAGGACCGGATGCGCTCGCGCTTCGAGTGGGGCCTCATCACCGATGTGCAGGCTCCCGACCTCGAGACCCGCATCGCGATCCTCCGCAAGAAGGCGGTCAGCGAGAAGCTGCTCGTGCCCGACGACATCCTCGAGTTCATGGCGTCGAAGGTGTCGAGCAACATCCGCGAGCTCGAGGGGACGCTCATCCGCGTCACCGCGTTCGCGAGCCTGAACCGGACGCCGGTCGACATGTCGCTCGTGCAGACCGTGCTGAAGGACCTGATCACGCTCGACGAGGACAACGTCATCTCGCCGGTCGACATCATCAACCACACCGCGGACTACTTCAAGCTCACGGTCGACGACCTCTACGGCTCGTCGCGCTCGCAGGCCGTCGCCACCGCGCGCCAGATCGCCATGTACCTGTGCCGCGAGCTGACGAACCTCTCGCTGCCCAAGATCGGCCAGCTGTTCGGCAACCGCGACCACACCACGGTGATGTACGCGAACAAGAAGATCTCGGAGCTCATGAAGGAGCGCCGCAGCATCTACAACCAGGTCACCGAGCTGACCACCCGCATCAAGACGAACCGCTAGCCGACAGTCGTACGGTCCCCGGGACCGCCTGTCCCGGGTGGCGTGCCCCGGGGTCCATCAGCGTCCGTGCCCGGTGGTCGGGTAATCGCTCCCCTCCTTCCTCGCGTGAGGGGAGGCGGAGGCGACGGGGATCGCGGCGCGAGCAGCAGGACGTCGGTGTCGGCGCGCGTCGAGATCAGGCGAAGGCGCTGGCGGGGGTCTCGATACGGCGCGCTGGGGCTACTCGACCAGCACGGACCGGACATGCTCAGGGGGTCCGGGCGAGCGGCGGAGCGGCGGGGCGGCCTGCGTGCGATCGAACGGCGTCGATCCGCCGTGCGACGGCCCGGAGAGCAGCGCGGGGGAGAGGGAACTCGCGCCGTCTTCCCGCCGCTCGGACGGCGGCAGCTGCGCTCGACGGCCGCCGTCGTGACCCGGAGAAGTCGTCGACGGACTCCTCGACCCGCCGCGCGCGCCTCGGACACGCCGCCTCGCGCCCCTCGGAGGGCCGATTTCCACAGTGTGAGGAACCTGTGGATAACTGTGGACAACCGCCTCGGGACTGTGCGCCGGGAGAGCCCGCCTGTGGAGGGCGAACGGTCGGCTCGGATCGCTCCACAGGCGTCCACGGGCCCGCTCACACTCCCTCCACAGGGGCGGGTCCCTCCGATCCCACCCAGGAGAAGGGGTCCGAAGCGTTTTCCACAGTTTCCACACGTGTTAACACTGTTAACGCAGTTCTCTCTTTAATGAAGCCTCGACCGGCAACCTCTCCACAGCGGCTCGGGAGTGCTCGGCCGTCCACCCCCTTCCGAGCTCGCCGAGCCCGGCGGGTACGATGGGCGACGGTCTTCGTCCGCGACTCGTCAGGGGTGTACTCGTGAGGTTCCAAGCCAACCGCGATGTCTTCAGCGAGGCGGTGTCCTTCGCGGTCAAGCTGCTTCCGCAGCGCACGACCCTGCCGATCCTCTCCGGAGTCCTCATCGAGGCGACCGCCGAGGGTCTGACGCTGTCCTCCTTCGACTACGAGGTGTCCGCGCAGACGCAGATCGCGGCCGACGTGGAGGAGACGGGGACCGTGCTCGTCTCGGGCCGTCTGCTCGCCGACATCGCGAACCGCCTCCCCAACGCTCCCGTGCGCATCGCCACGGAGGAGTCGCGCGTCTCGGTCTCGGCCGGCTCGGCGCACTTCACGCTCCTGCAGATGCCCGTGGAGGAGTACCCGAGCATCCCCGAGATCGACGCCTCCACCGGCCTCGTCCCGGCCGACGCCTTCGCAGCCGCCGTCTCGCAGGTCGCGGTCGCCGCCTCCCGCGACGACGTGACCCCCGTCATCACCGGCGTGCAGCTCGAGATCACCGAGAACACGATCGGCCTCGTCGCGACGGACCGCTACCGCGTCGCCGTCCGCGAGATCGACTGGGACAACGGGGACAACCCCGCGCCCACCCAGCCGCTCACCGCCCTCGTGCCCGCGCGCACGCTGCAGGAGGTCGGCAAGACCTTCGGCCACTCCGGCACCGTCTCCGTCGCGATCACCAACCGCGACGAGCGCGAGCTGATCGCCTTCACCGCGGACCGCAAGACCGTCACCTCGCTGCTGATCAAGGGCAACTTCCCGCCCGTGAAGCGCCTCTTCCCCGCCTCCGTCGAGAACTACGCGGTCATGTCGACCAGCGACCTCATCGAGGCCACCCGCCGCGTCTCGCTCGTGCTCGAGCGAGAGGCGGCCCTCCGCTTCAGCTTCAGCAGCGACGGCCTCACCCTCGAGGCCATCGGCTCGGAGCAGGCGCAGGCGTCCGAGAGCATCGACGCGATCGTGACCGGCGACGACGTGGTCGTCTCGCTCAAGCCGCAGTTCCTGCTCGACGGCCTCGCCGCCGTCCACTCGGAGTTCGTGCGCATCGCGTTCACGAAGACCGAGAACCCCAACAAGCCCGGCCCCGTCCTGATCACCGCGCAGACCTCGCGGGAGCAGCCCGGCAGCGACAGCTACCGCTACCTGCTCCAGCCCAACCTGCTGCTGCGCTGACCACTCCCCGGATCGCAGAGCCGCGACCGCCCCGCTCCCGACGAGCGCCCGCCCGCCGGACAACGAATCCAGGAAGGTTCACCATGCACATCGGACTCGTCGGCCTCGGCAAGATGGGCGACAACATGCGCTCCCGCCTCCGCTCCAAGGGGCTCGAGGTCACCGGCTACGACCGCAACCCCGACGTCTCGGACGCGGCCTCTCTCGACGAGATGATCGCCGCACTCCCCTCGCCCCGCATCGTCTGGGTGATGGTGCCCGCCGGCGAGATCACCGACGCGGTCGTCAAGGACCTGTCGGAGAAGCTCAGCGAGGGCGACCTCGTCATCGACGGCGGCAACTCCCGCTTCACCGAGGACTTCAAGCACGACGCGCTCCTGAAGCCCAAGGGCATCCACTACATCGACGCGGGCGTCTCCGGCGGAGTCTGGGGACTCCAGAACGGCTACGGCCTGATGGTCGGCGGCCCGAAGGAGCTCGTCGAGTACGCCATGCCCGTCTTCGACGCGCTGCGCCCGGAGGGCCCCCGCGAGGAGGGCTTCGTCCACGTCGGCGAGGTCGGCGCCGGCCACTACGCGAAGATGGTCCACAACGGCATCGAGTACGCCCTGATGCAGGCGTTCGCCGAGGGCTACGAGCTGCTCGAGACCCGCAGCGACATCATCAAGGACGTCACCGGCACCTTCAAGGCCTGGCAGCGCGGCACGGTCGTGCGCTCCTGGCTGCTCGAGCTCCTCGTCCGCGCCCTCGAGCAGGACCCGGACTTCAAGAACATCGAGGGCTACGTGCAGGACTCGGGCGAGGGCCGCTGGACCATCGAGGAGGCCATCAACAACGCCGTCCCGGTGCCCACGATCAGCGCCTCGATCTTCGCCCGCTTCGTCTCCCGCCAGGAGGACTCCCCCGCGATGAAGGCCGTCGCAGCGCTCCGCAACCAGTTCGGCGGGCACTCCGTCAAGGCCGTCGACTGAGTCGGCTGGTGAGGACTGCCTCCGGCAGTCCTCACGGCGGTCGGCTTCCGGAGGGGGGCGCGTTCCGTAGAGCCGGTGACGGACGGCGGACTGCGGCCCGCCGCCCCCGTGAGGCAGGGATGCTCTCACGGAGGCGGCGGGCCTCCGGCCGCCTCCACCCTGCTACCGGCGTCGGGCGGCGAGCCTGCGGCCGCCTTCACAGGCGGGGACGGGCGCCGCCGATCATGGTGAGCGAGTAGTGGCCCCGGAAGGGCGTATCGGGATTCGCGTCCCGGACGGTTCCGCCGCCGTGCCGGTCGAGTAGCCCGCAGGGGCGTGTCGAGACCGGGGGCGCAGGCCTGGCCGGCAGGGGGACAGCGGGCCGCAGGCGCCGGGGCGGGTGGACCGGCCGAGCGAGACGGGCGAGGAGCCCGCAGGGGTGCAGTGAAGGCCCGCGACGACGGGTGGAGGAGAGGAGCGCGACGTGCAGGTGACGCAGCTGGCGCTCAGCGACTTCCGGAACTACGAGTCGGTCGATGTCGAGCTCGTGCCCGGACCGAACCTCTTCGTCGGCCGCAACGGCCAGGGCAAGACGAACCTCGTCGAATCTCTCGGCTACCTCTCCACCCTGGGCTCGCACCGCGTGTCGAGCGACCAGGCGCTCATCCGCGCCGGCCGGGACAGCGCCGTGGTGCGCGCCCGCCTCCGCAACGGCGAGCGCGACCTGCTGGCCGAGGTGCAGATCAACCGCTCCTCCCCCAACCGCGCGCAGATCAACCGCGGCGGGATCAAGCCGCGCGAGCTCCCCCGCTTCTTCTCCAGCGTCCTCTTCGCCCCGGAGGACCTCCTCCTCATCCGCGGCGACCCGTCGGCCCGCCGCCGCTTCCTCGACCAGCTGGTGATCCTCCGCTCCCCGCGGATGAGCGCCGTCCAGGCCGACTACGAGCGGGTGCTGCGCCAGCGCAACTCGCTGCTCAAGTCGGCGCGCGCGAGCGGCGTCCGCGACCCGTCGAAGCTCGGCACCCTCGACATTTGGGACGAGCGCCTGATCGCGCTCGGGACCGAGATCATGCAGTCGCGCCTCACCCTGGTGGAGGAGCTGAGCGGACCCGTGCGCGCCGCGTACGAGGCGGTCGCCGGTGCCGACCAGCGTCCGGTGCTCCGCTCCCGCCTGAGCATCGAGGGCGCGGTCGACGACGACGGCGAGCCCGTGGAGCAGCCGGGCGCCGCGTCACCGGCGGCGGGCGAGGAACTGGCGGAGGCGTTCGCGTCCGCCCTGGCCGGGGTGCGCCGCCGCGAGCTCGACCGGGGCGTCTCCCTCGTCGGCCCGCACCGCGACGACGTGCAGTTCGAGCTGAACGCGCTGCCGGCCAAGGGCTACGCCAGCCACGGCGAGAGCTGGTCGTTCGCGCTGGCGCTGAAGCTGGGCGCCGCGGAGCTGCTCCGGCGCGACTCCCCCATGGGCGATCCGGTGCTGATGCTCGACGACGTCTTCGCCGAGCTGGACGCGCGCCGGCGCGAGCGGCTCGCCTCGGTGGTCGCCGACTACGAGCAGGTCCTGATCACGGCGGCCGTCTTCGACGACGTCCCGGAGGCGCTGGCCGCGCACACCGTGCGGATCGAGGCCGGCCGGATCGTCGGCACGGGCGCCGCCGCCGCGCCGATCGCCGTGCCGGAGCCGATCGCACCCGACTCCGCCTCGTCCGATCCGGTGTCCTCCGACTCCGCTCCTCCCGGTCCCGAGTCCTCCCACTCCTCTTCTCCTGATCCGGTCTCGTTCGACTCCCCTTCTCCTGGTGTCGTCTCCTCCGCCGCGGCCTCCTCCTCGGAGCCCGCGTCCCCAGCGCCGGCGTCCACAGATCCCGCGTCCCCGGAGCCGCCCGCGTCTACCGCCACCTCAAGGAGGTGTTCGGCGCCGACGGCCCGCGCCGCATCCGGAAGACCGTCGAGCGTGCCGAGCCCAAGGGCGACGCGATCCCGTTCGGCAAGGGCCGCGACCCGCACGACCTCGGCGACGTCCTCGACTCCCTCACCGTGAAGCTCGGCTGGACGGCGCCGCTGGCGCAGGGCGACCTGATGTCGTCGTGGACGGCGATCGCCGGCGAGGAGACCGCGAAGCACTCGACTCCGGTGGGCGTCGTCGACGGCGTGCTGACGGTCGCGTGCGAGTCCACGGCGTGGTCGACGCAGCTCCGGCTGATGCGGATCGAGATCATGAACCACATCGCGGTGAACTTCCCCGACGCGGGCATCGCGTCGATCCGTTTCCAGGGCCCGGACGTCCCGAACTGGAAAAAGGGTCCCAGGTCGATTCCAGGGCGTGGTCCGCGCGACACCTACGGCTGAGGACGCATTTTCGGTCGACCGCCGATCTTTCGCGCCTCAGATCGCCGTCCAGCGCTTCGGATCGACCCGGCACGCGGTAGAATGGAGGGCCGCCGAACCGCAGTGACGCCGCCGCGCGGGCGATCTCCAGATCACCGTGCGCGTCGCGACGGACCGTCAGAGGAGAACTCCACAGCTATGACTCACGAGCCGAACGACTCCACGTCACCCGCAGCGAACGACCTGGACGCGAACGGCTCAGCAGCCCCCTCCGCTCCGCACGAGAGCATGTCGACCAAGTCGTCCGGCGACTACGGCGCGAACCAGATCCAGGTCCTCGAGGGCCTCGAGGCGGTCCGCAAGCGCCCCGGCATGTACATCGGATCCACGGGTCCGCGCGGTCTGCACCACCTGGTCTACGAGATCGTCGACAACGCCGTCGACGAGGCGCTCGCGGGCTACTGCGACAACATCGAGATCCTGATGCGCGCCGACGGAGGCGTCACCGTCTCCGACAACGGCCGCGGCATCCCGGTCGACATGCACCCGACCGAGGGCATCTCCACGGTCGAGCTGGTCCTCACCGTGCTCCACGCCGGCGGCAAGTTCGGCGGCGGCGGCTACGCGGTCTCCGGCGGCCTGCACGGCGTCGGCTCCTCCGTGGTCAACGCGCTCTCGACGCGCCTCGACGTCGAGGTCAAGCGCCAGGGCGCCGTGTACCGGATGAGCTTCACCGACGGAGTGCCGGACGCCCCGCTCGAGAAGGGCGAGGCCAGCGACGAGACCGGCACGACGATCACCTTCTGGCCCAACGCCGGCATCTTCGAGACGGTCGAGTTCGACTACGAGACCCTGCGCGCGCGCTTCCAGCAGATGGCGTTCCTCAACAAGGGCCTGCGCATCGCGCTGACCGACCAGAACGAGGTCGAGTTCGAGGGGGAGGGCGAGAACGAGACCGAGGGCGACCGGACCGACGTCTTCCACTACGAGAAGGGCCTCGTCGACTACGTCGAGTACATCAACTCGCTGAAGAAGTCGGACCTCGTGCACTCCGAGATCATCGACTTCGAGTCCGAGGACACCGAGCGCCGCATCTCGCTCGAGGTCGCGATGCAGTGGACCACGGCCTACACCGAGAGCGTCCACACCTACGCCAACACCATCAACACACACGAGGGCGGCACCCACGAGGAGGGCTTCCGCGCCGCGCTGACCACTCTGGTCAACCGCTACGCGCGCGCGAACAACCTGCTCAAGGAGAAGGACGAGAACCTCTCGGGCGACGACATCCGCGAGGGCCTCACCGCCGTCGTGTCGATCAAGCTCGGCGAGCCGCAGTTCGAGGGCCAGACCAAGACGAAGCTCGGCAACACCGAGGCGAAGGCGTTCGTGCAGCGCGTGGCCGGCGAGCAGCTGGCCGACTGGTTCGACCGCAACCCGAGCCAGGCGAAGGACATCATCCGCAAGGCGATCCAGGCGGCCTCGGCCCGCATGGCGGCGCGCAAGGCGCGCGAGACCGCCCGCCGCAAGGGCCTGCTTGAGGGCGGCGGCATGCCGGGCAAGCTCAAGGACTGCCAGTCCAAGGACCCGTCGATCTCCGAGATCTTCATCGTCGAGGGCGACTCGGCGGGCGGATCCGCGGTGCAGGGCCGCAACCCCGAGACGCAGGCGATCCTCCCCCTCCGCGGCAAGATCCTCAACGTCGAGAAGGCGCGGCTCGACCGCGCTCTCGGCAACAACGAGGTCCAGGCGATGATCACGGCGTTCGGCGCCGGCATCGGCGAGGACTTCAACCCCGACAAGGCGCGGTACCACAAGATCATCCTGATGGCCGACGCCGACGTCGACGGCCAGCACATCACGACGCTGCTGCTGACGCTCCTCTTCCGCTACATGCGCCCGCTGATCGACCTCGGCTACGTCTACCTCGCGCAGCCGCCGCTGTACCGCCTCAAGTGGTCGAACTCCCCGCACGAGTACGTCTACAGCGACCGCGAGCGCGACGCCCTGATCGCGCACGGCTCGGCGACCAACAAGCGCATGCCCAAGGAGAACGGCATCCAGCGCTACAAGGGCCTCGGCGAGATGGACTACAAGGAGCTGTGGGAGACCACGATGGACCCCGCCACGCGGACCCTCCTCCAGGTCACGCTCGACGACGCGGCCGCGGCCGACGAGATCTTCTCCACCCTCATGGGCGAGGACGTCGAGTCCCGCCGCTCCTTCATCCAGAAGAATGCGAAGGACGTGCGCTTCCTCGACATCTAGCTGTCGAGGAAGCGGACGTCCTTCGAGAGGCGGCGGCCGGGCGGTCCAGTGGACCGCCCTCGCGAGCATCTCGAACACGTGACGGCGGCCCTCGATGGGCCGCATCCTCGACCAGAACGCGACAGAGGCCCTCACCGGCCCGCACACCGACGACACACCTGACACCCAGCGCGACCGCCGCCCCCGCTCCTCCGGGGCACGGACCCACCTGAGAGACCAGAGACCATGGCAGAAGAACCCACCACCCCCACCGGCCCGGACGAGAGCGACGACATCGTCACCGAGACCGGTGTGGTGATCCACGGTCACGACAAGATCGAGCCGGTCGACCTGCAGCTCGAGATGCAGCGCTCCTACCTCGACTACGCGATGAGCGTCATCGTCGGGCGAGCCCTGCCGGAGGTGCGCGACGGCCTGAAGCCCGTGCACCGCCGCGTGATCTACGCCATGTACGACGGCGGCTACCGTCCCGACAAGGCGTTCTCGAAGTGCTCGCGCGTCGTCGGCGACGTGATGGGCCAGTTCCACCCGCACGGCGACTCCGCGATCTACGACGCGCTGGTCCGTCTGGTGCAGCCGTGGAGCCTCCGCTACCCGCTCGCGCTCGGGCAGGGCAACTTCGGCTCCCCCGGCAACGACGGCGCGGCCGCCCCCCGGTACACCGAGACCAAGATGGCGCCGCTCGCGCTCGAGATGGTCCGCGACATCGACAAGAACACCGTCGACTTCCAGGACAACTACGACGGCCGCACGCGCGAGCCGGCGATCCTGCCGGCGCGGTTCCCGAACCTGCTCGTCAACGGCTCCGTCGGCATCGCGGTCGGCATGGCGACCAACATCCCGCCGCACAACCTGCGCGAGGTCGCCGCCGGCGCCAAGTGGGCGCTCGAGAACCCCGACGCGACGCGCGAGGAGCTCCTCGAGGCGCTGCTGCAGCGGATCAAGGGACCCGACTTCCCCACCGGTGCGCAGATCCTCGGCGTCCGCGGCATCCAGGACGCGTACCGCACCGGCCGCGGCTCGATCACGATGCGCGCCGTCGTCTCCATCGAGGAGATCCAGGGCCGCACCTGCCTCGTCGTCACCGAGCTGCCGTACCAGGTGAACCCGGACAACCTGGCGATCAAGATCGCCGAGCTGGTCAAGGACGGGCGCGTCTCGGGCATCGCCGACATCCGCGACGAGACCTCCGGTCGCACCGGCCAGCGCCTCGTCGTCGTCCTCAAGCGCGACGCCGTCGCGAAGGTGGTGTTGAACAACCTCTACAAGCACACCCCGCTGCAGGAGAACTTCGGCGCGAACATGCTCGCGATCGTCGACGGCATCCCGCGCACGCTCTCGCTCGACGGCTTCATCCGCGCGTGGGTCGACCACCAGGTCGAGGTCATCGTGCGCCGAACCCAGTACCTCCTCGACGAGGCGGAGGCGCGGATCCACATCCTGCGCGGCTACCTCAAGGCGCTCGATGCGCTCGACGAGGTCATCGCCCTCATCCGCCGCTCCCCCACCGTGGAGGAGGCGCGCGACGGCCTGATGGAGCTGCTCGACATCGACGAGGTGCAGTCCCGCGCCATCCTCGACATGCAGCTGCGCCGCCTCGCGGCCCTCGAGCGCCAGAAGATCATCGACGAGCACGACCGGATCCAGGCCGAGATCGAGGACTACAAGTCGATCCTCGCGAGCCCCGAGCGCCAGCGCACGATCATCTCGGACGAGCTCGACGAGATCGTCGACCGCTTCGGCGACGACCGCCGCACCGAGATCCTCTTCGGGTTCGACGGCGACATGAGCGTCGAGGACCTGATCCCCGAGGAGGAGATGGTCGTCACCGTCACCCGAGGCGGTTACCTCAAGCGCACCCGGAGCGACTCCTACCGGGCCCAGCACCGCGGCGGCCGCGGCGTGCGCGGCGCGCAGCTGAAGGCCGACGACATCGTCGAGCACTTCTTCGTCACCACCACGCACCACTGGCTGCTGTTCTTCACGAACACCGGCCGCGTGTACCGCGCCAAGACCTACGAGCTGCAGGAGGCCGGCCGCGACGCCAAGGGCCAGCACATCGCGAACCTGCTCGCGCTCGAGCCGGGGGAGCAGATCGCGCAGATCCTCGACATCCGCGACTACGAGGCGGCCCGCTACCTGGTGCTCGCCACACGCGACGGCCTCGTGAAGAAGACGGCCCTCTCGGAGTACGACACGAACCGCTCCGGCGGCATCATCGCGATCAAGCTGCGCGACGGCGACGAGCTCGTCTCGGCGCTCCTGGTCGAGGAGGACAGCGACGTGCTGCTGGTCTCCCGCAAGGGCATGTCGATCCGCTTCACCGCGTCCGACGAGGCGCTGCGTCCGATGGGCCGCTCGACCTCCGGAGTCCGCGGCATGTCGTTCCGCGGGGAGGACCGCCTCCTCGACGCCAACGTCGTCAGCGACGAGGGCTTCGTCTTCGTGGTCACCGAGGGCGGCTACGCCAAGCGCACCGCGGTCGACCAGTACCGCCTCCAGGGACGCGGCGGGCTGGGCATCAAGGTGGCCAAGCTCGAGGAGAAGCGTGGCGACCTCGTGGGCGCCATCATCACCGGAGAGGACGACGAGGTGCTCGTCGTGCTCGCCAGCGGCAAGGTGGTACGCTCTGCGGTGGCCGAGGTACCGGCCAAGGGTCGCGACACCATGGGAGTCGTCTTCGCACGATTCGCTGAGGACGACCGCATCATCGCACTCGCCAAGAACACCGAACGCAATCTCGACGCCCAGGACGAGGATCCCGACGCCGCGGCGCCGGCCGAGTCCGCCCCGGTGTCGGAGGAGGATGGGTCCGTAGATGAGTAGCACCGTCGCCGAGAAGCTCGCCAGGAAGTCCGCGAAGAGCCCGGCGGCGAAGCAGGTCCGCCTGAAGCTCGTCTACGTCGACTTCTGGTCGGCCGTGAAGCTCTCGTTCCTGCTGGGCCTGACGCTCGCGATCATCACGATCGTCGTCGTCTACCTGGTCTACACGGTCCTGGCCCAGACGGGCGTGTTCGACGAGGTCAACGGCCTCGTGCAGGACATCGCCGGCGCCGAGGCGTTCGACCTCAACACGATCATCTCGCTGCCGCAGGTCATGGGCTTCGCGATCGTCGTCGCGGTGCTGAACACCATCGTCACCACCGCGCTCGGCGCGATCGTGGCGCTGCTGTACAACCTCAGCGTCAAGATCACCGGCGGCCTCCTGGTGGGCTTCACCAACCAGTAGGGCGCACGGTCCGGCCGATTGGGATTCCTGCTCGATGTCGGGTAGAGTCTCCTCTGGCCATTCCGGGGGTATAGCTCAGGCGGTTAGAGCGCTTCACTGATAATGAAGAGGTCCCAGGTTCAAGTCCTGGTACCCCCACCCGGTCCGAACGGCCCGTCACCTCGCGGTGGCGGGCCGTTCGACTCTCGGAGACGGATCGCCCCGTCTCCGGCCCGGGGCCTTAGCTCAGTTGGTAGAGCGCCTGCTTTGCAAGCAGGATGTCAGGAGTTCGAATCTCCTAGGCTCCACACTTCCTCCCCTCTCGCGGGTGCTCCCCCTTCGTCGGCCCTTCTGGTCCACCGGCCCACGGCACTCCGGGTCCTCCGCCGTCGCGGGGTCACCGTGTCGAGGTCTTCGGCGGCCTCTCCTGTCGCCGACCGTGCGGTCCCGCGATCGAGGTCGCCACTCGGACGGCCGAGCCGCCCGCTCAGCGGTCCACGCAGGCGAGGCCCAGGAACTGCTGGACCGAGAGGGTCTCGGACGTGCCGTCGCGGATGTCGCCGACGATGATCTCACCGACGGAGAGCGTGTCGAACTGCTCGGCCGTGAAGACGACCGGGCGGGCGAGCACGGAGCGGTCGGTCGCGTAGGCGCCCAGCGCGAGGTCGACGCCGAGCGGGAACCGCTCGATCACCGTGTCGGCCGGCCAGACCGTGGATCCGGAGAGGTCGGTCGCGCCCAGCTGCGTGACCGGGGACGGGGAGACCCAGCGGGTGACCCTCCGCAGCCCGTCGCCGATGGTCAGGGGGGCGGAGTCGGAGGCGGCGAGGTCGAGGCCGTCGACGGATCCCGAGCACACGACGACGACGCCGAGGACCTTGCCGCGCTCGCCGCCCCGTCCGAGCCCGACCGCGGCGGTGGTCACCGGCTCCTCGGAGGCGCACCCCGAGAGCGCGAGGGCGCCGAGCAGAACGACGGTGCTCGCGAGCGCAGCGCGACGGTGCATGGGTCCTCCCGCGGCCACCCTACGCGGGCAGGGCGAGGGCCAGAGCGGCGAGAGCCTGCGGGAGGGAGGGGGCGCCCTCCGCCCGGAAGACCACCTCTCCGGCCGTGTCCCGCACGACGACCGTGGGCGTCGAGCGGATGCCGGCGGCCTCGGCCTCGACGGGGTGGAGGGCCACGTCGCGCTCGCGGATCTCGGCGGCGGGGACGAGCTCCGCGGCGCGCTCCAGCACCGAGCGCGCGGCATGGCAGGCGCCGCAGAAGGCGGAGGTGTAGAGCTCGACGATCACGACGAAGGGAACGCCGGGGCGCGGCCGGGGATTCCCGGGCACCGTCAGCGGAGGAGCCAGGCCTCGTTCATGGTCAGGGCCGCGTCGACGAGCTCGACGCGCTCCAGCTCCTCGACGTCGCTCAGGGGGAACCAGGCGGCGGCGTCCGTGGAGCCGTCCACCTCGTGCGTGAGCTCGCCGCCCACGATGCGGGCGCGGTAGACGACGCGGATGGCGTGCAGGGGGCCGGCCTCGGGATCGCTGCGCCGGTGCGCGGGGATCACGTGCGAGTCCACGCCGATGAGGGCCTCGAGTTCGGCACGGTAGCCCGTCTCCTCGAAGATCTCGCGGACCGCGGCGTCGGCGGGCGACTCGCCCTCGTCGATCCCGCCGCCCGGAAGCGTCCAGGCCGACCACGGCCCCTGGCTCCAGTGCGCGAGCAGCATCCGCTCGCCGTCGATGATCACGCCGTACGCGGCGACCCGGATGTCCACCGCAGAAGCCTAACCCGGGCATGCGAAGGAGCCGGACCCCCTGAGGGGCCCGGCTCCAGCGACGAGAACGTCAGGAAGCGGTCGAGGCCGCGTTCTGCGCGGCGCTCTGCGGCTCGTCCTCGGCGACCCACAGCTCGTCGTCGGCGCGGAACGTCTGCCAGACGGCGTAGCCGATGCCGCCGACGGCGACCAGCGCGGCGCCGATCGCGAAGACCGTCCCGACCTTGCTCTTCTTCTTCGGGGGAGTGGTGAGCTCCTCCCAGCGCGCCTTCGAGATCTCGGCGAGCTTCGCACGGTTCTTCGAGTCCTTGGCGGCCTCGAAGGCGGCGGCGGCCGTACCGCCCACAGCGGCGAAGGTCGGGACGACCTTGTGCTTGTAGGCGTTGCGGGCCGAGGAGTACGTGCCCTCGACGGCCGAGACGCCGTTGTCGTAGACCGGCTTGACGCGCGAGTCGTACGTGTCCTTGACGAAGGGGACGAGCTCCTTCTTGGCGTACTTCGACGCGTGGCGGCGGCTCTTCTCGAGCACGGAGGCCGCGTGCGCCAGCACCTCCTGCTGCTCGCCCCAGACCGCCTCGGCGTTCTTGCGAAGACGCTTGAGGTCCTTCTTGTGCTTACGTGACAGACCCATGTTGGTCCTCCATCGGCTACGAGCAGCGAACGCCTCAATACTGCCACTCATCGATCGGCGTCCGCATCGCGCACCCAGCGCATTGACACCGGGCGTTGCAGGGGCCTACAGACGCGCTGTGCGAGAATCCGAGCATGCCTTTGCACACCGCAGTCGCGACGTTCCACACCAACAAGGGCGACATCGTCGTCAACCTCTACGGGAACCACGCTCCCAAGACGGTCCGCAACTTCGTCGGTCTCGCGACCGGCGACATCGAGTGGACCCACCCCGCCACGGGTGCGAAGACGAAGGAGCCGCTCTACAACGGCACCGTCTTCCACCGCATCATCCCCGACTTCATGCTCCAGGGCGGCGACCCGCTCGGTCAGGGCATCGGCGGCCCGGGGTACCAGTTCGACGACGAGATCAACTCGGAGCTCGACTTCACCCAGCCCTACATCCTCGCGATGGCGAACGCCGGCAAGCAGGCGGGCCGCGGCACCAACGGCTCGCAGTTCTTCATCACCGTGGCGCCGACCACCTGGCTCCAGGGCAAGCACACCATCTTCGGCGCCGTCGCCGACGAGGAGTCGAAGAAGCTCGTGCAGTCGCTCTCGGCTATTCCCACCGACGGCCGTGACAAGCCGCTCGAGGACGTCGTGATCGAGAGCGTCGAGATCACCGAGGTCTGATCGCCTCATCCACCACTCATTCGAGGGCCGGGTCCGTCAGGGCCCGGCCCTCGTTCTCCCCGGAGGCACGTCCGTGACCCAGGTCCCGCCGAGCAGCACCTACTCCTGCTACCGACACCCCGACCGGCAGAGCTTCGTGCGCTGCCAGCGGTGCGGCCGCACCATCTGCGGCGAGTGCCAGACGCCCGCTCCGGTCGGCGTGATCTGCCCGGACGACATGGCGCAGCAGCGCGCCACCGCGCCGCGCACCCGCGGTCCCCTCCTCTCCCGCGTGCGGTCCATGACCCGCGCCGACCAGCCGACGGTGACCTACGCGATCATCGCGCTCTGCATCGTGCTGTGGATCGTCGAGATCCTCCCCTTCGTCGGCGGACCGGCGGTCAACGCGCTCCTGTACGCCCCCGCCTACACGCTCCCCGGCTTCGGTGCCGGCTTCGAGCCGTGGCGGATGCTCACCTCAGTGTTCCTCCACAGCACGTCGCTCTTCATCGTCATCCCGTTCCACCTGGTGCTGAACATGTACACGCTGTGGGTGTTCGGCATGGTGCTCGAGCGGATGCTGGGCCGCGGGCGCTACCTCACCCTCTTCCTCCTGAGCGGGTTCGCCGGATCGGTGGGCGTCCTGCTCCTCGCGAACCCGCTCACCCCGGTGATCGGCGCCTCCGGTGCGATCTTCGGGCTGATGGGCGCGTACCTGGTGATCCTCCGGCACCTGGGCGGTCAGGCGTCGCAGCTGCTGGTGCTGGTCGGACTGAACCTCGTCATCGGCTTCCTGCCCGGGATGAACGTGGCGTGGCAGGCGCACGTCGGCGGTCTGGTGGCCGGCGCGCTCATCGGGCTGGTCTTCACGAAGACCCGGCAGCGCGCCCAGCGGCGCACGCAGAACCTCCTCGTCGGGCTCATCGGAGTCGGACTGGTGGCGATCACCGCGGGCGCCTACGTCCTCGGCTGACCCCGTCCCCTCCCGCAGCGGCGGGTCCGGCAGTGCCTCGCGCACTCCCGGGCCCGCCGCTTCGTCGTTCCCGCGGCGACCGTCTCCACCGCTGTCCACAGGTGCTCTCAACAGGTGGGGAGGAAGTTATCCACAGAGTTGTTAACACTGGGGAGAACGTCCCGGGTGTCCTCCTCGGGAGGACGATCCGGGGACGGCGGCGCGTCCGAGGACCGGCGGACTGGTGCGGATCCGGGCCCTCCTCGCCTCGAGCAGGCCAGCGCGGCGGGGACCGCGGAGTTCTCCACAGGAGATTCCACAGCTGGGGATAATTACAGCGGTGTAGTTCTCCGGCGGACGGCCACCAGGGCCGTCGCCTCACGGTCGTCGTCGCGGTGCAGCGAGGTGGCGAACCCGGCCGCCTGGAACGCGGAGGCACTCGCCGCGGCCTGATCCGCGCCGACCTCGATCACGACGACGCCGTGGGGTGCGAGCCACGCTCCCGCCTCCTGAGCGATGCGGCGGTGGAGGGCGAGCCCGTCCGATCCGCCGTCGAGCGTGAGCATCGGCTCGTGCACCCGGGCCTCCGGCGGCATGAGCGCGATCGCCGCGGTGGGGACGTAGGGGGCGTTGACGACGACGACGTCGATCCGCCCGCGCTCACTCCGGGGGAGAGCGTCGAAGAGGTCGCCCTCGTGGACGTCGGCGCGGCCTGCGAGCGTGCGGCGCGCGCAGGCGACGGCGGCGGGGGAGAGGTCGGCCGCGAGCAGGCGGACGTCCGGCCGCTCCTCCGCGATCGACCGGGCGAGGGCGCCGGATCCGCAGCAGAGGTCGAGCACCACGGCGCCGTCCGGGAGGACCTCCAGGGCGCAGTCGACCAGCCACTCGGTGCGCACGCGGGGCACGAAGACGCCGGGTGCGACGGGGACGCGCAGGCCGCGGAAGGCGACCCAGCCGAGGATCTGCTCGAGGGGCTCGCCCGTCTCGCGGCGACGGAGCATCAGCTCGAGGTCGGAGGAGGAGTCGGCGGCCTCCTCGAGCAGGCCCGCCTCCTCCTCGGCGAAGACGCAGCCGGCGGCGCGCAGACGCTCCACCGACGACGAACGCCCCGTCGGCGGACCGGACGGGGCGTCGTTCACGACTGGGGGAGGTTCAGCGCCAGCGCGTCGTCATCAGGAAGCCGATGAACGCGATGCCGAAGCCGATCAGGATGTTGAGGTTGCCGAGATCGGGGATCGGCAGGGTGCCCTGGCTCACGTAGAAGACGATGATCCAGGCGAGTCCGAGCAGCATGAAGCCGAACATCACCGGCTTGAACCAGACCGGATTCGGTGCGTTCTCGCCGGTCCGGGCCTCGTCGCGCTCGGGCTTCGGGCTCTTCGTCGCTCGTGCCATGCCGACCACTGTACCGGGCGGAGGCTCCGGGCCGGGAGCGTCGGGGCTGCGCGGGTGCTGTGCGGACTCGCGGAGCGGCCGGTGCGGGCGCTCGAGTGGTCCCATCGGCCCTCCTCAGGCGGCGACTCGGGAGGGCTCTCCACAGGTCCGGATCATGCGCCACAGCCGGTCACGGCTCGCGCCTAGACTCGTCGCATGACCGCCCAGAACCCCGACGGGGCGGCTCTGCGGCCGCGAGCGAAGCGACGGAGGGCCCGCCCGGTCCGACGACTCTCGTTCTTCGGAGTCGTCGGTGAGCTCCTGATGACCGCCGGCGTCATGGTCCTGCTCTTCCTGGCCTGGCAGCTCTGGTGGAACGACGCGGTGATCGCCGGCCGGCAGACGACGCAGGCCGCGGAGCTCCGCGAGACCTGGGGCGACTCCTCGCCGGCACCGCAGCCGACCGAGGCCGCCCCGGCGGAGCCGGTCGTCGCGTCGGTCGCCGCCCTCGACACCTCCTTCGGCAACCTCTACATCCCGCGCTACGGCGAGGGGTGGGTGCGCACGATCGCCGAGGGCATCGACGCCGAGAACGTGCTCGACGAGGGGAGCATCGGCCACTACCCCGGGACGCAGATGCCCGGGCAGGCCGGCAACTTCGCGCTCGCCGCGCACCGCAGCGCGTACGGCGGAGGCATGCACCTGATCGACGAGCTCCAGCTCGGCGACCCGATCTACATCGAGACGGCGGACGGCTGGTACACCTACCGCTTCCGCAACCTCGAGTACGTCCAGCCCTCCGACGTCCAGGTGATCGACCCCGTCCCGTGGACTCCGGACGCGGCTCCGACCGACCGCCTGATCACGCTGACGAGCTGCAACCCGCTCTACTCGACGGCCGAGCGGATCATCGCGTACGGCGTCTTCGACTCGTTCCAGCCGCGGTCCGCGGGGGCCCCCGCCGAGATCGCCGCCTCGCTGGCTGAGGAGGGCTGACCGTGTACGCAGCGCTGTGGCGGCTCCTTCCCGGGCCGTGGTGGGTCCGCCTCCTGATCGTCCTCGTCCTCGTCGCGGCGGTCCTGGTGGCGCTCGACGAGTGGGTGTTCCCCTGGGTGCAGTCGCTCGTGCTCGACCGGAACGTGACCGTCGGCTCGTGACCGCCGGCGCGGCCCCGCGGATCCTGGTCGTCGACCACCACGACAGCTTCGTCTTCACGCTCGTCTCGTACCTCCGCGAGCTCGGTGCCGAGGTCGACGTGGTCGAGGGCGACGAGCTCGGGACCACGGCGCTCCTGGCTCGTGCGGAGGAGGCGGACGGAGTCCTGGTCTCACCCGGACCGGGCCGCCCCGAGGACGTCCCCGCGTCGACGGCGCTCGTGCAGCGGGCGGAGGCGACCGGGCGGCCGCTGCTCGGAGTCTGCCTCGGCCACCAGGTGCTCGCCCACGCTCTCGGCGCCCGCGTCACGGAGGCGCCGGAGCTGTTGCACGGCCGGACGTCCGCGGTCCTCCATGACGGAGATCCGCTCTTCGACGGCCTGCCCACCGGATTCGCCGCGATGCGGTACCACTCGCTCGCGGTCGACGGCGAGAGCCTTCCCGAGGAGCTGCGGGTGACGGCGCGGACACCGGAGGGAGTGGTCATGGCCGTCCGGCACCGGAGTGCTCCGCTCGTGGGCGTGCAGTTCCATCCGGAGTCGGTCCTCACCGAGGGCGGGCGGCGCCTTCTCGAGAACTGGCTGCGCGAGGTGACGTCGATCCGGTCGTCCGTATCGGCCGACGACACGCCCGGACTCTCGATCCCGGCTCGGTGAGGCGGAATTCGCCGGGCTTATCGGGCTCGTTATCGAGTCGAGAGCATTGAGAATGATCAGCGACCACCGTCCCCCGAACGGGGATGCCGCCCTGAGTGCGTTCTCACTTAGAAATCCGCCATCTGACGGCTAAATGACGGTGGGCGGAGGAGAAAGCCGAGACAGGGTATGAGCGTGACCTTGTCCACCCCCTTGCGCACCCCCCGATCAGGTGGCGGGATTTGACGGGCTCCCGGCGGAGGATGCGGCCCCTTTTCCCTGCATAATCAGAGGGCGCCGACAGGGGGTCGGCGCCGCAGAAGAGAAGTCCGGGGGGACCTCATGGTCGCATCGATCTCCTGGGCTTTCTCGGGAATCCGAGAACTCGAGAATCTCGGACCGCGCATCGTCGTCAAACCCGGCACCGTTCCGAGCATCACCGGTTCGGGATTCGGCACCGCCGATCTGAGCGTCGTGCTGATGACGGTCTCGCCGTTGCGCGTCCTCCGCGGGACGTGGCCGGCCGACGACACCTCCTTCCTCACCTTCAGCTTCCTCATCGACGGCTTCGTGCGCATGGTCGCCCCGGACCGAACGGTGCTGCTGCGTCCGGGCTCGATCTCGTACCAGCAGGGGACGACGACGTTCACGACCGAGTCGACGACTCCGGCCACGATCCTCCACCTCTCGCTGCGCGCCGACGAGATGCGCCGCTACGGCTTCGACACGTCGGCCCCGGTCTACGCGCTCGATCCCGACGCCCGGTCCACCCGCGCCGCATACGCCTTCACGACCGCCTTCGCCCTCGCGGCGGAGTCCGGGACGGGGCTGCCCGGTGAGGGCGAGGTCACCGGCTTCGCCCACGTTGTCAAGCAGCTCCTCACCAGCTCGTTCCTCGCGGCGGCGAGCTCGCAGCCCGGCACCACGAGCGTCCGGGCCGCCACGCTCGGGCGCGCGCGCACGGTCATCGACCGTACGCACCGCACGCCACGCTGCACCCCGGAGGCGGTGGCCGACGCGGTCAACGTGTCCACCCGCTCCCTCCAGCGGCTCTTCGAGGACGCGGGCACCACCGTCGCGAGCGAGATCGAGCGCTCCCGGGTCGCCAGCGCCGTGGAGCTCCTGCGCCGCCGCCCGCGGGAGGTCCCGCTCGAGGCGATCGCCGCCGCGTCCGGATTCTCCTCGGCGGACCACCTCCGCCGTGCGCTCAAGCGCCGCGAGGGGCTCACCCCGAGCGACATCCGCGGCAGGATCGCGCGCCCCGCCGACGGATCGGCAGCCGGCGAGGTCGTGCGGCTCCAGCCCCCGCTCGCCGACGCGCGCCGGGCGTAGCCGTTCACCTCGGGGCCGTCGGCCTCGCGGAGCATCGACCCCGACGAGCGACGTCCGGACGAGCCCTTCTCGGCGCGCAGAGCAGCGGCCCGGCCTCCACCGGGCGCCGTCGGTCGACGCCGCAGCCGCAGCGGGCTGCAGGCAGGGTCAGCCCGCGCAGTAGCCGAGCTGGACGGTCGATCCCTGCGGGACGTCGCCCGGAGCCAGGGACTGGGTCGTGATGGGCGGGTTCGCCCGGGTCGCGTCGCAGGTCTCGTCCGGGACCTCGACCCCCACGAGCTGCAGCTTCTCGGAGGCGAGGGTGGCCAGCGCGCTGCTGAGGGACGTCCCGACGAGGTCGGGGAGCGTGACCTGGCCGGAGGAGACCGTGAGGTCGACCGGCGTGCCCGGGGCGACCTGCTGGCCCGCTCCGGGAGAGGCGGCGAGTACGACGTCGCCCGGGACGGTCGGCGAGTTCTCGCGGGTCTGGGAGCCCTCGACGAAGCCGACGGCGGTGAGCGCGTCGATGGCCTCGGCGAGGCTCTGCCCGACTGTGTCCGGCACGGCGACGGGCTGCGGACCCTGGGACACGACGATGCGGATGACCGTCTCGGGCGCGACGATCGTGCCCGAGCCCGGATCCGTGCGGATCACCTCGCCCTCGGGGACGGTCGAGCTGTACTCCGCGACCTGGCTCGGCACGAGGTCGAGCTCGGTCAGGGTCGACTGGGCGCTGTCGTAGGTGGTCTCGGTGAGGGTGGGGACCTCGCGCGACTGCGACGGGAGGGTCGACGCGGGCTGGAGCGTCAGCACCCAGATCACGAGTGCGGCGACGATCACGGCCAGCACGACGATCGAGGACCAGATCCAGAGGACCGGCGGGCGGCGCTGGGTGCGGACGATCGAGTTGTCCTCGGCCAGCTGGCGGAGGGCGAGCTCGGAGTCGTTGACTCCACCCTGGCTGCGGGCCGCGAAGAGCGAGGTGGTCAGCTCGTCGATCGGGCGGTGGTCGGGGAGGCGTCCGGCGGCGGCGTCGCGCAGGTCGTCGCGGAACTCCGCAGCTCCCTGGAAGCGCTCGTAGCGGTCCTTGGAGAGTGCGCGGGCGACGACCGCGTCGAGCGCCGGCGTGACGGCCGGGTTGATGGAGCTCGGCGCCGGCGGCGTCTCGCTGACATGCTGGTAGGCGACGGCCACCGGGGTGTCGCCGCGGAAGGGCGCACGGCCGGTGAGGAGCTCGAAGAGCACGATGCCGGCGGAGTAGAGGTCGCTGCGGGCGTCGACCTGCTCGCCCTTCGCCTGCTCGGGGGAGAAGTAGGCCGCGGTGCCGAGGATCGCCGTGGTCTGAGCGACCGTGGCGGCGGAGTCGGAGACGGCGCGGGCGATCCCGAAGTCCATCACCTTCACCTGGCCCGACGGGGTCAGCATGATGTTGCCGGGCTTGATGTCGCGGTGGACGACGCCTGCGCGGTGCGAGTACTCGAGGGCGGTGAGGATGCCCTCCGTGATGCGGACGGCCTCGTCCACGTCGAGGGGGCCCTCGGCGATCAGGTCCTTGAGGAGGCGGCCCTCGATGTGCTCCATGACGATGAAGGGCCGGCGCGACTCGGCGCCGTTGTCGTCGAGCGAGACCTCCTCGCCCGCATCGAAGACCCGGACGATCGTGGGGTGCGACATGCGCGATGCGGACTGCGCCTCCTGGCGGAACCGCAGGCGGAAGGCGGAGTCGGAGGAGAGGGAGAGCTTCAGCTCCTTGATGGCGACGGTGCGGCCGAGCCGGGTGTCGGTGCCGAGGTACACCTCGGACATCCCGCCGCGGCCGAGCCGGGGTCCGACCTGGTACCGTCCCGCGATCAGGCGACCCTCATCCGTCACGCGCACGCTCCCGCCCTGTACTTCCGTGTGGTGCGGCCCCGAGGAGCCACGGCAAGTGTACCTATGGGCCGCTGGTGTTCCGGGCGGGGGCGCGACGCGACGGCCCCGAGGCGCCGGGCCGGAGCGATGCCCCGGGCCGGCGCGCCGCCGCTACTCGGAGGGGGTGGGCGTCGAGGTGGCCTTCGAGGTGGGGGTCGGCGCCGGGGTCGGAGCCGGCTCCTCGACGGTGACGGAGAGGGTGGGCGAGGCCGCCGACTCCGACTCGCCGCAGAGCACGGTGTACGTGACGTCGATCGTGCCCGCCGTGGTGCCGGCCTGGATCGTCGCGGTCGTCGAGTTCGACGGGTTGGTGCTCGTCACGCTCGCGCCCTCACCGGTCGCGGTCACCCGGTAACCGCTCACGGAGGTTCCGCTCGGGCACTGGTTGTAGTTGCTCCAGGTGACGTTGAACGTCGCGCCCGCCTCGACGCTGGAGGCGGCGGGGGTGACGGTCGGCACGGCGGTCGGTGCGTCCGGGGTCGCGACCTCGGTGAAGACGGAGACCTCGATGGTCGTGCCCTTCACCACGTTCGCGGTGGGGTTCACGTCCTCGACGAGTCCGACCTGCTCGGCGGTGGGGGCGCTCGGGCCGTCCGCGCGGCGGACGCCCATGCCCAGGGCCTCGAGCTCGGTCTCGACGTCGTCGAAGGAGCGCCCGACGTAGTCGGCCTTGTCGATGACGACCGTGTTCGAGGTCGGCGTCGGCGTGGGACTCGGAGTCTCGGACGGCGTCGGCGACGGGGCCGTGCTGGTCGTCGCGGTGGGGGAGGCGGCCGGGTCGCTGCTCCCGCCGGTCGTCAGGGCGAAGATCGTGCCCGCGATGACGACGGCGAGGATCACGATGAGGGCGATCAGCGGCCAGGTCCAGGGGCTGCGCCTGCGCGGCTCCTCGGAGGCCTCGAGCGGCTCCTCGATCGGCACGAACGGAGCGGCGGCCGCGGCCGCGGGCGCGCCGGAGGGGAGCACCGTGGTCGCCTGCGTCGCGCCCTGGTTGGAGGGGAGGACCGTGGTCGCCTGCGTCGCGGGCAGGTCGCTGAGGACCGCGGGGACGGCCAGCGCCGCTCCGCGCACGTCGCCCGAGCGCAGCGCCTGGGCCGCCCGCGCGAGGTGCGCGGCGGTGGCGGGGCGGTCGGCCGGCTTCTTGGCGATGGAGGAGTAGACGAGATTGCGCACCGGCTCCGCGACCGTGACCGGCAGCTCCGGCGGGGTGTCGTTGATCTGCGCCATCGCGATGGCGACCTGCGACTCGCCCGTGAAGGGGCGGCGCCCGGCCAGGCACTCGTAGGCGACGATGCCCAGCGAGTAGATGTCGGTGGCGGGGGAGGCGGGCTGGCCGCTCGCCTGCTCCGGGGACAGGTACTGGACCGTGCCCATGACCTGCCCGGTCGCCGTCAGCGGGACCTGGTCGGCGATGCGCGCGATGCCGAAGTCGGTGATCTTGACGCGGCCGTCCGGCGTGATGAGCAGGTTGCCCGGCTTCACATCGCGGTGCACGAGGCCCGCGGCGTGCGCGGCGTGCAGGGCGAGCGCGGTCTGCGCGACGATGTCGAGGACCTTGTCGGTCGAGAGGACGCGCTCGCGCTCGAGGACGGTCGAGAGCGCCTCGCCGGGGACGAGCTCCATGACCAGGTAGGCCGAGCCGTCCTCCTCGCCGTAGTCGTAGACGTTGGCGATGCCCTCGTGGTTGACCAGCGCCGCGTGGCGGGCCTCGGCGCGGAAGCGCTCGAGGAAGCCGGGGTCGCCGAGGTACTCGTCCTTCAGGATCTTGATCGCGATGGTGCGGCCGATGACCAGATCGGTCGCCTGCCACACCTCTCCCATGCCGCCGATGGCGATCCGGGACTGCAGCTCGTAGCGTCCCCCGAAGGTGAGGCCTGTCGTGGGTCTCATTTGTTCAGCACCGCCTCTAGTACCTGTTGTCCGATGGGTGCGGCGATCAGGTTGCCGTACCCGGTCTGGCCGAGCCCTCCACCGTTCTCCACGAGCACGGTGATGGCGTACTGCGGGTCGTCCGCAGGCGCGAATCCGGTGAACCAGAGGGTGTACGGGTCGTCCCCGCCGTTCTCGGCGGTACCGGTCTTACCGGCCACAGTGACGCCCCCTATTGTTGCATTCGTCGCCGCGCCGCCCTGGACGCTGGCGACCATCATCGCCTTGACGGCGTCCGCGGTCTGCGTGCTCACCGCCCGGCCGAGCGACTTCTCCTGGAACTGCTGCAGCACGCTGAGGTCCTGCGAGCGGATCGAGTCGACCAGGTTCGGCTGCATCACCTCGCCGCCGTTCGCGATCGCCGCGGAGACCATGGCGATCTGCAGCGGCGTCGCGCGCACCTCGTACTGCCCGAAGGCGGTGAGGGCCGTCTGGGCGTCGTCCGTCTTCGTCGGGTAGGTGCTCGCCTCGACCGACATCGGGATCTCGAGCTCGGTGTCGAAGCCGAACTTCTCGGCCTGCGAGCGGATCGCGTCTGCTCCGAGCTGCACGCCCATCTCGGCCATCGGGACGTTGCAGGAGAGCGAGACGGCGGTGGCCAGCGTGACCGTCTCTCCGGAGCCGCAGAGACCGCCTCCGGAGTTGATCACCTGCGACGAGGAGCCGGGCAGCGTGTACGACTCGACGTTGGGGAAGCTCGAGTCGGCCGTGAAGCGGCCGGACTCGAGGGCGGCCGAGGCCACGACGAGCTTGAAGACGGAGCCGGGCGGGTTGAGCGAGCCGCCGATCGCCCGGTTCACGAGGGGCTCGGAGGAGTCGTCGTTCAGCGCCCGGTAGGCGGCGAGGACGTCGTCGGTGTCGTGGGAGGCCAGCGCGGTGGGGTCGAAGGTGGGCTTCGAGACCATCGCGAGGATGCGGCCGGTGGCCGGCTCCGTCACGACGACGGCCCCCGTGTAGTCGCCGAGCGCGTCGAAGGCGGCCTGCTGGGCGACCGGGTCGATCGAGAGCTCGACCGACGCGCCCTTCGGGTCCTGGCCCGTGACGAGGTTGTTGATCTCGTCGAAGAACTGCGAGTTCGAGGTGCCCGAGAGGTAGTCGTTGAGCGTGCGCTCGATGCCGGTGGTGCCTTGGTTCAGGGTGAAGTAGCCGGTCACGGCGGAGTAGAGCGGGCCGTTCGCGTACTGCCGCTGGAACTTGTAGAGGTCGTCCGACGGCGTCGAGGAGGCGATCGGCTGACCGCCGGCGAGGATCGCGCCGCGCTCGGTCGAGAAGCTCTCGTAGAGGGTCCGCGTGTTGCGGCCGTCCTCGTCGAGGGAGTCGGCCTGGATCACCTGGATGGTGGTCGTGGAGAGGAAGAGGGCCACGAACATCGTCAGCACGACGAGGCTCACCCGTTTGAGTTCTCGGTTCATCGACGGATCACACCACCAGACGAGGCTGACTGCGGACTGTGTCGGACAGGCGCAGCAGCACCGCTACGATCATCCAGTTCGCCACGAGGGAGGAGCCGCCGGCGGCGAGGAACGGCGTGGTCAGGCCGGTCAGCGGGATGACGCGGGTGACGCCTCCGATGACGATGAAGCACTGCAGGGCGATCACGAACGAGAGGCCGACTCCCAGGAGGCGCCCGAAGTCGTCCTGCCCGGCGAAGCCGATGCGGAACCCGCGCGAGACCAGCAGGAGGTAGAGGCCGAAGATCGCGAAGAGCCCGGCGAGGCCCAGCTCCTCGCCGAGGCTGGCGATGATGTAGTCGGACTGCGGGACCGGCGTGAGATCCGGCATCCCCTGGCCGAGGCCCGTGCCGAGCAGTCCGCCGTGCGCGAGGCCGAAGAGGCCCTGCACGAGCTGGTAGCTGCCGCCCGGATCCGCCCCGTAGCGCTCGGCGCTGAAGGGCTCGAGCCAGTTGGCGAAGCGGTTGCCCACGTAGTCGAGCGTCTGGCTCGCCAGCAGCGCGCCGCCGAGGAACAGGCCGACGCCGATGAGGACCCAGCTGGTGCGCCCGGTCGCGACGTAGAGCATGACCAGGAACAGGCCGAAGTAGAGCAGAGCCGTCCCCAGGTCGCGCTGGAAGACGATGACGCCCATCGTGACCGCCCAGACCACCAGGATCGGGCCGAGGTCGCGCAGGCGCGGGAAGCGCATCCCGAGGACGGTGCGGCCCACCATCGAGAGGGAGTCGCGGTTGCGCACGAGGTAGCCGGCGAAGAAGACCGCGAGGGCGATCTTGGCGATCTCGCCGGGCTGGAAGCTCGCCACGTCGCCGATCCCGATCCACACGCGCGCGCCGCTGACCTCGCGGCCGATGAAGGGCAGGAGCGGCAGGAGGAGCAGCACGATCGCCGCGAACCCGGCGACGTAGGTGTAGCGGAACAGCACGCGGTGGTTGCGGATGACCAGCAGCACCACGATCGCCGCCACGACGGCCAGGGCGCTCCAGAAGATCTGCCGCACCGCCACCGACTCCCAGCCGGTCGCGCCGTCGGCGATGTCGATCCGGTAGATCTCGGCGACGCCCAGGCCGTTCAGCACGGTGGCGATCGGGAGGAGGAAGGGGTCGGCCGCCGGGGCCGCGAAGCGCAGCACGACGTGCACGGCGAGCACGAGCGCCGAGAGGCCGGCGCCCAGCGAGACCAGCGTGGTGTCGATCGAGCCGAGGGCGCCGAGCTGCACGAGCACGATCGCGCCGGCATCGATGAGGCATGCGCCGATCAGGAGCAGGAGCTCGAGATTGCGCAGCTTCTGGCGGAAGAAGCCCTGCCGCTCGGGGGCGGGGCGGGCGGTGGCCGTGGCGGCGTCCGTCATGGTGCTCCGTTCGCGTCCGTGAGGCGCTCGACGATGTCGACCGCGCCGGCGTAGGAGTCGGCGCTGATCGTCTGCTCCAGCTGCTCGACGTCGTAGGCGCGGAGGGAGTCGAGCGGGATGCCCGTGTCCTCCTTCACCTCCGAGAGCGAGAGCGGGCCGACCGACTGCTGGATGCCCTGGTAGATGATCACGGTGTCCCCGTCGGTGCCGACGTAGAAGCGGGACTGCGTCCAGTCGTAGGCGAAGAGGATCCCGAGGAATCCGATGATGAGTACGAGGGACAGGCCGACGAGCCAGGTGATGCGGCGGCGCAGGTGCCGGCGGCGGTCCTCCTCGATCAGCTCGTCGAGGTAGTCCTCGGACGCGGGCTCGAAGTGGGTGGGGCCCTGCGCGGCGGGAGCCCGGGTGTGCAGGCGGAGGCCGGGGATCCGGACGCGGTTCTGCGAGTCGTCGGTGCTGAAGGGCGTGGGTGCGGCGGCGGATCCGACGACCACCGGCTCCTCCACGGGGGCGAGGATGCGCGCGGTGTCGCCCGCCCCGGGGATGTCGAGGACGACGACGGTGACGTTGTCCGGGGCGCCGTGCGAGAGGCTGTCGCGGATCAGGCGGTCGGCCACCTGCTGCGCGGTCTCGTCGCGGCTGAGCTCCTTGAGGATCTCGTCGTGCGGGACGACGCCGGAGAGGCCGTCGGAGCAGATCAGCCAGCGGTCGTGCGGCTCGGTCTCGAGCGTGAGCGTGTCGATCTCGGGGTTGGTGTGCACATCGCCGAGGACCCGCATCAGGACGGAGCGGCGCGGATGCGTCATCGCCTCCTCCTCCGTGATGCGGCCGGAGTCGACGAGGCGCTGCACGAAGGTGTGGTCGGTCGTGACCTGCTCGAGCCGGCCGTCGCGGAGGACGTAGATGCGGGAGTCGCCGATGTGCGCGATCGCCACCGACTCGCCGACGCGGGCGATCGCGCTGACGGTGGTGCCCATGCCGGTGAGCTCGGGGTGGTCGACGACGGCGTCTGCCAGCAGGGTGTTGGCCGCCAGCAGGGTGCGCTTGAGCTCGTCCTCGGCCTCGTAGGTGGAGGCGTAGACGCGGTCCGCCTCCGCGATGCGCTTGATCGCGATGGAGGAGGCGACGTCGCCGCCCGCGTGGCCGCCCATGCCGTCGGCGACGACGAAGAGCTGCCGGCCCGCGTAGCCGGAGTCCTGGTTGTTCGAGCGGATCCTGCCGACGTGCGAGACGGCGGCGCTCTCGCGCACCGCGCCGTGGCCGGAGCCGCTCTCCGGAGTGGGGGCCACGCGCTACGACCGCCGCAGTTCGAAGGTGGTGGTGCCGACCTTCACGGGCGTGTCCAGCGGCACCTTGGTGGGCGCGCCGACACGGCGGCCGTCGAGGAAGGTGCCGTTGGTGGAGTCGAGGTCCTGGATCATCCACTCGTCGTTCCAGAGGAGAAGGCGCGCGTGGTGGGTCGAGGTGTAGTCGTCGCGGATGACCAGCGTCGACTCCGCGGAGCGGCCGATCGTCAGCGGGTCGCCGGTCAGCTCGAGCTCGGTGCCCCGCTTGGGCCCCGAGGTGATCACGAGGCGCTGCGCCGTGTGGACTGTGGCGGCACCTCCCTGCTCGGCGCGCTCGGCGGCGGCCTCGCGGCTCCTCCGGGCCGAGGGGGCCGACGGGGAGGCGGGCTGCGCGGGCGCGGGAGCCGGGGCGGCCGCGGCGACCACGGGCTGGGCCGCCGTCACGAACGGGGCCTCGGGGGACGCGGCCTGCGCGCCGGGCGGCAGCTTGCGCACGCGCTGCCCGAACAGGTCGGAGCGCAGCGCGTAGACGATGCCGAACACGAAGAACCACAGCAGCGCGAGGAACGCGATGCGCAGGAGGAAGAGAGTGAGCTCGCTCATAGCCGGTCGTCCCAGAATCCCTCGGAGCCGCGTCCGGCTGCCCTGCCGGACGACGGGCGGTCGGTGCGTGCTGGCGCGGAGCCCTGCACGACGCGGTAGACGATCGAGGTGCGCCCGATCGTGATGGTCTGCTCGGGGGCCAGGGGCGCCTGCGTGACGGGCCGGCCGTCGAGCTTGGAGCCGTTCGTGGACCCGAGGTCGTGCACCTGGGCGCGGGAGCCGTCCCAGAGGATCTCGACGTGCTTGCGGGAGGTGCCCGAGTCGTCGACGGTGATGTCGGCGTCGCTGCCGCGGCCGATGACGGTGCGCGCCTTCGTGATCGGGTGGCGCCGGCCGTCGATGTCGAGGACGGGCGTGTAGGCGACGGTGCCCTTCACGCTGCGGGAGTCGACCTCGACCATGCCGTCGCTGAGCACCGGATCGACGGCGAGGGAGATGTCGATCGGGCCGGGGAAGCGGAAGCCCTGCTTGGTGGCGTGCTCGGTGGCGACCGTGGTGAGCTCGTCGATCAGGGTGGCGCCGAGGCGCTGCATCCGGTCGAGGTCGGTCGCGGACATCCGCAGGACGAGGCTGTTGGGGACGAGGATGCGGTCGCGGCTGACCACGGCGGCGGTGGTGTCGAGCTCCCGGCGGAGGGCGGAGGCGAGCTCGACCGGCTGCAGACCCGACTTGAAGGTCCGCGCGAACGCGCCGTTGACGACGCGCTCGAGTCCCTTCTCGAAGTTGTCCAGTATGCCCACAGTCTTCCGATCTTCCGGTTCTTCGCCTTCTCGGCGGTCGCGCACGGATCGAGATGTCTGCGCGCCCGTCGCCGCTTCCTCGTCTTGGTCTGCGCCGCGCACGGCTACGGGCATGTTACTGGGATGGTCTGGATGCGCGATCCTCCGCGGTGGTTTCGCGGCCGGAGTGCCGTGTGCGCGCTCTCACCGGGGCGGCCCGGAGGCGGCTCCCGGGGGAGCGACGGCCCGGGCGGCGGGTGCCGGTTCGGCTTGGAGGCCGGGGGATGCTACGATTTCTCGTCGGCGCTTCGGTGCCGCTGGTGAGCGCGAGTGGCGGAATAGGCAGACGCGCACGGTTCAGGTCCGTGTGCCCGAAAGGGCGTGGGGGTTCAACTCCCCCCTCGCGCACCAGAGTTCATGAGAACCGGAGTTCGAGAGAACCGGGTTCGAGGGAACCGGAGAGAAGCCCCCGATCGGATGTCCGGTCGGGGGCTTCTCCCGTTCCCGGGTGCGGTGCGCTCCGGGGCGGGCTCCTGTCGTGTCGTTCTCTCGTACGGCGTCCCGCGGAGGGGCGGTGTTCACCGGGAGGTCGGCGCGAGGTCGTCCGGCGCGGGCACGCTCGCGGGGTGATCGCCCTCCGTGCCGACGTGTCCGCCCTCGATACGCAGGCGCTGCCCGAGCTGCTCCGACGCCTCCGCCGGCACCGGAGCGTGCAGGTGGGGGAGTGCCAGTGGATCGCGGTGCTGCCCGGATCGGGCCCGGTGCTGCTGACGGCCGGCGACCGGCTCGTGCTCGACCTGCTGATCGAGCGGCGCGCGCTGCTCCCCGTGGTGATCGACGCGCTCGAGGCGGAGCTGCGCAGCGGCGGCTTCCGCGAGCGGATCGCGCTGAGCTGGAGCACGCCGGACACGGTGCCCGTGCTGCTGCGCTGACGGCTCGCGGTCAGCGGCGGGTGAGCTCCACGACCGGGATGATGCGGGTGGTGCGCTTCTCGTAGTCGAGGAAGCCGGCGGAGGCGGTGGTGAAGCGGGCCCAGCCAGCGTCGCGCTCCTCCCCGGCGAGGACGCGCGCCCGGACGTCGACGGTGCCGTCGTCGGGGGTCTCGATCGCCAGGTCCGGGTGGGCGATCATGTTGTGGAACCAGGCGGGGTGCTTCGGCGCACCGGCGGCGGACGCGGCGAGCAGCCAGACGTCCTCGGAGGGGTGCAGCGCCATCAGCGGAGTCACGCGCTCCTCGCCGGAGCGGGCGCCGCGGTGGTGCACCAGCACGAGGCTCCTCCCGAAGCCGCCCGTGGTCACGGTCCCGCCGTTCGCGCGGAACTCCTCGATGATCGTGTCGTTCCAGTCGGCCATGCTCGTCCTCCTCGACGCGGTGCCGGCACTCGAGTGCCGGGGTCAGGCGCGGGCGCCCAGAGCGTCCTCGCGGCTGCTGCTCCCACCCGGCGGCTGTGCGCCCCCGGTGACGGCGGCGGGATCCGCCAGCGCCCGCCGCCAGGGTAGCTCCGCGGCGCCGACGAGTTCCAGCCTCGAGCGCAGGGCGGCCCGCTCGATCCGCACGCCGCGCGCGAGGTCGCTCAGAGCCCGGGCGGAGACGCGGGCGGCGAGGCGCTCGCGGTCGACGGTGAGCAGCGAGCCGAGGAAGCCGCCGAGCACGACCGCGGTGGGGTTGAAGAGGTTGATGTAGGTGGACAGGCCCTCCGAGAGCAGGTCGACCTGGCGGGCGACCTCGCCGAGGACGGCGGGGTCGCGGGAGGTGCCCAGGGCGATGTCGAGCTCGTCCTGGTCGAGGACGCGGGCGCCGAGGACGTCGAGGAGGGAGCGCATCCGGACCTCGGCCTCGAGGCAGCCGCGCCGGCCGCAGCCGCAGAGGCGGCCGTTCGTGGCGACGAGGGTGTGGCCCAGCTCGGCCGCGAATCCCGAGGAGCCCTGGAGCGGGACGCCGCCGATGATGACTCCTCCGCCGATGCCGCCCGCGCCGCCGGTGACGTAGACGACGTCGGCCACGCCGTGCGCGGCTCCGAAGAGGGACTCGCCGATGGCGCCGAGGGTCGCGTCGTTGCCGACGGCGACCGGGAGGTCGAGGGCGCGGCTGAGCTGGGTGGCGAGGTCGACGTCGCGCCAGCCCAGGTGCGGGGCGCGGTGGACGAAGCCGGAGTCGGCCTGGACGAGGCCGGGGACGGCGACGCCCGCGCCGACCAGCGTGCGCAGCGACTCCCGCTCGGAGCGGAAGCCCTCGACGATCCCGGTGACGACGCGGACCACCGTGGCCGGGCTCGCGGGCTTGGGGGTGTCGAAGCGGACGCGGCGCAGCAGCTCGCCGTGCAGCCCGACGAGGCCGACGATGATCGCGTCGGTGTCGAGGTGGACGCCCACGGCCGCGAACCGGTCGCCGGGGACGACGGTGGCGCTGGGGCGGCCGATGCGGCCGTCGGGCGCGGTGGTCTCCTCCGCCACCCAGCCGAGCTCGCTCAGCTCGCCGACCAGGTTCGCGACGGCGGAGCGGTTGAGCCCGGTGAGGCGGCCGAGCTCGGCGCGGCTGGTGGGACCGGAGCGGTGCACCAGCGTCGCGAGGCTCGCGAGGTTCGTGCGGCGCAGCAGCGCGTTGCTGGAGGCTCCGACTGCTCCTGCCATGATCGCCTGCCTGTCGCTGGACCCCGACGGGTCTCGGATGCACTCGGGCGCGGCTCCCCCGAGGAGAAGCCGCGCCCGAGAACTGTAGAAGAGAAGGACGAGGAGCGCCGCTGGGCGGCGCCCGGCGTTCGCCTAGCGGCCGCCGGCGCGGCGCTTGTTGAAGATGTCGAACGCCACCGCGAGCAGGAGCACGAAGCCCTTGATCGCCATCTGCCAGGCCGCGTCGACCGAGAGGATGGAGAGGCCCATGTTGAGCACGCCCATCACGAGTCCGCCGATGACGGCTCCGACGACGGTGCCCACGCCTCCCTGGACGGCGGCGCCGCCGATGAAGACCGCGGCGATAGCGTCCAGCTCGTAGTTCTGTCCGGCCGAGGCGACCGCACCGCCGGCGCGGGCGGTGCTGACGATGCCCGCGACTCCGGCCAGTGCGCCCATGTTGACGAAGATGAAGAAGTTGACCCACTTCGTCTTGACGCCGGACATCATCGCGGCGAAGAGGTTGCCGCCCATCGCGTAGATGTGGCGGCCGAAGACCGTCCGGCCGAGCACGAAGCTGTAGGCGAGGATCAGCACGGCGAGCACGATCAGGATGATCGGGGTTCCGCTGTAGCCGGCGAGCAGCCAGGAGAGGGCCATGATCGCGATGACGGCGATGGCCGACTTCGCCACCAGCGAGCCGATGGGCTCGCGGGGCAGCTCGAGGCGGCGGAGGGTCGCACGGCTGCGGAGCTGCTGGGCCACGAGGACGACGCAGACGATCAGGCCGAGGACAAGGGTGAGCGCGTCGCGCCCGGCGATGCCGCCGAGGACACCCGGCAGCCAGCCGGCGCCGATCGCGGTGAACTCGGTGGGGAGGCCGTTGATCGTTCCGCCGGTGAGGAGGACGAGGGTGAAGCCGCGGAAGATCAGCATGCCGGCGAGGGTCACGATGAACGCCGGTATGCCGACGAAGGCGACCCAGAAGCCCTGCCATGCTCCGACGGCGGCGCCGGTGACGAGGGCGACGACGACGGCCGCCCACCAGGGCAGGCCCCAGTTGTTCATCGCGATCGCCGAGATGGCGCCGACCATCGCCACGACCGAGCCGACCGAGAGGTCGATGTGGCCGGCGATGATGACCATCACCATGCCGATCGCGAGGATCAGCACGTAGGCGTTCTGCTGGATCAGGTTGTTGACGTTGCCGGGCAGGAGCAGGCGCCCGCCGGTCAGCACCTGGAAGAGCAGGATGATGATGGCCAGCGCGGCGAGGATGCCGTACTGCCGGAGGTTGATGTTCAGCCGGCGCGAGCGCTTGGGCGGGGTGGAGGGCGTGTTGGCGGGCGTGTCCGCCGGCGCTGTGGTGGTCGTGGCGCTCATCAGGCCTGTTCCTTTCCGGCGGTCATGTAGTGCATGAGGTGCTCCTGGGTGGCGTCGGCGCGATCGATCTCGCCCGTGATCCGTCCCTCGGAGATGGTGTAGATGCGGTCGGCGAGGCCGATCAGCTCGGGCAGCTCGGACGAGATGACGACGACCGCCTTGCCCTGGGCCGCGAGCTCGTTGATGATCCCGTAGATCTCGTACTTGGCTCCCACGTCGATGCCGCGGGTGGGCTCGTCGAGGATCAGCACGTCTGGACCGGAGAAGATCCACTTCGAGAGGACGACCTTCTGCTGGTTGCCGCCGGAGAGCTTCCCCGTGACGGCCGAGACGGTCGGCGCCTTGATGTTCATCTTCGATCGGTACGAGTCGGCGACCTTGTACTCGCGGTGCTTGTCGATCACGCCGAGCCGGGCCAGCCGCGAGAGCGCGGCGGCCGAGACGTTGACGGTGATGTCGCCGATGAGGTTGAGCCCGTAGCGCTTGCGGTCCTCGGTCGCGTAGGCGAGGCCGTTGCGGATCGCCTCGTCGACGGTGCGGGTCTGGATCTCCTCGCCGTCCTTGTAGACGCGGCCGGAGATGCCGGTGCCGTAGCTCCTCCCGAAGATGCTCATCGCGAGCTCGGTGCGTCCGGCGCCCATCAGGCCCGCGAAGCCGACGATCTCGCCGGCGCGGACGGTGAAGGAGGCGTCGTCGACGACCACGCGGTTGATGTCGACGGGGTGGTGGACCGTCCAGTTCTCGACGCGCAGCTTCTCCTCGCCGATCTGCGGGTCGCGCGGCGGGAACATGCTGTTGAGGTCGCGGCCGACCATCGCGCGGATGATCCGGCTCTCGGACGCCTCCTCGCCGGCCATCGGGAAGCTCTCGATGGTGCGGCCGTCGCGGATGATCGTGACGGTGTCCGCGATGGCGCGGATCTCCTTCAGCTTGTGGCTGATGATGATGCAGGTGATGCCCTGCTTGCGGAGCTGGTCGATCAGGCCGAGCAGGTGGTCGCTGTCCTCGTCGTTGAGGGCGGCGGTGGGCTCGTCGAGGATGAGGAGCTTCACCTCCTTGGCGAGGGCCTTGGCGATCTCGACGAGCTGCTGCTTGCCGACGCCCAGCTCGAGGATCTTGGTCGCGGGGCTCTCGGCGAGGCCGACGCGGGCGAGCAGCTTGGCCGCCTCCGCGTTGGTCGCGTTCCAGTTGATGACGCCGCGGGTCGACTTCTCGTTGCCGAGGAAGATGTTCTCGGCGATGGAGAGGTAGGGGCTGAGGGCGAGCTCCTGGTGGATGATCACGATGCCGTCGGCCTCGCTGTCGTTGATCGACCGGTACTGCGCCTCCTCGCCCTCGAACTCGATGGTGCCCTCGAAGCTGCCGTACGGGTACACGCCGGAGAGGACTTTCATCAGGGTCGACTTGCCGGCGCCGTTCTCGCCGCAGATGGCGTGGACCTCGCCGGGCTGGACCGAGAGCGAGACGCCGTCGAGGGCGCGGACGCCGCCGCCGAACTCCTTGACGATGTCGCGCATGATGAGGATGGGACTGGCCAACAGGGCCTCACTTCGTTGGGGGGGAGTGGTGTGCGGACGGGGAGGCGGGGGCGGGGAGGATCGCTCCTCCCCGCCCCCGCCCGACGGATCAGAGTCCGACGTCGCCGGCCTTGAGGAAGCCGGAGTCGACGAGGACCGACTGCACGTCGTCCTTCGTGACGACCTGCGGCTCCAGCAGGTAGGACGGGACGACCTTCTCGCCGTTGTCGTAGGTCTCGGTGTCGTTGACCTCGGGCTCCTCGCCCGCGACGATCGACTGCACCATCTGGAAGACGCGGTCGCCGAGGGTGCGGGTGTCCTTCCAGACCGTCATGGACTGCTCGTCGGCGAGGATCGCCTTGACGTTGGCCTTGTCGGCGTCCTGGCCGGTGATGACCGGGTAGTCGGCGCCGGGGGTGTAGCCGGCCGACTTCAGCGAGGCCTCGATGCCGATGGCCAGGCTGTCGTTGGGGGAGAGCACGACGTCGACCTTCTGGCCGCCGGTGTAGAAGGACGAGAGGCGGTTGTCCATCTCGGACTGCGCCTTGTCGGAGGCCCAGCCCTGGATGCCGATCGAGGCCCAGTCGTCGTCCGACGCGGGCGACTTGCCTGAGGGGACGGTGAGCTTGCCGCTCTCGATGTAGGGCTGCAGGACGTCCCACGCGCCGGAGAAGAAGAACTTCGCATTGTTGTCGTCGGGGCTGCCGGCGAAGGGTTCGAGGGTGAAGGGACCCGCGGCGTTCTTCAGGTCGAGGGTCGACTCGATGTACTGGCCCTGGAGCTGGCCGACCTTGTAGTTGTCGAAGGTCGCGTAGTAGTCGACGTCTGCGGTGCCGTTGATGAGACGGTCGTAGGCGATGACGGTGGCGTTCTGCTTCTTCGCCTCGGCGAGGACGGGCGCGAGCGCCTCGCCGTCGATCGCGGCGATGACCAGGATCTTGGAGCCGCCGGCGATCTGGTTCTGGATCTGCGAGATCTGCTGATCGGTCTTGTTGTCGGCGTACTGGAGGTCGACGGTGCAGCCGTCGCCCTCGAGCTGCGACTGGAGGCCTTCGCCGTCGTTGATCCAGCGCTCGAGGCTGCGCGTGGGCATCGAGATGCCGACGGTGCAGTCGCCTTCCGCGCCGGCGCCGGCAGCGGCGCCTCCGGAGTTGGCGGGGCTCGCGGAACAGGCCGCGAGGCCGAGGGAGATGATGCCGGCGGCGGCCAGCGTGGTGATGCCGCGGGAGAACTTCATGGAGTGCATTCCTCTCTGAAAGCAGTGTCCGAGGGAGAGGACGACAAGAGGCGTGCACGTGTGGCGCACGTCGTCGTGTCGTCGCCCGGGAGGGCGGGAGAGCCCCGAGGGGCTTTGTCCACGGAGAGAACATATTCCTTCGATCGGAGGGAGTAAAGCGCGGGCGGCGAATTTGTCCAGGCGATGCCGAAATGTGATCTTCGGGACGTCGACCCCCGCCGTTGCTGGGAGAGAACGCTCTCACCGCTCGGCTCCCGCCCGGCTCGCGCCCCTCCGCCGGGCGCCCGCCGCCGTCCGCGTGAGGGAAACGCGAGGACTCCGGGCCGGGCCGTAGGGGAACCGTGAGGACCGCTCCGAGGGGCCCCCGCGAGGTGTTGCATCGCTTCCTGTGCCGCTTCCCGGCAGGCGTCCGGTCCCGGGCGTCGTCCGCTCCCCGGATGGAGTCCTCCGTGCTCGACCTCGCCTACCTCCTCGGCGTGCTCGCCCTCTTCTCGCTCATCGCTCTCGCCGCGAAGGGGGTCGAGCGGCTGGGCGGACCGCCCCCCTCGGCGACCCGCGGGACCCGCGAGAAGGAGGCGGGCCGGTGATCGTCTTCGACGCCCTCGCGGCCGTGCTGGCGCTCGCCGCCGTCGTCTACCTCGTCGCGGCCCTGATCCGACCGGAGCGCTTCTGATGGATCCGCTCCTCGCCGTCCTCCAGGTCGCGACCGTCGGCCTGGCCGTCGCCCTCCTCCACCGCCCCCTCGGCGACCACATGTTCCGCGTCTACACCTCGACGCGCGACCTCGCCCTCGAGCGCGGCGTCTACCGCCTCATCGGCGTCGACTCCGCGGGCGAGCAGAGCTGGCGCGCCTACCTCCGGGCCGTGCTGGCCTTCTCGCTCGTCGGCGTGCTCCTGCTCTACGGGATGCAGCGCCTCCAGGCGGTCCTGCCCGGCTCCCTCGGCCTGCCCGCGGTGCCGGAGGGGCTGGCGTTCAACACCGCCGTCTCGTTCGTCACCAACACCAACTGGCAGTCCTACTCCCCGGAGGCGACCCTCGGCTTCGCGGTGCAGCTCGGCGGCCTCGCCGTGCAGAACTTCGTCTCGGCGGCCGTGGGCCTGGCCGTGGCGGTGGCGCTGATCCGCGGATTCGCGCGCCGCTCCTCCGGAACGCTCGGCAACTTCTGGGTCGACCTCGTGCGCGGCACGCTGCGCCTCCTGCTGCCCCTCGCGGTGGTGGCGGCGGTCGTGATGATCGCGGGCGGCGTGATCCAGAACCTGAACGGCCCGCTGACGGTGACCACGCTCACCGGCGGCGAGCAGAGCATCCCGGGCGGCGCGGTGGCCTCGCAGGAGGCGATCAAGCTGCTCGGCACCAACGGCGGCGGCTACTTCAACGCCAACTCCGCGCACCCGTTCGAGAACCCCTCGGCGTGGGTGTCGCTGCTGCAGATCGTGCTGATCCTCGCGATCCCGTTCTCGCTGCCGCGCACCTTCGGCCGGATGGTCGGCGACGTGCGGCAGGGCCGCGCGATCCTCGCGGCGATGGCGACGATCTTCGTCGTGTCGCTCGCGGCCCTCACCGCGCTGGAGGCGGCGGGCGGAGGATCCGCGGCGCAGGCCGCCGGAGCCGCGATGGAGGGCAAGGAGACGCGCTTCGGCATCGCCGGCTCCGCCCTCTACGCGACCGCCTCGACGCTCACCTCGACCGGCGCCGTCAACGCGATGCACGACTCCTTCACCGCGCTCGGCGGCATGCTGCCGATGCTCAACATGATGCTCGGCGAGGTCGCCCCCGGCGGCGTCGGCTCGGGCCTCTACGGGATGCTCGTGCTCGCGGTGCTGGCCGTGTTCGTCGGCGGGCTGCTGGTCGGCCGGACGCCCGAGTACCTGGGCAAGAAGCTCGGCCCGCGCGAGATCAAGCTCGCGAGCCTCTACATCCTCGTGACGCCGACGCTCGTGCTGGCCGGCACGGCCCTGAGCTTCGCGATCCCGGCGGTGCGGGAGGACGTGGAGAGCACGTCGATCCTGAACCCCGGGCTGCACGGGCTCTCGGAGGTGCTCTACGCCTTCACCTCCGCGTCCAACAACAACGGCTCGGCGTTCGCGGGGCTGACGGCGAACACGCCCTGGCTCAACACGGCGCTCGGCGTCGCGATGCTCCTCGGCCGCTTCCTCCCGATCCTGCTGGTGCTCGCCCTGGCCGGCTCGCTCGCGGCGCAGTCGCCGGTGCCCTCCAGCGCCGGCACGCTGCCCACCCACCGGCCGCAGTTCGTCGGCCTCCTCGTGGGCGTCACGGTCGTCGTGACCGCGCTCACCTACTTCCCCGTACTCGCGCTGGGCCCCCTGGCGGAAGGACTGCGACTCCGATGACCACTGCACTCACCGAGGCCCCCGCGGAACCCGCGCGCCCCACCCGCGCCGCCCTCGGGCCGCGCCAGCTCGCAGCCGCCCTCCCCGGAGCGCTGCGCAAGCTCGATCCGCGCCTGATGTGGCGCAACCCCGTGATGTTCATCGTCGAGGTCGGCGCCGTGCTGACCACGGTGCTGGCGATCGCCGAGCCGTTCCTCGGGGGGCCGGAGGAGTCGGGCGGATCGACGGTGCCCGTCACCTTCACGGCCGGCATCGCGATCTGGCTCTGGCTCACCGTGGTGTTCGCGAACCTCGCGGAGTCGGTGGCCGAGGGCCGCGGCAAGGCCCAGGCCGAGAGCCTGCGCGCCACCCGGACCAGCACTCCGGCCCGGCGCGTGGCCGACTACGACCCCGCGGACCCCTCCGCCCTGTCGGCCCGCCTGGTCGAGGTCTCCTCGGCCGAGCTGCAGCTGGGCGACGTGGTCGTGGCGGAGGCGGGCGACCTCGTCCCCGGCGACGGCGACATCGTCTGGGGCATCGCCTCCATCGACGAGTCGGCGATCACGGGCGAGTCGGCCCCGGTCGTCCGCGAGAGCGGAGGCGACCGCAGCGCGGTGACGGGCGGCACGCGAGTGCTCTCGGACCGGATCGTGGTGCGCATCACCTCGCTGCCGGGCGAGACCTTCGTCGACCGGATGATCGGCCTGGTCGAGGGCGCGTCGCGGCAGAAGACGCCGAACGAGATCGCGCTCGACATCCTCCTGGCGAGCCTCTCGATCGTGTTCGTCGTGGTCGTGCTGACCCTGAACCCGATCGCCTCGTTCGCGGGAGCCTCCGTGAGCGTCCCGGTGCTGGTCGCGCTGCTCGTCTGCCTCATCCCGACCACCATCGGCGCCCTCCTCTCGGCCATCGGCATCGCCGGCATGGACCGGCTCGTGCAGCGCAACGTGCTCGCGATGTCCGGCCGGGCGGTGGAGGCGGCGGGCGACGTCACGACGCTCCTGCTCGACAAGACGGGGACCATCACCTACGGCAACCGCCGCGCGGTGGCGTTCCTCCCCCTCGACGGAGTGGCGCAGGCCGCCCTCGTCGACGCGGCCGCCTCCTCCTCGCTCAGCGACCCGACACCCGAGGGGAAGTCGATCGTCGACCTCGCGGGCGACTCGGGCCGCCCCGCCGTCGAGCCCGCTCAGGCCGCCGTGGTGCCGTTCACCGCGCAGACCCGGATGAGCGGGCTCGACCTCCCCGACGGCTCCTCCATCCGCAAGGGCGCCGGCTCGGCCGTGCGCGCCTGGGTGGAGGAGGAGGGGCCGCTGCCGTCCGCGGTCGCGGCGCGCCTCACGGTGCTCGTCGACGGTGTCTCGGAGAGCGGCGGCACGCCCCTGGTCGTCGCGGTGAAGGACGCCCACGGCGCCCGCCTGCTCGGCGTCGTGCACCTGAAGGACGTGGTGAAGGACGGGCTCGCCGAGCGCTTCTCGGAGCTGCGCGCGATGGGCATCCGCACCGTGATGATCACGGGCGACAACCCGCTGACCGCGAAGGCGATCGCGGCGGAGGCGGGAGTCGACGACTACCTCGCCGAGGCGACCCCCGAGGACAAGCTCGCCCTGATCCGGCGCGAGCAGGAGGGCGGCGCGCTGGTCGCGATGACCGGCGACGGCACCAACGACGCCCCGGCCCTCGCGCAGGCCGACGTGGGCGTGGCGATGAACACCGGCACCTCGGCGGCGAAGGAGGCGGGCAACATGGTCGACCTCGACTCCGACCCCACCAAGCTCATCGACATCGTGCGGATCGGCAAGCAGCTGCTGATCACCCGCGGCGCGCTCACCACGTTCTCGATCGCGAACGACGTGGCGAAGTACTTCGCGATCATCCCGGCGATGTTCGCGGGAGTCTTCCCCGGGCTCGCGGTGCTGAACGTGATGCAGCTGCACTCGCCGGCCTCGGCGATCCTCTCGGCGATCGTGTTCAACGCGCTGGTGATCGTCGTGCTGATCCCGCTCGCGCTGCGGGGAGTGGCGTACCGCCCGGTCGCCGCCTCGCGCATCCTCAGCCGCAACCTCCTGGTCTACGGGCTGGGCGGAGTGATCGCTCCGTTCCTCGGGATCAAGCTCGTCGACCTGGTCGTCGCCGCGATCCCCGGCTTCTGACCCGTCCGTCCCGACCACCGAAGACAGAGAGAAGAGACCATGTTCCGTCCCTACGGTGTCGCGCTGCGCGCGATGATCGTGCTCACCGTGCTGCTGGGAGCGGCGTACCCGCTCGCGGTGCTCGGGATCGGGCAGCTCGCCCTGCCCGCCCAGGCGAACGGCTCGCTGCTGCGCCAGGACGGCGCGGTGATCGGCTCGTCGCTCATCGGGCAGTCGTTCACGGACGCCGACGGAGCGCCCCTGCCGGAGTGGTTCCAGTCGCGTCCCTCCGCCGCGGGCTACGACGCCGCGGCCTCGACCGGCAGCAACCTCGGCCCCGAGAACGCCGACCTGGTCGCGTCCGTCGAGGAGCGCCGGGCCGCGATCGCCGCCTTCGAGGGCGTCGACCCGGCCGCGGTGCCGGCCGATGCGCTGACCGCCTCCGCCTCGGGGCTCGACCCCGCGATCAGCCCCGCCTACGCGCAGCTGCAGGCGCCCCGCGTCGCCGCCACCCGCGGGCTCGACGTGAGCGCCGTGCGCGCGCTGGTCGAGGAGCACACCGCGGGCCGCGAGCTCGGGTACCTCGGCGAGCCGACGGTGGACGTGCTCGAGCTCAACGCCGCTCTCGCGCGGCTGTGACCGCTCCGGTGGCGCCTCCGGCTCGTAGAATCGCGATCGGCTCGTCGGGACCGTCCGATCGAGCGGATCGACGCCGGTCCCGCGAGCCCGGGACGCCCCGGAGCCGCGAGCACGAGGGGAGGCCGGGAGCATGACGAAGGGCCGCCTGCGCGTGCTCCTCGGAGCCGCGCCCGGAGTGGGCAAGACCTACACGATGCTCGAGGAGGGCCGCCGGCTCGCCGCCGAGGGTCGCGACGTCGTGGTGGCCGTGGTCGAGACGCACGGCCGCTCCGCCACCGCCGCGATGGTCGAGGGGCTGGAGGTCGTGCCGAGGAGGGCCGTCGAGCACCGCGGTGTGCTGCTCGACGAGATGGACCTCGACGCGGTGCTCGCCCGCCGGCCCGACGTCGCGCTGGTCGACGAGCTCGCACACACCAACGCCCCCGGCTCCCGGCACGAGAAGCGCTGGGAGGACGTCAGGACGCTCCTCGACGCCGGCATCACCGTCTTCTCGACCGTGAACATCCAGCACATCGAGTCGCTCAACGACGTGGTGCACGCGATCACCGGAGCGCCGCAGCGCGAGACGATCCCGGACGCGGTCCTCCGCGCCGCCGATCAGATCGAGGTCGTCGACCTGGCGCCCCAGGCGCTGCGCGACCGCCTCGCCGACGGCCGGGTCTACCCGCCCGAGCGCATCGACGCGGCGCTGTCCAACTACTTCCGGCTCGGCAACCTGACCGCCCTGCGCGAGCTCGCGCTGCTCTGGCTCGCCGACGAGGTCGACAGCGCGCTGCGCGACTACCGCGTCGAGCACGGCATCGACAGCACCTGGGAGGCGCGCGAGCGCGTGGTCGTGACCCTCACCGGCGGGCCGGAGGGGGAGACCCTGCTGCGGCGCGGCGCGCGGATCGCGGCCCGCGCCTCCGGGGGCGACCTGCTCGCCGTGCACGTGGTGACCCCCGACGGCCTCCGCACTCCCCGGCCGCACGTGCTCGAGGCGCAGCGGGTGCTGGTCGAGAAGCTCGGCGGCAGCTACCACCAGGTGGTAGGCGAGGACGTGCCGCGGACGCTGGTCGAGTTCGCCCGCTCGGTGAACGCGACGCAGCTGGTGATCGGCGTGAGCAGGCGGAGCCGCCTCGCCTCGGCGCTGACGCCCGGCACCGCGTCGACGGTGATCCGCGAGTCCGGCAACATCGACGTGCACATCGTCAGCCACTCCGCCGCCGGGCGCACCGCGGTGCTGCCGAGGCTCGACGGGGCCCTGACGCTGCGGCGCCGCCTCCTCGGACTGGCCCTCGCCCTCGTGGGCGGCCCGCTGGTGACCTGGCTGCTCTCGAGCCTCCGCAGCGACGAGTCGATCACGAGCGACGTGCTCTCGTACCAGCTGCTGGTGGTGGTGGTCGCGCTGGTCGGCGGGCTCTGGCCGGCCCTCTTCGCGGCCGTGCTCTCGGGGCTGACCCTCGACTTCTTCTTCGTCGATCCCCTCTACACGATCACCGTCGACGAGCCTCTGCACGCGCTCGCGCTGGTGCTCTACGTGCTGAACGCGGCGCTCGTCAGCGCCGTGGTCGACCGCGCGGCCCGGAGGGCGCGGGCCGCCAAGCGGTCGGGGGCGGAGTCGGAGCTGCTGGCGACGATCGCGGGCGGCGTGATCCGCGGGCAGGGGGCGCTGCAGGCGATCCTCGAGCGCTCGCGCGAGGCGTTCGGGCTGACCGGCGTGCGGCTTTTGCGAGGCGGCGAGCTCGTCGCGGCCGACGGCGAGCCGCAGCCGGAGGGCGATCCCGCGCGCATCGCGGTGGGCGAGGGCGCGGTGCTCGAGCTGCACGGCCGTGAGCTGGAGGGGAGTGAGCGGCGACTGCTCCAGGTCGTCGCCGCCCAGCTGGACTCGGTGCTCGAGAACGCGGCCCTCAGCGAGACGGCCAGCTCCCTCGCTCCGCTGGCCGAGACCGACCGGGTGCGCAGCGCCCTGCTGTCGGCCGTCAGCCACGACCTGCGCCGGCCCCTCGCCGCGGCCACCGCGGCGGTCAGCGGTCTGCGCTCGCCCGAGGTGGTCTGGAGCGAGCGCGACCGGGAGGAGCTGCTCGCCACCGCCGACGAGAGCCTCACCGTGCTCGCCGCGCTGGTCACCGACCTGCTCGACGTGACGCGGCTGGAGGCGGGGGCGCTCGCCGTGGCGCTCGCTCCGCTCGACGCCGCCGACGTGGTGCTCCCCGCGCTCGACGAGCTCGGGCTCGGTCCCGGCGAGGTCGACCTCGACCTCGATCCGGAGGGCCCGGCGCTGCTCGCCGACGCGGTTCTGCTGCAGCGCGTCGTGGTCAACCTGCTCGCGAACGCCGTCCGCTACGCGCCGTCCGGCACCCGGGTGCGCGTGGCCGCCAGCGCCTTCGGCGGGAGCGCGCAGCTGCGGATCGTCGACCACGGCCCCGGGGTGCCCGAGGAGCGCCGCGCCGAGATCTTCGTGCCGTTCCAGCGACTCGGCGACGACGACAACCTGACGGGCCTGGGCCTCGGCCTCGCGCTCTCGAAGGGGTTCACGGAGGGGATGGGCGGCACGCTCGAGACGGAGGACACTCCGGGGGGCGGGCTGACGATGGTGGTGACGCTGCCGCTGGCGAAGGAGACTGCTGCCGCTGCTCCTGCGGCTCACGTCGCTCCCGCCGTCCCGCACGACGGCGGGTCGGGTGCCGCCCCGCACGAGGACTCCGGAGGAGCCGCATGAAGATCCTGATCGCCGACGACGACCCGCAGATCCTGCGCGCCCTGCGCATCACGCTCACCGCCCGCGGATACGACGTGGTGACGGCCGGCGACGGCACCGAGGCGATCAACCGCGCGGTGGACGAGCATCCGGACCTCTACATGATCGACCTCGGCATGCCCCGGCTCGACGGGGTCGAGGTCATCCATGGACTGCGCGGCTGGACGAGCGCGCCGATCCTGGTGGTGTCGGGGCGGACGGGCGCGGCCGACAAGGTGGGCGCGCTCGACGCCGGCGCGGACGACTACGTGACCAAGCCGTTCTCGATGGACGAGGTGCTCGCGCGCATCCGGGCCCTCTCGCGACGCGTGCAGCCGGCCGACGGCGAGCCGCTGGTCGTGATCGGCGAGGTGACCGTGGACCTGGTGGCCAAGAGCGCGACGCGGGACGGCGTCTCCGTGCGGCTCACCCCGACGGAGTGGCAGGTGCTCGAGATCCTCATCCGCAACGCGGGCAAGCTGGTCACCCGCCGATCGCTGCTGGCCGAGATCTGGGGCCCCGCGCACGTCACCGACACCGGCTACCTGCGCCTCTACCTCGCGCAGCTGCGCAAGAAGCTCGAGCCCGACCCCGCGCATCCGCGGCACCTGCTGACCGAGGCGGGCATGGGCTACCGCTTCGTGCCCTGACCGGCCTGTGCCCGGCGGGGGGAACCCCGGACCGTCGAGGGAGCCCGCCGGTCGTGGCTCCCGCGACGGTCCGCGATCGCCTCGGCGGAGGGAGGCAGGTCACCAGTCGTGGACGGTGCCGTCGGCGAGTCGGTTGAAGGGCAGGTACGCGCGCACGTAGGGGTACTTCCCGGCGGCGTCGACGTCGAGCTCCACGCCCAGACCGGGGGCGTCGCCCGGGTGCAGCCGTCCCTCGCTCCAGGTGAACGACTGCTGGAAGACGCTGTCGGTCCGCTCGCCGTGCTTCATGTACTCCTGGATCCCGAAGTTGTGGATCGCCAGGCCCAGGTGCATCGCGGCCGCCATGCCCACCGGGGAGACGTCGGTGGGTCCGTGCATCCCGGACTTGATCTGGTACTGCGCGGCGTGGTCGAGGATCCTCCGGAGGTGGGAGACGCCTCCGGTGTGCGTGACCGCGCTCCGGATGTAGTCGATCAGCTGCTCGCGGATGAGGAGCTGGTAGTCCCAGACGGTGTTGAAGACCTCGCCGATCGCCAGGGGCGTGGTGGTGTGCTGCCGGACGAGGCGGAGGGCCTCCTGGTTCTCGGCGGGCGTGCAGTCCTCGAGCCAGAAGAGGTCGTACGGCTCGAGGGACTTGCCGAGGGCCGCGGCCTGGATCGGCGTCATCCGGTGGTGGCCGTCGTGGAGGAGGGGGAGCCCCGGCCCGAACTCGTTGCGGACGGCCTCGAAGACGCGGGGGACGTGGCGCAGGTAGGCGCGGGTGTCCCAGTCCTCCTCGGTCGGCAGGCCGCCGCGCTGCGCCGGCTCGTGGTCGTAGCGCACGCCGGCGTTGCCCTCGAGGACGGCGTTGGAGGCTATGCCGTAGATCGAGGTCAGTCCCGGCACCGCGGTCTGCACGCGGATCGCGCGGTACCCCTGCTCCTGGTGCTCGCGGATGCTGTCGAACAGCTCCGCGTCCGTCCGCCCGGACGCGTGGCCGTAGGCGAGCAGGCCGGTGCGGGACGCGCCTCCGAGCAGCTGGTAGAGCGGCATGCCCGCGGCCTTGCCCTTGATGTCCCAGAGGGCGGTGTCGACCGCCGCGATCGCCGCCATCGTGACCGGCCCGCGGCGCCAGTAGGACGACCGGTAGAGGAACTGCCAGGTGTCCTCGATGCGCGAGGCGTCGCGGCCGAGGAGCAGCGGCACGACGTGGTCGGCGAGATAGGAGACCACGGCGAGCTCGCGGCCGTTGAGGGTCGCGTCGCCGAGGCCGGTCAGCCCGTCGTCGGTCGTGAGCTTGAGGGTGACGAAGTTGCGGTCGGGACTGGTGACGACGACCTCGGCCTTGTCGATCTTCATGGGATGCCTTTCGTGGTGGGGGATCGGGTCAGGGGTTCCGGCCGGGAGCGCGGTCCATCGAGAACGCGGCGGTCGAGAGGCCGGGCGCCACGGGCGCGGCCTGACCCGTGCTCTCGCGGCGCTCGGCGATCGCGGCGACGATCTGCGCGTGCCGGCGGTCGGTCAGCGGGTAGAACGCCATGATCAGCACCGCGAGCAGGGCCGCGACGGCCGGGATGAGGCCGGCGGCGGCGCGGATGCCCCACTCGGCGTGCTCGCTCTGCTCCGCGGCGCCGGCCACGTAGCCGCCCCAGGCCAGCGCGTACGCGGCGAGGGCGCCTCCGACCGCCTGGCCGGTCTTGCGGGTGAAGGAGAACAGGGCGTAGATCGTGCCCTCGGAGCGGATGCCGGTCTTCCACTCCCCGTACTCGACGGTGTCGGCCTCGATCGCCCAGACGAGCATGTTGACGAGCTGGATGCCGACGTAGGCGAGGACCAGTCCGCCGAAGCCGACCGCCACCGCGTCGCCCGGGGCGAGGAAGACGACCGTTCCGCCGCTGATCAGGACCCCGACTCCGGCCATGTAGGCGTTGCGCTTGCCGAACCGCCGCACGATCGTCGGGACGAGGGCGGCCAGTCCGAAGGTCAGGGCGAGCTGGATCAGCGACATCGCAGCGTAGAGCTGGACCGATCCGAGCACGTCGCGCAGGTAGTAGAGCTGCACGGTCTGGAGCGCGAGCGTCCCGGTGAGGAACAGGAACGAGCTGAGGCAGAGGAAGAGCAGCGGCCGGTTGGAGCGGAGGGTCGTCATGCTCTGACGGAACGTGACGTGCGCGACGTCGCGCTGGACGCGCTCCTTCGCGGTCAGGATCGTGAAGAGGTAGAGCGCGGAGCCGACGACGACGAAGCTCAGCGTGACGATCGAGAAGAGCGACTGCAGATCGGCGCCGGGGACGACCAGCGGGGCCATGAAGGTGCCGAGCCCGGCCCCCACGATCGCGCCGCCGATGGCGCGGGCGCTGGCGAGCTTCGCGCGCTCGGTGCCGACCTGCGTCATCGCTCCGGCGAGCGAGCCGTAGGGGATGTTGACGAGGCTGTAGGCGAGGCCGAGCGCGGCGTAGCTCAGGTAGGCGTAGAGCAGGGTTCCGCTCTCGCCGATCTGCGGGACGGAGAAGGTCGCGGCCGAGAGCAGCAGGAGCGGGACCGACCCGAACATCAGGAAGGGCCGGAACTTGCCGAAGCGCCTGCTGTAGGTGCGGTCCACGACCCGGCCGGCGAAGACGTCGGCGAACGCGTCGAAGATCCGCACGACGAGCAGCAGCGTGCCCGCCGCGGCCGCGGAGATCCCGGCGACGTCGGTGTAGTAGACGAGCAGGAACATCGTGGCGGTGGTGAAGGCGAGGTTGTTCGCCGTGTCGCCGGCGCCGTAGCCCACGATGCTCAGCTTCGAGAGCTTCTCAGCGGCGGGCGCTCCGGGCGCGGTGGTGCGGGGGGTCATGCGGGCTCCTTTACCCGGGCGCGGACCCGTCGGGATCCGCGCCGCGTCGAGACGGTGCGAGGGTGGCAATCGGTTGCCGAAGGCGCCGGAGGCGCCGCGCGGAGAGGCGGGGTGGAGGTCTAGGCCGCCTGAGCGGCGACCGCGGCGACGAGGGCCGGGTCGTCGGCGAGGCGCGGGTCGACGAGCCGCAGCAGCGCCTCGACGGGCCGGGCGGAGCCGAGGGCGCGGTCGAGGGCGTGGCGCTGCGTGTTGGGCAGGCGGTCGCCCTGGAGCAGCAGTGCGATCCAGTCGGCGACGGCACGGAGGGAGGCGGCTCCGTCGTGTCCGCCCGCGCGCTCGGCGAGGAGCACGGGCGCGATCCGGATGCGGAGCTTGGCGGTCGCGTCGGCGCCGATCTGCTCGAGCCGGTGCTCGATCCGGGGGTTGCCGAAGCGCCCGAGGAGGGCGGCGCAGTAGGCGTCCGCGTCGAGACCGGCGGGCAGGCCGGCCGCCGCCTCCGCCCAGAACGCCTCGACGGCGCTCCGGCAGGCGGGGTCGGCGATCGCCTCCGCGACGGTGGCGAGACCCCGCCGGCGGCCGGTGGCGGCGAGGAGCGTGTGCGCGCCGTTGAGGAGTCGCAGCTTGCGCCGCTCGAAGGGCTCGATGTCGTCCACGAAGCGGGCTCCGGCGCGCTCCCAGGCGGGCCGGCCGGCGGGGAAGCCGCCGCAGAGGACCCAGTCGCGGAACGGCTCGGTCACGACGGACGCGGCGTCGCTGATGCCGGTGAGCTCGGCCGCCGCCTCCCGGTCCGCCGCCGTGGCGGCCGGAGTGATCCGGTCGACGGAGGTCGACACGAACGAGACGGTTCGGTCGATCCAGTCGGCGAGCGACGGGTCGAGCCGCTCGGCGAGCAGGAGCAGCCCACGGCGCACGAGAGGGCCGTTGCCGGAGAGGTTGTCGCAGGGGACGACGGCGAGCGGGCCGGAGCCGGCGTCACGCCGGGCGGTGAGGCCGAGGAGGAGGCGGCCGAGCGCGGTCGTCGGCGCTCCTCCCGATCGGAGGGCGGCGAGGTCGCTCCGGACGGCGGGGTCGTCCAGGTCGAGGCCGCCGTCCGCGGCGAGACGGTACCCGGCCTCCGTGATCGTCAGCGTGACGATCGCCGTCGCCGGAGCCGCGACGAGCTCGACGAGACGCGCGACGTCCGCGCCGTCGACCGCCTCGACGATGCTGCCCACGACCGTCGCCGAGTCGCCCTCCGGTCCGCGCTCGATCAGCGTGAACAGGCCGTCCTGCGCGGCGAGCTCCTCGGCCGCGCAGGGGCTCCGGCCGGTGAATGCGGCGATGCCCCACTCGTGGTCGTCGTCGACGGCGTGCGTGTACCAGGCCTGGTGCGCTCGGTGGAAGGCGCCGAGGCCGAGGTGGACGATGCGGACGGGAGCCGCCGGCAGGCCCGCGGACGCGCGATCGAGACCGCCTCCTTCGCCGTGCCCGCTCACAGCTTGAAGACCTTCCGCGGCTGGGCGTCGACGAGGTCCAGGATGACGGCGCTCGCCGTCTCGGAGTCGATGCGCCCCTCGGCGACCAGGCGCGCGAGGAACGCGGCGTCCAGCCTCCGCGCCATGTCGTGACGGGCCGGGATGGAGAGGAACGCGCGGGTGTCGTCGATGAAGCCGGAGCTCCGCGAGAAGCCGGCGGTCTCCGTCACGGCGGCGCGGAAGCGCAGCACCGCGTCGGGCGCGTCGAGGAACCACCACGGCGCTCCGAGGAACACCGACGGGTAGTAGCCGGCGAGGGGAGCGAGCTCGCGCGAGTGGGTGCTCTCGTCGATCCCGAAGAGGACGAGGTGGAAGCCCGGTGCGTTGCCGAGCTCCTGCAGCAGCGGGCGGAGGGGCTCGGCGAACCGGGTCGCGACGGGGATGTCGTGGCCGGTGTCGGGACCGAAGCGCTCGAAGGTCGGCCGATCGTGGTTGCGCAGCACGCCGGCGTGGACGGTCATCACCAGGCCGTCGTCGACGCTCATGCGGGCGGACTGCAGCAGCAGGTGGGCGGCGAGGACGCGGCTGCCCTCGGCGTCGATCGTGCCGGCGCGGGCGCGGGCGAAGAGGGACTGCGCCTCGGCGGGGTCGAGGTCGACGGTCAGCGGCTCCAGCACTCCGTGGTCGGCGGAGACGGCGCCGTGGTCGAGGAAGTACCGGCGCCGGGCGCGGAGGGCCTCGAGGAATCCGGGGAAGCTGGACTCCTTCGTTCCGGTGGCGGCGGCCAGGGCGGCGACGCGCTCGGGCCAGCCGGGGGTGGAGGGATCGAGGTAGGCGTCGGGGCGGAAGGTCGGCAGCACGCGGCCCGGGAACGCCGGATCCTCCGCCAGAGCCCGATGGACGGCCAGGTCGTCCAGCGGATCGTCGGTCGTCGCCAGCACCTCGATCCCGAACCGCTCGAAGAGCGCCCGCGGGCGGAAGGCGTCGGACGCCAGCCGGGCCCCGATCGCCGCGAAGAGGGCGTCGGCGGTGGAGGCGTCGGGCTGCTCGGTGATGCCGAACTGCTCGGCGAGGATCGACTGGAGCCAGTAGCCCGAGGCGGTTCCCGCGAAGATCCGCCAGTGCGCGCAGAACGTGCGCCACACCTCCTCCGGGCCGGCGAGGCGCTCGCCTCCGGGGATGCCGAGATCGCCGAGGTCGATCCCGGCGGAGTGGAGCAGCCGGGTGACGTAGTGGTCGTGCCGGAGGAAGAGCTCGGACGCGTCGGCGAAGGGGCGGTCCTCGAGCAGGAGGCGCGGATCCACGTGCCCGTGCGGGGAGAGGATCGGCAGGTCGGCGACGCTCGCATGGAGATCGCGGGCGATCGCCCGGGTCGTCGGGTCGATCGGCAGGAGTCGGTCGGGATCGTTCAGCAGCTTCGTCGGCACGGGGCCATCCAAGTATGGGTGCCGAGGAGTGTCAACCGATTGCCAGAGGTGTCGCACCGGATGGCGCGCCGGGCGCGGACCGGGGTCAGGAGTCGCGGCGGGGCCCCGTCGAGGCGCGCGGGACGAACTCCGTCGGCAGATCGTCGGCCCGCTCCGGAGGCTCCTCGTCGCCGAGCACCCGGCGGACCGCCCGCTCGCCCATCCGGCCCAGCGGTGCGCTGATGGTCGACAGCGGCGGCGAGGTGAAGTCGCTCCCGAAGATGTCGTCGAAGCCGATGATGCTGAGCTGCTCCGGGATCGCGACGCCCGACTCCTGAGACGCGCGCATCAGTCCGATGGCGACCAGATCGTTGTAGGCGATCACCGCGCCGACGCCGGAGGCGGTCACCCTCGCGAGCGCGCTCCTCCCGCCCTCGAGGGTCGAGACGCCCGGCCCGATCTCGACGACCGTCATGCCCCGCTGCGGAGCGCGGTCGAGGAGGAGCTCCCATCGCGCGGCGCTCATCCACGAGTCGGGCGGACCGGCGATGAAGGCGAGGGAGCGGTGGCCGAGGGCCGCGAGGTGGTCGAGCGCGGCGTCGATCCCGGGGGCGAGATCGGGCACGATCCCCGCGACACCGGGGACCACGCGGTTGAGGACGACGACCGGGATGCGCCCGGCCAGCGCGATGATCTCCTCGTCGCTGAGGCGGGTGCTGACGAGGACGAGCCCGTCGGTGGAGGCGGCGATGCGGTCGGCCGCCTCGGCCTCGCGCTCCCCGGACTCCTGCGACTCGGCGAGGATCATCGTGAAGCCGCGGAGCGACGCCGCCCGCTCCGCTCCGCGCACGGCGGGGAAGAAGGCCGGGTTGGTGATGTCGGCCACCAGCAGCCCGAGGGTCGAGGTGCGGCCCGTCGGCAGCGCGCGCGCCATCGGGTTGAGCCGGTAGCCCAGCTCCTTGGCGGCGGCGCGGATCCGCTGCTCGGTCGCGGCGTTCAGCCGTCCGGGCGTGCTCAGCCCGCGGGAGACGGTGGAGGGGGCGACGCCGGCGAGTCGGGCGACGTCGTAGATCGTCGTCGCGGAGCGGCCGCGGCGTCTCGCGGCGGAGGGGCCGGTGGGCGCGTCTTCGCTGGGCACGATCGCGGTCTTCTCTCGAGGGGCACGGCGGCGGACGGGGCGCCGTCCGCCGCCCATGCTGCCACAGGGCCGAGAAGCCCGCCCGGCCCGTCGCTCGCGTCCGGGTCGGGCCGGATCGGGGAGTCCGCGCTCCGGGAGGCCGCCGTCACCGGCCGGCCGCCCACCGCTCCGGTCCTGTCCAGCGCGGCTCCGCCCCGTCAGCTCCGCTCCGGGAACGCCCCCTCCTCGCGGATGCGCTCGTTGAGCGCCGCCAGGAACACGCCCTCGTCGAGGTCGAGCGGTACCTCGCGTCCCGTCCAGCTCGAGTAGTGGATGGCGTTGGCGAGCCGGACCCCGAGGATCCCCTCCGCCCCGGGTGCGAGCAGCGGCGTGCCGTGCAGGATGCTGTCCGCGAAGTCCTGCAGGACGGCCGTGTGCTGCTCGCCCCAGACCGACGCCGACTCGATCCGCTCCGTCGTGGAGAGGCCCGCGGTGTCGTAGCGACCGCCGAGCAGGAGGCCCACGTCCTCGGCGCTGAGGGCGGCGCTGACCTCGCGCTCGGGGGCGTTCAGCCGGGTGATCGTCGCGACCCGGGAGTCGTCGACGACGATCCGGCCGCGGTCGCCGATGATCTCGAGGCGGTCGGTGCCGATCGGGTCGTGCGTCGTGGTGACCAGCACACCGGTCGTGCCCCCGCCGAAGTCGGCGAGCACCGTCACCTCGTCCTCCACCGCGATGTCGCGGCACCGCCCGTAGCCGGCCTTCGCGACCACCGACTCCGGCACTCCGCACAGCCACTGCCACAGGTCGAGCTGGTGGGGCGCCTGGTTGACCAGGACGCCTCCGCCCTCGCCTCCCCAGGTCGCGCGCCACGCGCTCTGGTCGAAGTAGGCCTGCGGCCGCCACCAGGTCGTGATGATCCAGTTCGAGCGCAGGATCCGGCCGATCCCGCCCTCGTCGACGACCTCCTTGAGCCGGCGGTAGAGCGGGTTGGCCCGCTGGTTGAACATGATCGCGAAGCGCTGCCCGGGATGGGCGGCGGCGGCCTCGTTCAGCTCCGCCACCTGCGCGGCGTAGACGCCCGCCGGCTTGTCGACCAGCACGTGCAGCCCGTGCTCGAGAGCGTCGATGCCGATCCCGGGGTGGAGGTAGTGCGGAGTGCAGACGACGACGGCGTCGACCTCCCCGCTCGCGAGGAGGGAGCGGTGGTCGGCGTGGAAGGACGCTCCGGGCGCGAGCGCGGCGGCCGCCGCCTCCCGGGCGGGGTCGACGTCGGCGACGGCGGTGACGACGAGGTCGCGCACTCTGCCGTCGGCGAGGAAGCGGGCGTAGGAGGAGCCCTGGGCGCCGAATCCGATGATGCCGAGGCGGACGGCGGTCATGGGAGGAGTCCTTCGTTCGGGGTGGAGTGGGGGATCCGCGCGGGCGCGCTCGGGGCGTAGGCGGCCTGGACGATCGCGAGCGACCTCGCCGCCTCGCGGGGCGAGATCCAGAAGGGCTCGTCCTCGCCGAGGCGGGCGTAGAAGTCGTGCACGAGCAGCTCGTGCGAGGCGCCCCAGTACGAGCGCCCGCCGGATCGGCGCTCCGTGTCCGGGACGACCTCGACGGATCCGTCGTCGCGCCGCACGGTGAGGGCACCGCGTAGCGAGACGGTGGCGCGCTCGGTGCGCAGGCGGAGCTCGACCGGCTCGTCCCACGCGTTCGCCACGGTCGCGTAGAGGACGCTGCGCGCGCCGGAGGCGTGGCTGAGCACCAGGTCGGCGGTGTCCTCGACCTCGATCGGAAGCAGGCGCGTGGAGGCGGAGCCGCTCACCGCGACCACGTCGCCGAGGAGCCACTGCAGGAGGTCGACGGTGTGGATCGCCTGGTTCATCAGCATCCCGCCGCCGCCCTCGGCCCGCATCCCGCGCCAGGGGCGGTCGAGGTAGTAGCCGGGAGCGCGGTGCCAGAGCACGATCGCGGCCGCACCTGTCACGGCACCCAGGGAGCCGGACGCCAGCAGCTCGCGGAGGCGCTGCACGGGCGGGTTGTAGCGGTTCTGGAAGCAGACGCCGATGCGCGCTCCGCCCCGCTCGGCCGCGGCGATCACCTGCTCGCCCTCGGCGACGGAGGAGGCGAGCGGCTTCTCGAGGAGCACCGCGACGCCGCGGTCCAGGGCCGCGACCGCCAGCGCGGCGTGCGTGCTGTGCGGAGTGCAGACGTGCACGACGTCGGGGCGGACGGAGTCGAGCATCCGGACCGCCTCGGGGAAGCCCGGCACCGCGTGCCTCTCGGCGGCCGCGGCGAGCCGGCCCGGGTCGGTGTCGCAGACCGCCACCAGCTCCGCGCCGGGTGCGGTGCCGATCGCCGCGAGGTGGACGGAGGAGATGTCGCCGCAGCCGATCACCGCCGCGCGGACGGTCATCGCAGGTCGATCCCGAGCGAGGAGGCGAGCCCCCGGAAGGCCCGAGCGGCCACCCCGAACGACTCGGGGCCGGAGAATCCGCCGAGGGCGTCCGTGATCGCGAGGTGCGGCTCCAGCGAGGCGACGCCCGTCCAGCCGTCGTCGCGCAGGGCGGTGAGCGTCTCGCGCAGCTGGCCGTCGCCCTCGCCGGCGGGCACCACGGTGCCGGTCGCGGCCACCGCGTCCTTCACCTGCAGGTAGTCGACGTAGGGCCGCAGCGCCGTCCAGCCGTCGTCGAAGGGCCGCACCCCGCACTGCACGAAGTTCGCGTTGTCCCAGGCGAGGCGCAGGGCGGGCGAGCCGACGGACTCGACCAGGTCGAGGATCCGCTCGGGGACGTCGCCGTAGATGTCCTTCTCGTTCTCGTGCAGCAGCACCACGCCCTCGCGCTCGGCGCGGTCGGCGAGCATGCGCAAGCGCAGCAGGACGTCGTCGCGGATGCTCTCGACCGGCACTCCCTCGCCCCGGTAGAACGAGAAGACGCGGATGCTCGGCGTGCCGAGGGCGTGCGCGGCGCGGATGACGCGGTCGAGGCGCGCGACCTCGAGCTCGGGATCGAGGGCGACGTCGACCTTGCCGATGGGTGAGGCGACGGCCGAGACGGACTGGCCGCCGCGCTCGAGCACGGCGGCGAGGCGGGCGAGGCGCTCGTCATCGAGGTCGACGACGTTCCGGCCCCAGGCGCTGCGCACCTCGATGCTGTGCGCGCCGAGCGCTCGGAGGACGGCGACCTGGACGACCGGGTCGGGGTCGATCTCGTCGCCGAAGCCGGAGAGGGTCCAGGGTGCGGGGTTCGCGGGTGCGGTGGTCGCGGGTGCGGGGGTCGCGGGTGCGGTGGTCACGGTGCGTGCCTCGTTCTCGTCGTCGGGAACCGGCGGGCAGGAGCGCCGCCGTGCCACGACCATACGCGTATTGGCAACCGATTGACAAGATCGGAGGCACGCCTCTACCGTCGGGAGCGTTCCGGGCCGCGGAGACGTCGGCCCCCACCGCGATCGGGAGGACTGCCGTGACCAGGATCGGCGTGCAGGCGATGATGCTGAAGGACGCGTTCGCCTCGGCGGGCGCCTTCGCGACGCTCCGGGAGGTCCGAGCGATCGGCTACCGGTCGGTGGAGATCTCGCAGATCCCGCTGACGGCGGCCACCGTGGCCGAGCTGCAGCGGGCGCGGGACGAGCTCGGTGTGGAGATCGCGGCGATCTCGGCGGGTCTGGCACCGGGGGACTCCCCGGGCGCCGCGCTCGAGGGCGGGCTCGCCGGGATCGTCTCCGACGCCCGCGCGCTCGGCGCGCGCACGGTCCGGATCGGCATGCTGCCCGCCTCCGCGGCGGCCTCGCCGGCCGCTCTGCTCGATTTCGCCGACCGCTGCCAGGCCGCCGCGGCGAGGCTCCGCGACGACGGGCTGAGGCTGCTGCTCCACAACCACCACCACGAGTTCGCGCGGCACGGCGGCCGCCTCCTGCTCGACGTCGTCGCCGAGCGGGCTCCGCTGCTGGGGCTCGAGCTCGACGTGCACTGGGTGCAGCGGGGCGGGCTCGATCCTGTGACGACGCTGCGCCGGTACGGGGAGCGCGTCGCCCTGGTGCACCTGAAGGACTACCGGGTCGGGCCGCCCGCCGACATGTCCGGCGGGTGGTCCGTGCACGCCTTCACCTCGAACGTGCAGTTCGCCGAGGTGGGGGAGGGCAATCTCGACTTCCCGGGGATCATCGGGACGAGCCTCGCGCTCGGCGTCGACCACCTCCTCGTCGAGCAGGACGAGCGCTACGGGCGGAGCGCGCTCGACTGCCTGCGGACCTCGCACGCGAACCTCGTCGCGATGGGGTTCTCGGACTTGTTCTGAGGAGCGGCCGAGGCTCCTCGCCAGGGATCGGAGCGGCCCGTTCTCCACCGCTCAGGGGCCCGGGTCCCCGCCGCGTCGGGCGCGACGGCACGCTGGCTCTCCGTGCCCGACCAGTCCGTGGTCGAGTGGACCGAGGACGCCGCCCCGCACGCCGAGGAGGAGGAACGACGACCGGGAAGACGACTGCGAACGATGGCTCGACGGCCCTCGGCTACCCGCCCGCGTACGGCCGCCCCGCTCCGGCCACCCTCCGCCCGGTCGATCGGGGAGCTCCGTTCCGTCTTCGCATCCGGGCGCAGCCCCGGAGAAGAAGCAGCCGGATCCGCCGGGGTCCGCCTCCGCTCCGCGGAGCGGAGGACAATGGAGGGACCCCCAGCGAAGGAGACCACCGTGGATCAGCCGCGCATGAACGTCGAGTCGTTCAACCTCGACCACCGCACCGTCGCAGCGCCGTACGTGCGCCTCGCCGACGCGAAGACGCTGCCCGGAGGCGACCACCTCGTCAAGTACGACGTGCGCTTCACCCAGCCCAACCGCGGGCACCTCGAGATGCCCACCGTGCACTCGCTCGAGCACCTGTTCGCCGAGAAGTCCCGCAACCACTCCGACCGCGTGATCGACTTCTCGCCGATGGGCTGCCAGACCGGCTTCTACCTGCTCCTCTCGGGCGAGCCCGAGCTCTCCGAGGTGCTCGGCCTGGTCGAGGCGACGCTCCAGGACATCACCGAGGCCGACGAGGTCCCGGCCGCCAACGAGACCCAGTGCGGCTGGGGCGCCAACCACTCCCTCGAGGGGGCGCAGGAGGCGGCGCGCACGTTCCTCGCGCACCGCTCGGAGTGGGAGACGGTCACCGCGTGAGCACGGCGATCGTCCTGGTCGCGATGGACGAGGAGGCCGCGCCGTTCCTCGCCGCCGCGTCCAGCGCCTCCGAGCCGCGCGCCGTCGGCAACGCGCTGCAGTGGGAGCTCGAGCTCGACTCCCGCGCGGTGCTGCTCGTCCGCACCGGCATCGGCCTCGTCAACGCGGCCGGCGGTCTCACCGCAGCGATCCTGCGGGAGGGCGGCTCCCGGCCGCTCGTGGTGAGCGCGGGGACCGCCGGCGGCCTGGGCGCCGACGTCCGCGTGGGCGAGGTCGTGATCGGCGCCGAGTACGTGCAGACCGACGCCGATGCGCGGGCGTTCGGCTACGCGCTCGGGCAGGTCCCGGGGATGCCCGCCCGCTACTCCGGGGACGACGCGGCGCTCGCCGCGGAGCTCGAGCTGCTGGAGGGGCCGCCGGTGCGCCGCGGCCTGATCGTCTCGAGCGACGTCTTCGTCTCGAGCGCCCACGTGGACCGCGTGCGGAACGACTTCCCCGGCGCGCTCGCCACCGACATGGAGTCCGTCGCCCTCGCGCAGACGGCGCACGTGCACGGGCTGCCGTTCGTCTCGGTCCGCGGGATCTCGGACCTCTGCGCCCCCGGCGAGTTCGAGGCGCACGTCGACGACGCGGCCGATCGCTCCGTCGCCGTGGTGCGGGCGCTGCTGCGCGGGCTCGGCGACCGGGACTGATGGACGGGCGGCCCTCCGCGACAGCGCGGAAGGGCCGCCCGGCGGTCAGTCGTTGCCGACGTGCTGGTCGCCGGCCTCCTGGGCCTTGTCGACCTGGCCGGCGAACTTCCCGCCGGTCGCGGAGTCGGCGGCGTCGCCCGCCTTGTCGAGTCCCTTGTCGGTCAGCTCCTCGCCCTTGTCGCTGTTCACGGCGTTCTTCGCCTTGTCCGCGAGTCCTCCGAGATCCACCATGGGGTCGTTCCTTCCGTCGATGAGCGCCCGTCGAGCAACGGGCCGCCGCCAGTCTCCGCCGCTCGGCGAGGATCTGCGCGGGGTTGCGTCTCACGGCCGCGCCGAGGAGGATGCGCCTCCGGCCCGGCCCGTCAGCCCGCTGCGCCGAGCCCCGTCACCGCACCGGCGATCGCCGTCGTCTCCTCGCCGTCCGGCCAGCGCAGCCGCACGCCCGGCTCCGTGACGACGCTCCCCACCGCGGCCGTCGCGGTCCAGGGTGTGCCCATCCTCGACTCCCCCCGCCGGTCGGCGGTGATCATCGCGAAGCCGGGGAAGCAGCCGAGCCAGTCGGCGGTGCCGGCCGCCTCGGGGACGGGGACCGCCGCGAGGTCGATCACCGCTCCTCCTCCGCTGGCCTCGGCGAGCATGCCGACCGTCCCCACCAGCCCGGCCATGCTCACGTCCTTCGCCGCCCTCGGCCGCGCGAGTCCGACGGAGGCGGCCATCGCCCGGAGCTCCTCCGCGCGCCGGGACGACGTCGAGTCCCACTGGGCGCCCGCGAAGCCGGGCCGCCAGCCGCCGCCGAGGTCGGCCGTCAGCGAGAGCTCGTCGCCCGGAGCGGCGGCGCCCGGCACCGGCGCCGCGGTACGGCCGAGACCGGTGACGCTCAGGGCCGCCGGCACTCCGAGCTGGGTGTGCCCGCCGAGCACGGGGACGCCCCAGGCGGCGGAGGCGGCCCGCAGACCGCTCACGATGCGCGCGGCGGCGGCCGCGTCGCGAGCGCCGATCGCGTCCATCAGCCCGATGCCGGTCGCGCCCATCGCGGTGAGGTCGTTGACGTTGACCAGCACCGAGCACCACCCCGCCCACTCCGGGTGGCGCTCCACCATGGACGGGACGATCGCGTCGCAGACGGCGATCAGGTCGCTGCCCGGGACCGGTGCTCCGTCGTCGCCGACGAAGCCGGCCCCACCGAGGCCCCCCTCGGCCGCCAGCGGAGCCAGAAGGGCGCCGAGGGCCGCCTTGGCCGCGGTGGCCGCCCGGTCGAGCCGGTCGACCGGCCAGCGCATCCGGGCGTGCTCGACTCGGGCGACGGTGCTCGTGCCGATCCTCCGCCAGCCGAGCCGCCGGAACAGCACCTCGTTGCGCAGCTGCACCGAGGCCTCGAAGCGGAGCACCCCGCGCGCCTCCGCCTCCGCGCAGGCCGCGCGCACGAGGGCGGCACCGATCCCGGAGCCGCCCCGCGCCTCGCGCGCCACCACCAGGCGGCTGCCGGTCCACCAGCCCAGATCGCGTCCGCCGCCGACAGGCGCGATCCGGACCCCGCCGAGCACCGCGCCGTCCGGAGCCACCGCGACGAGCACCACCGAGCGCGGATCGTCGTCGGCGTCGTCGTGGTCGTCGCCCGCGAACAGCCCCTGCTCGGCGACGAAGACCTCGCGCCGCAGGGCCCGGTGCGCGGCGAGCTCGCGCTCCTCCGCCCGCACCACCGTGAACGCAGGCGCGACCCGAACACCCTCGAGGATCGAGAGCTCCACCATCAGGCGCCGGCCGTCTTCAAGACGCCGCAGGCCCCGCACGCCGCGCAGCCCGCACTCTGGCCGCTGCTCAGCATCCCGGCCTCGATCAGGAGCGCGGCGACCTCGGCGCTGACCCGCTCCAGCAGTGACCCGGCCGGCGGGAGCACGTGGTCGACCTCGGTCGCCAGGGTCCCGCGCAGCGGACGGAAGGGCACCACGAAGGGGTAGACCCCCATCCCGATCAGCTCGCGGGCGCTCGTGACCAGCTCGTCCGGGTCCTCGCCGAGGCCCACCAGGAGGTAGGTCGAGACCTGGTTGCGGCCGAAGATCCGCACTGCCTCGCGCCACGCCCAGCGGTACTCGTCCAGGCTGACCCGCGCCTTGCCCGGGGTCCAGCGCTGCCGCACCGCGTCGTCCATCGACTCCACGTGGATGCCGATCGAGACGGCGCCCGCGTCCTTCAGCGCCTGCAGCGCCGAGACGTCGGAGGGCGGCTCGCACTGCACCTGGATCGGCAGCCCGGGGACCGCCGCGAGCACCGCGCGGACGCAGCGCGCGAGGTGGGCCGCTCCGCGGTCGCGGCCCTTGGAGGTGCCGGTGGTCATCACCATCTGGCGCACGCCGTCGAGGCGGACTGCCGCCTCCGCGACCTCGGCGAGCTGGGCCGGGGTCTTGACCGCGATGGTCGCACCGGCTTCGAGCGAGGCCTCGATCGCGCAGAAGCGGCAGCGCTCCGCCTCGTCGTAGCGCATGCAGGTCTGGACGACGGTGGTCGCGAGGATGTCACGGCCGTGCAGCCGGGCGATCTTCTCGTAGGAGACGCCGTCGGCGGTGTCGAGATCGTAGAAGCGCGGGCGGCGGACGGGAGTCACGTCCAGGCCGATGTCGGCGCCCTCGAGCAGGAGGCGGTTCCCGCTCACCACGTAGGGGCTGTCGGGGTTCACCGGGATCGCGGCGCCCAGGCCGCCGAGCATCACGTGCCCGTCGTCGCTCGGGCCGGCGCCGGCCTCGCGGTGCACCGGTGCCTCGACGCGGATGCCCTGCAGGGCGATGTCGACGCGAGTGCGGAGGGCGGAGGGGCCGGTGCGGCGGATCCCGGTCGAGTGCGCCCCGCCCGGGGAGTGCGCCCCGCCGACCGGGTGCGGGCCGGCGGCCGGGTGCGCCGCACCGGTTGCCGGCGGCGAGGACGCGGGGGAGGGACTGCGGAGATCGGTCACGAGGACTCCTTCGTGGCACCGCGGAGCGGGCCGGACGGGCCGCGCACAGCGGCGGCCGGGATGTCGGTGCGGTCGTCTCACCCCCCAGTCAAGGCGCCTCGTGTTTCGCCCTCGTGACGGGAGGAACGCGGTCTCGTTACGGATCCGCCGTCACGGGAGCTTCTTCCGGTGGAAACCACTCCGAAACATCCCGGCCGTTGACTGGACGCGTTCCACTCCGCACCACTGCTCCACCCCGGCGGACGTCGTCCCGCGTCGTCTCAGCGCATCCCGCCGGAGCCATGCACTCGCACGCCGCTTCGGCGGACCGACACCAGGAGGAACCATGTCCGTCTCCCAGGAGATCGAAGACCAGGTCAGCGCCAACATCGAGATGTCGCGCTCCGAGATCGCCCACCCGGCGCTCCCGAAGGGCAGCAACCTCTACGGCTCCACCAAGGTCTTCCCCGACTACCAGGCCGAGCCCGGGGAGTCGTACCTGACCCTCGTGCACGGCATCGCCCACGAGTCCTCGGTCAGCTTCGTCGCAGTGCTCCAGGCCACCCGCGCGGCGCGGAAGGGCTACGAGTCCGCGCTCTACTTCTACGGGCCCGGCACCATCAACGCGATGGCCACCCGCGGCTTCCCGACGGTCGGCGACTCCGGATTCCCCGGCGAGCAGAACCTCAACAACGCCATCGAGACCTTCATCCAGGAGGGGAACCGCGTCTTCGTCTGCCGGTTCGGCATGGCGCTCCACGGCCTCCGCGAGGAGGACCTGATCGAGGGCTGCATCCCCTGCCACCCGCTCGACGTGCAGGACGCGCTCATCCACTACGCCCGCAAGGGCGCGATCATCAACTCCACCTACAACCTGTAGGCGATCGCGATGACCCTCGTCGGATCGGTCGCGGCGAACTTCACCCGCGACCTGGATCAGAACTACGCGCTCATCGCCTCCCTGGCCGAGGAGGCCCGCGAGAGGGGAGTGCGCTTCCTGGTGCTCCCCGAGGCCGCGATCGGCGGCTACCTCTCCTCGCTCGGCAACCACGGCGACACGGTCGCCACCACCCGCCGCTCCCTCCCGCCGGCGGTGCGCCTGGACGGGCCGGAGCTGCGGCGGGTGCAGGAGATCGTCGGCGACCTGGTGGTGGCGATCGGCTTCTGCGAGCTCGACGACGACGGCGAGACCCGCTACAACGCGGCCGCGCTCCTGGACGGCGGGCAGGTCTACGGCAGCTACCGGAAGGTGCACCAGCCGCTGGGCGAGCACCTCTCGTACTCGCCGGGCCCGGGCTACGGCACCTTCGAGACGCCGGTCGGCCGGGTGGGCCTGCAGATCTGCTACGACAAGGCGTTCCCCGAGGCGGCGCGGTCGATGGCGCTGGACGGCGCCGAGATCATCGCCTCGCTCTCGGCGTGGCCGGCCGCTCGGACGGCGACGGCCGAGAACCTGCAGGAGGACCGCTGGACGTACCGGTTCAATCAGTTCGACATCGCCCGCGCCCTCGACAACCAGGTGTTCTGGCTCGCCTCGAACCAGTCGGGGACCTTCGGCTCGCTCCGCTACGTCGGGAACGCGAAGGTCGTCGATCCCGGCGGCAACGTGCTCGCGACGACGCTGCTCGGAGCAGGCATGGCCGTCGCCGACATCGACGTGCGCGGCGCCTTCGAGGCGATGCGCGGCGGGATGTTCCACCTGCGCGACCGGCGGCCCGGCGCCTACGACATCGACCGGGTCTGGAACGGAGGACTCGTCCATGCCTGAGATGACCTTCCACGTCCGCTGGCCGGACGGGGCGGAGGAGCGCTGCTACTCGCCGAGCCTGGTCGTGCACGAGTTCCTCGGGACCGGGACCGCCTATTCGCTCGAGGACTTCGTCGCCCGTTCGAGTGAGGCGCTGCGCATCGCGTCGGACCGGGTGCGGGAGCGGTTCGGGTTCGCCTGCACCTCCGCGATGCAGCAGGAGTCCGACATCCTCCGCACGGCGCAGCGCTTCGAGGGCGGCACGGTCAGGGTGCTCGCGATGGAGCCGCCCGCTCCGGCCGGGCAGCGGGTGCGGCCGTGAGCGCCGCTATCGAGCCCGGGCGCCACGTCGAGGTCGCGGTGGTCGGAGGCGGGCAGGCCGGGCTCTCGATCAGCCGGCACCTGGTCGACGACGGCATCGAGCACGTCGTGCTCGAGCGCGCGACCATCGGCCACGACTGGATCGACCGCCGCTGGGACGCCTTCACCCTCGTCACGCCGAACTGGCAGTGCCGCCTCCCCGGGTACCCTTACGACGGGCCGGACCCGGACGGATTCATGACGCGCGACGAGGTGCACGCGTGGGTGCGCCGCTACGCGCAGAGCTTCGACGCCCCCGTGGTCGAGGGCGTGGAGGTGAGCCGGCTCCGCGAGCGCGCCGGGGGAGGGTTCGAGCTGATCACGAGCGCGGGCGCGATCACGGCCGACCAGGTCGTCGTGGCGACCGGCGGCTACCACCGCCCGGTCCTCCCCGCCGTCGCCGCGCGGCTGCCGTCGGACGTGCTGCAGCTCCACTCCGCCGACTACCGCTCGCCGGAGGCGCTCCCGCCCGGCGGCGTGCTCGTCGTCGGCTCCGGGCAGTCGGGCGCGCAGATCGCCGAGGACCTCTTCCTCGCCGGGCGCGAGGTCCACCTCGCCCTCGGCAGCGCGCCGCGGGTGGCGCGCTTCTACCGGGGCCGCGACTGCGTCGCCTGGCTCCAGGACATGGGCGTGTACGACGTGCCCGTCCACGCGCAGGTCGGCGGGCTCACCAAGCGGGAGTCGACCAACCACTACGTGACGGGGCGCGGGGGCGGGCGGGACATCGACCTGCGCGCCTTCGCCCGCGACGGGATGCACCTCTACGGCCGACTGGCCGGGGTGGAGGGGTCCCGGCTGCGCTTCGCCCCCACGGCGGAGGCGTCGCTCGACTACGCGGACTCGGTCGCGGAGTCGATCAAGGACGACATCGACCGCTACATCGCGGCGCACGGCATCGACGCTCCCGAGGAGGACCGCTGCCGTCCGGTCTGGCGGCCGGAGTCCGAGGCGACCGGGCTCGACCTCGCGCGCATCGGCAGCGTCGTCTGGGCGGTCGGGTTCCGCTCCGACTACCGCTGGGTCGAGATCGGCGTGTTCGACGGCGCCGGCCATCCCACCCACCAGCGCGGAGTGACGAGCGTGCCGGGCCTGTCGTTCCTCGGGCTGCCGTGGCTGCACACCTGGGGGTCCGGCCGCTTCGAGGCGATCGCCCGCGATGCGGGGCACCTGGCGGAGGAGGTCCGGCGAGTGCGCGAGGCGGGGCGCTTCGCTCGGGAGCGCGAGTCGGATCTCGCCGGATAGCCTCCTCGCATGACGGAGACGGTGATGGGTGCGGTCGCAGCGCACTTCGGTCGCGACATCGACCGCACCCTCGCCAAGCTCGCCGGCATCATCGCTCACGCCCGCGAGCGCTCGGTCGACCTGCTCGTGCTCCCGGACGCGACCCTCGGCGGCTACCTGCTCGACCTCCAGCACCCCGGGCCGGACCTGCCGCCGAGCCTCGAGCTCGATGGGCCGGAGGTCGCCCGCGTGGCCGAGCTGGCGGGCGATCTCACCGTGTGCTTCGGGATCGCGGAGCGCGCGCTCGAGGGCGGTCGCGAGGTCCGCTACGACACCGCGGTCTGCGTGCACGGCGGGCGCTTGATCGGCACGCACCGCAAGGTCCACCTGCCGCTGGGCGAGTCCGAGGCGTACCTGCCGGGTCGCGGCTTCGCCGCCTTCGACTCGCCGATCGGGAGGATGGGGATGCTGATCGACTTCGACAAGACCTTCCCGGAGTCCTCGCGCTCGCTGGCCCTCGACGGCGCGGAGGTGCTGGCCTGCCTCAGCGCGTGGCCCGCGAGCGTGACCGACCGCTCCGATCGGATCCGCAACGACCGCCAGGCCCACCTGTTCGATCTCTACGACTGCGCCCGCGCCGCCGAGAACCAGGTCTACCTCGTCTCCTCGAACCAGACCGGCGTGCTCGGCGGCCTGCGGTTCCTCGGGCAGGCGAAGGTCGTGGATCCGGCGGGAGAGATCATCGCGAAGACCTGGGCGAAGGGCGGGCTCGCGCTCGCCTCCGCTGACGTCGCCGGCTCCGTCGCCCGCGCCCGCCGCACGATGCACCACCTCCGCGACCGCGCGGAGCACGCCTACCGGAGCTGAGATGCGGATCTGCCTGCTGACCTACTCCACCCGGCCGCGCGGCGGGGTGGTGCACACCCTCGCCCTCGCCGAGGCGCTCGCGCGCGCCGGACACGACGTCACGGTGCGCACGCTCGCCCGGGGCGGCGACGACTCCTTCTTCCGCCCTGTCGATCCGTGCGTGACCGTGCGGGTGGTGCCCTTTCCGCACCGCGAGGGCGAGCCGGTCGGCGCCCGCATCGTCCGGTCCATCGCCGCGATGGCCGAGGCCCTGCGGGGCGAGGACGCCCCGGTCGTCCACGCGCAGGACTGCATCTCGGCCAACGCGGCGCTCGCCGCCGGACTCGCGCCGATCCGCACGATCCACCACCTGGACGACTTCACCACCCCGGAGCTGCGCGCCTGCCACGACCGCGCCGTCCGGCTCCCCCTGACCCGGCTGTGCGTGTCCGCTGCGGTCGCCGAGGAGGTGCGCGCCGGCTGGGGGCTGCTGCCCGACGTGATCCCGAACGGTGTCGACGCGGCGCGGTTCGCGGCCGCCGTCGACGATCCGCTGACCGGGGGGTGGCGGGCTGAGCTCGGCCCGTACCTCCTCGCCCTCGGCGGCATCGAGCCGCGGAAGGGCAGCATCGAGCTGCTCGAGGCGTGGGCTCTGCTGCGCGAGCGCGGCCACGACGTCGCGCTGGTGTTCGGCGGCGGCGAGACCCTGTTCGACTACCGCGAGTACCGGGCCGCCTTCGACCGGAGGGCGGCCGAGCTCGGGATCGCTCCGGTGATCCTCGGCACCGTTCCGGAGGAGAGGCTCGCTCCGCTCGTCGCCGGCGCCTCCGCGCTGGGCTTCGTCTCGGTGAAGGAGGGGTTCGGGCTGGCGGCGATGGAGGCGCTCGCCGCGGGGGTGCCGGTCGTGGCGCGGGAGCTGCCGGTGATCCACGAGGTGTTCGGGGACGCGGTCCGCTACGGGCGGGACCCCGCCTCCTTCGCCGACGCGCTGGAGGAGGCCCTGACGCTGCCCTCGCCGGACGGCCGGGCCCTGGCCGCCTCGCACTCCTGGGACGACGTCGCGGCCGCGCATCTGCGGTTCTACGAGCGGGTGCTCGACGGCTCGGTTCAGAGCTCAGGAGGAACTCCTCCGGACGGGCCGGGATCCGCGCGAGCAGGCGTGCCCGGATGACTCCGTCCTGCCGCCTGGACACGATCGGGCGCCGCCGGTGACCCGCCGGTCGATCTCGCGCATCGTCACCGGTCTCGCCGACGCCGATCCCGACCGGATCGTCGCCGTGGCCGACGAGGGCGCGCTGACGGCGGGGGAGCTCGACCGCGAGAGCACCCGCCTCGCCCGCGCCTACCGCGATCTCGGCGTCCGGACCGACGACCTCGTCACCGTCTCGCTCTCGAACTCGCTGGACGCGCTCGTCGTCTGCGCGGCGGTCTGGAAGGCGGGCGCCGTGCCGCAGCCGGTCTCGACCGGGCTGTCGGCGGCGGAGCGCGCCGAGGTGGAGCGGATCGCGCGGCCGGCGCTCGTCATCGGCGCGCCCTCCTCCTCCGCTGTCCCGTGGCGCGCGGGCGACTGGCGGCCCGGGCCGGAGGTGCCGGCCGGCTCGCTCGAGGACCGATGGGCCTCGTCCTGGAAGGCGCCCACCTCCTCCGGCAGCACGGGGCGGCCGAAGGTGGTGCTGGCCGCGGGCCCGGCGCTGCTGGATTCGGACGCGCCGGTCGCGCCGTTCCTGCCGCGCGAGGGCGTGCAGCTGGTGAGCGGCCCGCTGATGCACTCGGCGACCTTCACCTACGCCTTCCGCGGGCTGATGACCGGGCAGCGCCTGGTGCTGCTGCCGCGGTTCGACGCCGCCCGGGTCCTCGCGGCGATCGAGGAGCACCGCGTCACCTGGACCCTGCTCGTCCCGACCACGATCCGCCGCCTGCTGGCTGCGCCCGAGCGGTCGGGGGCGGACGTGTCCTCGCTCGCGACGGTGCTGCACCTCGGAGCGCCCTGCGCGCCCGCCGACAAGCGGGCGCTGATCGGCTGGCTCGGCCCGGAGCGGGTGGTCGAGGTCTATGCGGGCAGCGAGTCGAACGGGCTGACGATGATCACGGGCCGGGAGTGGCTGGAGCACCCGGGCAGTGTCGGACGGCCGATCAGCGGGACGACCCTGCGCATCCTGCGGGAGGACGGCACGGAGGCTCCGACCGGCGAGCTCGGCCGCATCTGGCTGCACCGCGGCGAGGCCCCCGCCTACCGCTACCTCGGCGCGGGCTCGCGGCGGACGGAGGAGGGCTGGGACACCCTCGGCGACGTCGGCCGCGTCGACGGGGACGGGTGGCTCTGGGTGGTCGACCGCGCCGACGATCTGATCCTCCGGGGCGGAGCGAGCGTCTGGCCGGCCGAGGTCGAGCGGGTGCTGGAGGCCCTGCCCGGAGTCCGCGGGGCGGTCGCCTTCGGCGTGCCGGACACGGAGCTGGGGCAGGCGGTGGAGGCGGTCGTCGACGTGGGCGACGCGGGCGTGGACCCGGCCGGTCTGCTCGCTCGGGCGAACGCCGAGCTGGGCGCTGAGCGGCGCCTCCGGGCCCTCCGGATCGTGCACGAGCCCGTTCGGAGCGACGCGGGCAAGGTCCGTCGCTCCGCGCTCGCCCCCGTGGCGCAGACGCTCGGGACCCACCGTTCCGCAGGCACCCCGGATGGGCCAGAGTAGGCCCTGCGCCCCCGCGCACCGACCCCAGGGAGACCCGATGAAGTACATGCTGATCATGCGCGCGACCGATGCGGCGAAGGAGGCCTACGCCTCGATCCCGTTCGACGAGATCATCACCCGGATGGGGCAGTACAACGAGGCGATGATCGAGGCGGGCGTGCTGCTCTCGGGCGACGGCCTGGCCGACGATGTCGCCTCCTCCGGCTTCGTGGTCGACTTCTCCTCCGAGCCGCCGACCGTCGTCGACGGCGCCTACGGCCCGACCGAGTCGCTCTTCAACGGCTTCTGGATCATCGGGGTCGACTCGGAGGAGCAGGCCCGCGAGTGGGCGCTGCGCTGCCCGCTGGTGCCCGGCAACCGCCTCGAGGTGCGCCGGATCACCGACGAGAGCGACTTCGCGGAGTTCGCCGACAACGAGTACGTGCAGAAGGAGGCCGGCTGGCGCGAGGACGAGGCGGCGCGGGCCTCCGGGGACTGACGCGGCGGCGGGCGTCACGCCTCCGTGACGACGCCCGCCTCGACGTGCCAGTGCCGCGTCAGCTGCACCGTCTCGAGCATCCGCCGGTCGTGGGTGACCAGCAGCAGCGTGCCCTCGTACGCCTCGAGCGCCTCCTCCAGCTGCTCGATGGCGACGAGGTCGAGGTGGTTGGTCGGCTCGTCGAGCACCAGGAGGTTCGTGCCGCGGGCCTGGAGGAGCGCCAGGGCGGCCCGCGTCCGCTCGCCCGGCGAGAGCTCGCCGACGCGGCGGCCGACGTGGTCGGCCTTCAGCCCGAACTTCGCCAGCAGCGTGCGGACCTCGGCGGTCGGCCACTCGGGCACCAGCGCCTCGAACGCGTCCGCGAGCGGCACCTCGGCGGCGAGCATCCCGCGGGCCTGATCGATCTCGCCGATCGCCACGCTCGCTCCGAGGGAGGCGCCGCCCTCCTCCGGGTCGGCGCGGCCGAGGAGGAGCGACAGCAGCGTCGACTTGCCGGCGCCGTTGGGCCCGGTGATGCCGATCCGGTCGCCCGCGTCGACCTGGAGCGACACCGGCCCGAGCGTGAAGGCGCCGCGGCGGGCGACCGCGCCGTTCAGCGTCGAGACGACCGAGCTCGAGCGCGGGGCGCTGCCGATCGTGAAGGCGAGCTGCCACTCCTTGCGCGGCTCCTCGACCTCCTCGAGCCGCGCGATCCGGCTCTCCATCTGGCGCACCTTCTGCGCCTGCTTCTCGCTCGACTCCGCCGAGGCCTTGCGGCGGATCTTGTCGTTGTCGGGGGCCTTCTTCATCGCATTGCGCACGCCCTGGCTCGACCACTCCCGCTGGGTGCGGGCGCGGGAGACCAGGTCGGCCTTCTGCTCGGCGAAGTCCTCGTACTTCTCGCGGCGCTGGCGGCGCGCGGTCTCGCGCTCCTCCAGGAACGCGTCGTAGCCGCCTCCGTAGACCCGGTTGGTGCCCTGCGCGAGATCGAGCTCGAGCACGCGGGTGACGCTGCGGGCGAGGAACTCGCGATCGTGGCTCACGAGGACCGCGCCGCCGCGGAGCCCGCGGACGAAGGCCTCCAGGCGCTCCAGGCCGTCGAGGTCGAGGTCGTTGGTCGGCTCGTCGAGCAGCACCACGTCGAAGCGCGAGAGCAGCAGCGCCGCGAGGCCGACCCGCGCCGCCTGCCCGCCGGAGAGGGAGGTCATCGTCGAGGAGGCGGCCGCGGCGCCGAGCGACAGGCCCAGGTCGGCCAGGACGACCGGGGTGCGCTCGTCGAGGTCGGCCGCGCCGCTCGCGAGCCAGCGGTCGAGCGCGAGGGCGTACCGGTCCGCGATCGAGCCGTCGGGATCGGGGTCGGCCAGGGCAGAGGCGGCGGCGTCGAGCTCGGCGGAGGCCTCGGCGCAGCCGGTGCGGCGCGCGATGTAGCCGGCGACGGTCTCGCCCTCGCGGCGCTCGTGCTCCTGCGGTAGCCAGCCGACGAAGGCGTCGCCCGGCGAGAGCACGACGGAGCCCTCGAGCGGAGCCGTCTCGCCCGCGAGGATGCGCAGGAGCGTCGACTTGCCGGCTCCGTTCGCCCCGACGACGCCCACCACGTCCCCGGGGGCGACAGTCAGGTCGAGTCCGTCGAACAGGGTGCGGTGCGCATAGCCTCCGGAGAGGCCCTTGGCGACGAGGGTGGCGGTCACCGGTCCAGCGTAGGCGCGGGCGACTCGCTAGACGGCCTGGTGATCAGCCGGTCTAGGATGTGCGGATGAGCGACACGAGCCTGCGGAGCGGCGCCGGGTACTGGTACCCGGACGAGTCGTCCACCCGCCGTGCGGTCGAGGTGCTGAGCGCCATGCGCACGTACCGCGTCTCCGAGGTCTCGATGCGCCGCCGCACGCGCGAGCGGATGGCGATGGGCGAGACGGACCTGATCGCCATCCAGTACCTGCTCCGCCAGCAGCGCAAGGGCGAGCTGGTGACCGGCAAGGACCTGGCCTCGCACCTCTCCATCTCGTCCGCGTCGACCACGGTCCTCATCGACCGCCTGGTCCGCAGCGGCCACCTCGTGCGCAAGCCCAACCCGACCGACCGGCGCGGGATCGTCGTGGAGGCGACCGTCGACAGCGACGACGAGGTGCGCGCCACGCTCCAGGAGATGCACCGCCGGATGCTCGAGATCGCCGAGGACCTGGACGCCCCCGAGGCCGAGGTCGTCGTCAACTTCCTCCGCCGGATGAGCGCGGCCGTCGACGAGATCGACGCGGAGCACGGCGACGGTCACGATACGGACGAAGCGGACGACGCGGAACCCTCCGCAGCGAAATAGCTAGACGGACTAGTAATAAGCCGAGGGGCCTATAGTCTGGCGGCATGGGTCAATTCCTCTACGGCACTCCTCCCGCCGTCATCGAGATCGAGGACCGGACCCTGGCCCACCTCCAGATCGTGATCTACGCGAAGTTCCGCCGCGACGAGCGCTTCAGCCTCACCCTCGACTCGATGCCCGAGGGCGCGCGCGGCCGCCACTCCTTCTGGATGAACCCGAACATCGCCCTGCAGTTCCACTTCGCGGGGAGCCGGCAGCCGACGATCAACCCGACCTGGGTCGAGCTCCTGATGGACGCGGCGAACAGCGGCGGCGGGCTGCGGCTGCTCCCCGAACCCCCGTCCTGACCCGGTCCCGGTGAGGCCGACCCGGCCCGGACGACCGCGGAGCTCCCTGCACGACGGTGGATCCGCAGCACCGGCCTCCTGCGACAGCGCACGTGCCCCCGGCCGCCCCGTCTCCTAGGGTGGAGCGGGCGCCGCGGGGCGCGCGGAGGGCGGGGGACATGCGCAGGACGGTCATCGGAGCGACGGCACTGGCCGGGGTGCTCGCGCTCGCGGGGTGCTCGGCGCCCGCTCCGGCTCCGACGGTCACGGTCACCGTGTTCGCCACGGCGACGCCGACTCCGGTACCGGACCCGACCGTCACGGCGGCGCTCCCGCAGGCGACGGCCACGGTCTTCGCGCCGGTCCCCGAGGCGACGGTCACCTTCACGCCGAACGCGACACCGGACATCCCCGAGACCGCCTTCGCGGTCGACAACGGCGCGGTTCCCGGGGCGAACGGCGAGCCGACCCGCGACGGGGAGGGGGACATCGTGAGCTACACCGTGGTGCAGGGCGACACGTTCTTCGACATCGCGCAGCGCTTCGGGATCCCGGTGCAGCAGCTGCTCCGGATGAACCCGACGATCGCCGGAGCCGGCGAGGCGGTCTACATCAATGCAGTCATCAACCTCGACGCGAGCACGCTGGGCTGAGCGGCGAGCCGCGGAGGCGGCCGCCCGGAGCGACCCGGCTACTGCGACTTCGGCAGGACGTGGAACGCGACGGCGAGCGATCCCGAGATCATCAGGATGCCGCCGACGAAGAGGAATCCGGCGATGTCGGGCAGCAGGAACGAGTTGCCGAGAACGAGGATCCCGCCGAGGAACAGCACGAACGAGAGGACGACGCCCAGACCAGTCATGCCCTCATCGTACGCAGGTCACGGGAGCAGGAGGTCCGCGAGCTCCTCGGCGCCGGACACCAGCGCGATCGTCCCGACCGCCTCGAGCGGCGATCCGTAGCCCCACTCGACCATGATCGTCGGCACGCCGTGGGCGGCGGCGCCCTGCACGTCGTGCTCGCGGTCGCCCACCATCACCGGCGCCGAGAGGTCGACGCCGAGCTCGCGGAGCCGGCGCAGCGCCTCCTCCACGACGTCGGCCTTGGCGCTGCGGACCTCGTCCTCGGAGGCGCCGCAGATCACCGTGAAGTACTGCGCCAGTCCGTAGTGCTCGAGGATGCGCGTGGCCGCCGACTCCGGCTTGGAGGTCGCGAGCGAGAGCGGCACGCCGGCCTCGGCGATGCGCGCGAGCACCTCGGGCAGCCCCGGGTAGACCGAGGAGTCGAACAGTCCGCCCGCGTTGTAGCGGCGGCGGTAGACCACGAGCGCGGCCTGCGCCTCCTCGACGGTCATCCCGCCGAGCTCGCGGAACGCCTCGAGCAGCGGAGGGCCGACGTAGGCCAGCAGCTCGGCCGGAGCGGGCACGGGGCGGCCCAGCTCGACGAAGGTCTCGACGAGGGTGCCGGTGATGCCGGGGGCCGAGTCGGTGATCGTGCCGTCGAGGTCGAACAGGATGCAGGACCAGGTGCCGGCTCGCGCGTCGAGGCCGGTGGCGGCGAGGGTCGTGTCGGACATGGCGGGCTCCTGACCTCGGAGGACGGGGTGACGCCGGCGCTGCCCCGCCGGGGGCCACACTCTACGGCCGTTCGGCGTCCAGAGCCCGTTCGACGAACGAACGGGTGACGACCTGGGCGATCGAGCCGGGGTCGAGCTGCACGGCGACGAAGTCGGCGGTGCGGATCAGCGCGAAGGCCTCGCGTCCGGGGAGGACCAGCATCTGCACCCGCGGATGCTGCTGCCGGGGGACCGCGGTGCGCACCTCGTCCGTGGAGGTGAACAGCGGCAGGACCTGCTCCCCGGTGGTCGTCGCGACGGTGCGGACGTGCGGCACGCCTCCGGGCTGGGAGCCCGTGACGTCGACCACGAGGGAGCCGTCGAGGCAGGCCTCGAGCAGCCGGTCGACGGCCTCGGCGGTGGGAGCGGCGACGAGCGCCTCCAGTGCTTCCCGAGCCTCCGCATTGCGGTACGGACCGGGTCGCGCCGGGCGTGCAGGGGGTCCGCCTCGTCGTGCCATGGCTCCACGCTAACGAAGACCGGGGCGTGATCGGAATCGCCGGGACCGGTTCCCGGGAATGCGCGCGATCGGTGTCCGGAATCGTTACGGCCGTCTGCGGACACCGTGTCCTCTATTCGACGGCTGGTGGCGAACAGCTCGATTCAGCCGTGATTGCCTCCGCTTATCCTGAACATTCCCCTCGACATGGCGCGAGAAAGGGACGAATGGCGCCATTCATGGCGCACTCGATTGTGAAAGGGGGTAATGTCTCTCCCGGTCCGGGTCGAGACAGTCCGGTCCCGCGAACTCCAGGAGGAAAAGTGGCCCAGAAGATCACGCTTGTCGACGATATCGACGGAACCCTTATCGATTCCGGTGACGGCGGTACCGTCCGCTTCAGCATCGAGGGCGCCAACTACGAGATCGATCTCGGCCCCGACAACATCGCCGAGCTCCACTCGGCGCTCGAGAAGTTCGTCTCGAGCGCCCGCCGTGTCGGCTCGCGCCCCGCGGCCGCCACGAGCGTCGCGACCGCCTCCAAGAGCGACCCCAAGCAGCTCAAGGCCATCCGCGAGTGGGCGAACGCCAACGGCCACCCCGTCTCCGACCGCGGACGCATCCCCTCCGAGGTCCAGGCCGCCTACCAGGCCGCCCACAAGTAGCGGCCGCCGGGCTCTCGGCCCGGTGAGACGCCGCATTCCCGGGCCTCGCGCCCGGTGAGCGGAAGGCCCCCGTGATCCGATCGCGGGGGCCTTCGCCGTGCCTGTCGCCGCGTCTTCGCCGTGCCTGTCGCCGTGCCTGTCAGAACAGGCGGGTGTGGGAGTCGTCGGTGCCGCGCATGGCCTCGTAGTCGAGCACCACGCAACGGATTCCGCGGTCCTCGGCGAGAGTCCGCGCCTGCGGCTTGATCTCCTGAGCGGCGAAGACTCCCGTCACCGGGAAGAGGTGCGGATCGCGATTCATCAGCTCGAGATAGCGGGTGAGCTGCTCCACTCCGTCGATCTCGCCGCGGCGCTTGATCTCGACGGCGACGGCGGCTCCCGAGGAATCGCGGGCGAGGATGTCGACCGGGCCGATCGCGGTCATGTACTCGCGCCGGACGAGAGTGTGCCCCTCTCCGAGGAGGCCGATCTGCTCGGCGAGAAGGCGCTGGAGATGCGACTCCACTCCGTCCTTCACGAGTCCCGGATCGACGCCGAGCTCGTGCGCCGAATCGTGCAGCACCTCGTGGATCGAGACGACGAGAGCGTCGCCGGTCTTGCGGTGCGCGACGGTCCACTGCTGCGTCACTCCCGCGGTGCGCGCCTCCTCGTCGGGCTCGCCCGTGATCAGCGTGCAGGGCGGGCTCATCCAGTTCAGCGGCTTGTAGGAGCCGCCGTCGGAGTGGATGAGGACGCTCCCGTCGGCCTTGACGAGCAGGAGGCGGGTGGCGAGCGGGAGGTGGGCGCTGAGACGGCCGGTGTAGTCGACGGAGCAGCGCGCGATGACGAGACGCACCCGTCGAGGATAGACGGCGCGGCTCCGGCGGGCTCCCGGCTCAGCGCGCGGCGACGGGAGGCCGGCGGCCGAGCGGAGGAGCGGGCGGCGGCACCGAGAGCGAGGCGCGCAGCGCGACCGCGAACTCGGCCGGCGCCTCCGCCCACGGGTGGTGGCCGCTCGACTCGATGACGGCCAGGCTCGCCTGCGGCAGGAGCGCGGTGAGCGCCTCCAGAGCGGCGACGCCCGTCACCGGATCGTCCTCCCCGCCGAGGACGACCGCGGGGCAGTCGAGGCGCTGCAGAGCGTCGCGGATCGCCGCGGTGTCGTCGGAGCCGGCGGGAGTCGTGTGACCGGCAGCCCGGTCGTCGATCCCGAGCCAGGCGGTGCCGGGGGCGATCAGGAGCAGGTGGGCGATGCGCTCGGGCGCGCCCACGGCGGCGAGCAGGACGGCGCGGCAGCCGGAGTCGTGCGCGGCGAGATCGAGCTCGTCGACGCCGAGGTGGCGGCGGAGGTCCTCCACGTCGGCGGCCGTCGTGGCCGGGGGAGCGGGAGGCAGCTCCGAGGAGTCGCCCACTCCGCGCGGGTGCAGCACGAGGACGCGGCGCGTGCAGGCGATCGAGGCGAACGAGCCGAGATAGGAGGGGTGGCGCTCCGGCTCACCGGGGACGACCACCAGGGGCCGCCCCTGACCGGCTCCGTGCTCGTCGACGTGGAGCAGGGCGCCGTCGCGCGCTCGGTACCGCATCCGCTCCCCCTCCGCCGCCGTCCTGGGAAGCCTAGGGGGAGGCGCGCCGGTGCGCCCGGGCCCCACGGGGGCTTGCGGAGGCGGGTGGAGCGGGGCGGTCAGCTCCGCCGGCTGCGGGCGGCGGGGGAGGCGAGCCCGGCCACGACCACCAGGGCCAGAACCAGGAAGAGGGCGTTCAGCAGGCCGTAGTGCTCGCCGAGGAAGCCGATCGCCGGCGGTCCGACCAGGAACGCGACGTAGCCGAGCATCGCCACCGCGCTGACGCGGGCGGCCGAGTGCGGCCCCTCCGCCGCGGCCGACATGCCCACCGGGAAGCCGAGCGAGCAGCCCAGACCCCAGGCGACCGCGCCGACGACGACGAGCGCGTCGACCGGGGCGAGGATGAACAGCAGGATGCCGACGATCGCGAGCCCGGCGGAGGCGCGCAGCACCGGGACGCGGCCGAAGCGGTCGAGCACGGGTCCGCCGATCACGCGTCCGACCGTCATGGCGGCGACGAACACGCCGAACACGACGGCGGCGGTCGTCTTGTCGGTGCCGTGGCCGTCGACCATCGCCAGGGTCAGCCAGTCGTTCGCGGAGCCCTCGGCGAAGGCCATGCCCAGCATGATCAGGCCGATGAGGACGAGGCGGCCGTCGCGCCAGACGCCGAGGGAGGCGGCGACGCGCTCGCGGACCGGCGGCTTCACCGTGGTCGCCGCGCCGGAGGTGTCGAGCTCCTCGCGGACCGGGACGAAGCGGATCGCGATCACCGCGGTCACGGCGATCACCACGGCGATCGCGCCGAGGTGGACGGCGACGGGCACGGCCAGGGCGGAGGCGCCCGCGCCGATCAGCGCGCCGGCCAGGGTGCCGAGGCTGAAGAAGGCGTGGAACAGCGGCAGGAGCGTCTTGCCGAAGGCCTTCTCGTTGGCCGCTCCCTCGACGTTCATCATCACGTCGACCGCTCCGTTGCCGAAGCCGAGCATCGCCATGCCGGCGAAGGCCGCGGGGAGGACGCCGATGACGTCGGCCGAGACGCCCAGCACCGCGAGGCCCGCCGCCGAGACGGTGAGGCCGAGCGCCATGCCGCGCCGGGCGCCGATCGCGCCCATGACCGGCGTCGAGAACGCGAGTCCGACGATCGCGCCGATCGACATCGAGAGGATCAGCAGGCCCACTCCGGCGGTCGAGAGCTGGAGCTCGTCACGGATGGCGGGGGTGCGCGAGACCCAGGTGGCGATGGAGATCCCGCTGAGGACGAAGATCGTGAAGACGGCGTTGCGCCAGGCGACCAGCTGCGGGCGCGTGAGCGCGGACGTCGAGGTCATGGCGGTTCTCCTGGTGCGGGCGGGATCCGGACACCGGATCGAGAGGCACGGTCGAATCGATTCGAAGCGAGCCGGTCTAAGCTATCCGGAACCCCGGGGACGGTCAACCGACGACGAGCGCGCCGCCCCCACGAGGAGGAACGTGGAACCCCGCAAGAGCCCCCGGCCGACGCTCGCCCGCGTCGCGAGCCGGGCCGGAGTGTCCCCCTCCACCGCCTCGCTGGTCTTCAGCGGCTCCGGCCCCGTCTCGGAGGCCACGAAGGAGCGGGTGCTGCGCGCGGCGTCCGAGCTCGACTACGCCGGTCCCGACCCGCGGGCGCGCTCGCTCCGCCGCGGCCGCTCGGGGATCGTGGGGGTCGTCGTGGACGAGCGGATGCTGCACGCGTTCCGCGACCCGATCAAGATCGCCATGCTCGACGGGATCGCCGACGTGCTCGGCGGGGTCGACGCCGGGATCCTGCTGCTCACCGAGACCGGGGACGGCGCGGGCCTGCTGGCGACCGCCCCGGTCGACGCGATGATCCTGGTCGGCTGCAGCCCGTCGGTCGACGACTCCGTCGCCGTGCTGCGCCGCCGGGGGGTGCCCGTCGTCGTGGTCGAAGGCCTCTCGGAGCTGGGCGGCGCCGTGATCTCGCTCGACAACCGCGAGGCCAGCCGCACCCTCGCGGAGCACCTGCGCGAGCTCGGCCACGAGCGGGTCGCGGTGGTCTCGCTCCCGTTCGCGAAGGACCGCCGCCGCGGCGCGATCCCGCCGGGCTGGCGCTCGAGCCCCAGCATCACTCCGGTCGACCGGCTCCTCGGCGTGCAGGACGTCTTCCCGGACGCGTCGGTCGTCGCCGCCGCAGCGAGCTCGGTCGACGAGGGCGTCGCCGCGGGCCGCACGCTGCTCGAGGGGGCGGAGCCGCCGACCGCGGTCGTCGCGCAGAGCGATCTGCTGGCCGCGGGCGTGATCCTCGCGGCGGAGGAGCGCGGGCTGCGCGTGCCCGAGGACCTCTCGGTGGTCGGCTTCGACGGCGTGCAGGTGCCCGGTCTCGCGGCCGAGTACGACCTCACGACGATGGCCCAGCCCGCGGTCGAGAAGGGCCGTGCGGCGGGACGGGCCGCGGTCGCGCTCCTGGCCGACGAGGAGGCGGAGGCGGTCTGCTTCCACGCCGTCTTCCACCGCGGGAACACCAGCGCTCCGCCGCGCTGACCGGACTTGTCCACAGGCTTCTCCACAGGGGAGGAGTGCGGTCAGCGGAGCCAGACGTCGCTGCGGACCCGGAGCCCGAGGGTGACCGCGCGGGCGCCGAGGAAGCCGACGGCGAAGGCGAGCCAGAGCGCGAGGAGGCGCCATTCGGCGGGCGCGGCGGGGGCGAGCAGGGCGAGCGGGACGAAGACGGCGAGGTTCGCGAGGCCGCTGAGCGCCAGGTAGCGGCCGTCGCCGGCGCCGATCAGCACGCCGTCGAGCACGAAGACGTAGCCGCCGAGCGGAGCGGTGAGGCCCACGACGGCGATCGCCGCGGGCAGCAGCCGCAGCACCTCCGGGTCGCTCGAGAAGACGTACGGCAGGACACCGCTCAGACCGGTGACCAGTGCTCCGAGCACTACTCCTGCACCGATTCCCCAGGTCACACAGCGTTTCGTGACGGCGCTGGCCTGCTCGGCGTCGCCCGCGCCGAGGAGGCGGCCCAGCAGCGCCTGCGCGGCGATCGCCACCGCGTCGAGGGCGAAGGCGACCGTCGAGAACAGCGTCATCGCCACCTGGAAGGCGCCCAGCTCCTCCGCCCCGAGCGAGGTGGCGGTCGCGACCGCGAGCAGGATCGCCGCGCGGAGGCTCGCTGTGCGCAGCAGCATCCAGCCGCCGGATCCCGCGGAGGAGGCCAGGCCCGCGAGGTGCGGCCGCAGCGGCGCGCCGACCCTCCGGGCGAGCCGCAGCGCGACTCCCGCGTAGGCCGCGAGCATGGCCCACTGCGCGATCACCGTCCCCAGTGCGGAGCCGGTTATCCCCAGGCCGGCCGGGTAGATCAGCACGGCGTTGAGAGCGGCGTTGAGAGCGAATCCGCCGGCGGCGATCACCAGCGGAGTGCGGGTGTCCTGGAAGCCGCGGAGGAGCCCGGTGAGCGCGAAGACGCCGAGCATGGCGGGGATCCCGGCCATGCTCACCGCCAGGTACCGCACGCCCGCCTCGGCAACCGCCGGCTCCGCGCCGAAGAGCGCCACGACGGCCGGAGCGGTCAGCGCGCCCACCACGGCGATGCCGGCGCCGAGGAGCAGGGCCAGCCAGCCGCCGTCGATCCCGGCCGCCACGGCCCTCCGCTCGTCGCCCTCGCCGAGGGCCCGGCCGACCCGCGGAGTGGTGCTGTACGCGAGGAAGACCATCAGGCCGACGATCGTCTGCAGCACCGTGCCGCCCAGCGCGAGCCCGGCGAGCGGGACGGCGCCGAGATGGCCGACCAGGGCGGAGTCGGTGAGCAGGAAGAGCGGCTCGGCGACCAGCGAGCCCAGCGCCGGGACGGCGAGCCGGAGGATGCTGCGGTCGAGGGCGGAGGTCACCGCTCGACGCTAGCGGCTGCCGCAGCTCCGGGACGGGCGTACCGTGGGCGGGATGCAGCGCTTCGGGATCGGGCTGGCGGCCGTGGGCCGGCCGGCGTACATCACGGCAGGGCGCGACGACGACCTCGGCCCCGCGGCCGAGCGGAGCGTCGACGCGCTGCGCGAGCGCACGCACCTGCTGCTCGACGCGGCGTGGGACGCCGGCGTCCGCTTCCTCGACGCCGCGCGCTCCTACGGGCGGGCGGAGGAGTTCCTCGGCGGCTGGCTCGCCCGGCATCCGGAGCGGCGGGCGGCGCTCACGATCGAGTCGAAGTGGGGCTACGAGTACGTCGGCGGGTGGGCGATGGATGCGCCGGTGCACGAGCGCAAGGAGCACTCGGTCGCGATGCTCGACCGCCAGTGGCTGCTCACGCTCGACGCGCTCGGCTCGGCGCCCGACTCCTACCTCGTCCACTCGATCACTCCCGAGAGCCCGGCCCTCACCGACCGCCCGCTGCTGGACCGACTGCGCGGCCTCGCCGGCTCCGGAGTGCGCGTCGGCCTCTCCACCAGCGGACCCGAGCAGGCGCGCGTGATCGAGCTCGCCCGCGCGATCCCGGAGTCGCCGTTCAGCGCGGTCCAGAGCACCTGGAACCCGCTCGAGCAGTCCGCGGGCCGGGCGCTCGCCGCCGCGCACGACGACGGCTGGCTGGTGGTGGTCAAGGAGGCCCTCGCCAACGGGAGGCTCGTGGCGCACCCGATCGAGCACGTCGGCGCCGCGCCGGACGTCGTCGCCCTGGGGGCCGCCCTCGCGCAGCCCTGGGCCGACGTCGTGCTGAGCGGCGCGGCGACTCCGGAGCAGCTGCGGGCCAACCTGCGCGCACAGCCCCTGGAGCTCCCGGACCTCCCGGCGCTCGCCGTGGATCCGGCCCGCTACTGGGCCGAGCGCTCCGCTCTCGACTGGACCTGAGAGCACTCGAACGAAGTGAGGCGTGCGCTCCGGCGCCGCACGGGATAGCGTTCCTCTCAGCGCCCCGTCTGCCCTCTCTGCGAGGGCTGGCGCGCGGATCGGCCCTCGTGATATCGCCCGAGGGGATCTGCCCCGGCCCGCCACCCCTCTTCGAGTGCGGCCGAATCGAGCTTTCCTCCGCACCCTTCCGAGCACCTCCGCCGGTCCTAGCGTGACGCGCAGGTCGTCGATGCGGCCGGCTCGCCACCACCCCCAGGCGAGCGTTCGATCCTCGATCCGACGCCCAGCGGAGTGCCCCCATGTCCCGTGCCCGAACAGTCCTCCTCGTCACCGCCGCCCTCGTCGCGGGCCTGCTCACGGCGCCGAGCGCCGCGTCGGCCGCGACTCCCGGGACCAGTCCCGTGACGGGCTTCGAGAGCGGCTCGCCCGCGCTCACGACGGTGACCGGCACGGCCTCCACGGCCGTCTCCGACGACAGCACGGAGGGCGACTCGTCGCTCGAGGTCTCGTACGACGTCACCGGGGGGCTCGCCGAGCTCGGCTTCGACCCGCTGCAGGCGCCCGTCATCCCCGCGCCCGCCTCGGCCCTGACGGTCGACCTCCGCGGCGACGGCTCCTACAACACCGTCTACCTGCGGGTCCGCGACACGAGCGGCGAGACCTTCGTGCACCGCGTCGACGCGATGCGCTCGACCCAGTGGCAGACGCTCACCGTGGACCTGACCGCGGAGCCGGTGGCCCGCGACGGCGGCGACGGCAACGGAGTCATGGACGCGCCGCTCACCGTGGCCGGCGTCCTCGTGGTCCGCAACGGCGAGCAGCCGCCGACCGGCGCGTTCGCCCTCGACGACCTGCGCGCGGACACCACCGGCTGGACCCTCCCCGTCGCCGCGTCGACCTACGTCGCCGCCGGGGCGAGAGCCGCGCTCGCCTTCGACGCCGGGTCCGCGGGCGACTGGGAGCTGCGGCTCGCGGACGCCGCCGGGCTCTCGCGCACCCTCACCGGCACGGCCGCCGCGGCGGGGCCCGTCGCCGTCGACTGGGACGGACGCGACGACTCCGGAGCCGCGATGACCGGCGACGTGCGCGCGGTGCTCCGCCAGGACGACTCGGCCGACGGCTCCCTCGGCGCCGCGACGACGACCGGCGTCCCGTTCCTGCTCACCCTGGCCGCGGCCGACGACCCCGACGCGACCTCGGTGGTCGAGGCCTTCGACGGCGGAGACGTCGGCTGGGGAGTCGCCACCGGATCCGCCACCCTGCGCCGCGCCTCCGCGGCCGGGGGCGGCGCGACCGGCACCGAGGGCACCGACGCGCTCGCCGTCGACTACGACCTCACCGACGGCATGGCCGGCATCACGCGGACCGCTCCGCTCGACGTCGCCACCGGCCCGGTCACGGGGCTGAAGGTCGACCTCAAGGGCGACGGCAGCTACAACACGGTCTACCTCCGCGTCACCGACGCGAGCGGCGAGGCGTTCACCTACCGGATGGACGCGATGCGGCAGACCACCTGGACCACGGTGCCCATCGACCTCACCCAGGACCCGGTGCTCGCCGAGGGCGGCAACGCCGACTCCGTGCTCGACATGCCGCTGACGCTGACCGGCTTCTACGTCGTGCGCAACGGCGAGCAGTCCGCCACCGGCTCGCTCGTGCTCGACAACCTGCGCGCGGTGAGCAGCCGGTGGACGATGCCGGTCGCCGACACCGAGTTCCTCGTGCCGTCGGAGGGCGGAGTCGCGAGCCTCGCGTTCTCGGCCGCCACGGCCGGCGACTGGATGATCGTCCTCCGCGACGGCACCGGCCGCAGCCGCTCCCTCACCGGCACCCTCGCGGAGCCCGGCGAGACCGCCGTGCAGTGGGACGGGAAGGCCGACGACGGCCAGGAGATGGACGGCCCGATCCGCAGCACCTTCCTGCAGGACTCGACCCCGGACGGGCAGTTCTCCGCGTCGCGGACCCGCTCGGCGACTCCGACCCTGCTGACCGTCGCCGCGGCGCAGCCGTCGACGACCAGCGTGGTCGAGGGCTTCGAGGGCGCGGCGTCGGGCTGGAGCGTCGCGATGGGCTCGGCGGCCGTCTCGCGCACCAGCGCGCAGAAGACCCAGGGCTCCTACGCGCAGCGGATCGACTACGACGTCTCGTCGGGCCTGGTCGAGACGGTGCAGAGCACCCCCGCGACCGTGATCGCGAAGCCGGCCTCGTCGCTCCGGATCGACCTCAAGGGCGACGGCACCTACAACACCGTCTACACGCGCCTCCGCGACGCCTCGGGCGAGACCTTCACCTACCGGCTCGACGCGATGCGCTCGACGGCGTGGGCGACGATCGACGTCGACCTCACCGCCCCGGCCGCGCTGATCGAGGGCGGCGACGGCGACCAGGTGCTCGACTTCCCGGTGAAGCTCTCCGGCGTGATCATCGTGCGCAACGGCAGCCAGCCCGCGACTGGGACCGTCGTGCTCGACAACCTGCGCACCCTCGCCACCGGCTGGTCGCTGCCGACGGCCGCGACCGCGTTCTTCACCCCCGGCGCCTCGGCGACCACCTCGTTCTCCTTCACCGCGGCCGGCCCGGGCGACCACCGCCTCGAGCTGCGCGACAAGGAGGGGCGCGTGAAGACGATCACCGGGCGTGCGGCCGCGGCCGGCCCGGTCACCCTGACCTGGGACGGCTCGGACGACTCCGGGACCCGCATGCGCGGCGACGTCAGCGGCGTCTTCTCGCAGGACGGGACGGACGACGGCGTCCTCGCCTCGAACGCCACCCGCAGCGGGATGCCGCTCCTGCTGACCCTCGCCGAGATCGACGCGGACGCGAGCCTCGCGCAGTCCTTCGACTCCGCCGGGACGGACTGGGTGCAGGCCGCCGGCACCGCGACCCCCTCGACCTCGGCCACCCGCACGGAGGGCTCGGGCGCGCTGAGGATCGCCTACGACCTCTCCCGCGCCGACGCCGAGATCGAGACCGCGACGACTCCGGTGCCGCTGCTGACGCAGCCCGCGACCGCGCTCAAGGTCGACCTGCTCGGCGACAGCAGCTGGAACACCGTGTTCCTCAAGCTGCGCGACGCCACCGGCGAGATGTTCTTCTACCGCGTCGACGCGATGAGCCTCAGCCGGTGGACGACCGCGACGATCGACCTCCGGTCGCCCGCCGCGAACACCCACCTCGGCAACGACGACGGCGTGCTCGACTACCCGGTCTCGCTGGTGCGGATCAACGTGGTGCGGAACGGCGCCTCGGCCCCCGCCACCGGCACCGTCGTGCTCGACAACCTGCGCGTCCTCGACAAGGACTGGACGCTGCCGACCGCGAGCGGCGCGCGCTTCTCGCGCGAGAACGCCGCGACCACGACCGTCCGCTTCACGGCGGGCGGGCCCGGCGACTACGCCCTGGTGCTGCGCGACAGCGCCGGCCGCACCCGCACCTACGGCGGGACCGCCGCCGCCGCGGGCGAGATCACCGCGACCTACGACGGCACCGACGACAGCGGAGCCGCGATGGCGGGCAGCATCGCCGGCCGCCTCACCTGGGACACGACCGCCGACGGCGCGCTCTCGGGAGCCGCCACGGCGACCCGCCCCTACCTCACCGGAGTGAGCGCCCGGGTCACCGAGGCGTCGCCCACGTCGATCAGCGGCATCAACAGCTTCCTCACCGAGCAGGACTCGCCCGTCGAGGCCGACCGGCAGGCCGCCCTCCTCGAGGACGCGCAGGTGCGCTGGGCCCGCGAGGAGTTCGAGTGGAAGCGCGTCGAGCCGCGGAAGGGCTTCTACGACTGGGCGAAGTTCGACCAGGCCGTAGCGATCAGCCAGGCGCGCAACGTCGACATGATCGGCAAGCTCGCCTACTCGGCGCCCTGGGCCTCGTCGGCCCCGGCCGGCACCGCGGCGGAGGACGCCCAGTACTACCCGCCGCGCAGCAACGCCGACTTCGCGTCGTACGCTGCGGCGACCGTGGCCCGGTTCAAGGACCGCGTGCACGTCTGGGAGGTGTGGAACGAGCCGAACACCGACTACTACTGGCGCGGAGGCGCCACGGCCGGCCAGTACGGCGAGATGCTCAAGGCCGCGTACACGGCGATCAAGGCCGTGGACCCGACCGCGACCGTGCTGGTCGGCGGGCTCGACCAGTTCAGCGATCCGTTCATGGCCGGGGTGCTGGCGGCCGGGGCCGGCGACTCCTTCGACGGACTCGCGATCCACACCTACACGGTCGACGGGGCGCCGGAGACCGGAGCGATCCCGACCTACCTCGACGCGGCGCAGAACTTCCTCACCCGCAGCGCGCCGGGCCGGAGCCTGTGGATCACCGAGGTCAGCTGGGCGACCTGCACCACCTGCGTCGGCGCCACCAGCGAGGCCGACCAGGCGTCGTACCTCTCGCGCTCCTACCTCGACGCCGCGGCCCGCGGGATCAAGGCGATCGCCTGGTACAACCTCGTCGGAGGCCCCGACCCGCAGGCACCGCTGGACACCTTCTCGGTGACCGAGCGCTCCGGCCGGCAGAAGCCCGCGTACGCGGCGCTGAAGGAGGTCGGCGCGGTCCTCGCGACCGGCACCGCGGTCGGCCGGGCGAGCGCGACCGCCTCCGCCTCGCCGGTGACGGTCGACGACCTCTCCTCCACGAGCGGATGGGCCGTGACGCCGATCGGCGGCGGGACCGCCTCGCTGGCCGCGACGTCGACCGGCTACTCCGGCTCGGGCGCGCTGAAGCTGACGTACGACTTCTCCGGCGCCTCGAAGGGCGCGCAGCTGCACACCTCGCGCACCCTCCCCGGCTCGCCGACAGCGGTCTCGGTCCGGGTCAGCGGCGACGCGAGCACCAGCCCCGTCTACCTGAAGCTGCAGGATGCGACCGGGGAGACCTTCCAGGGCCTCGTCGGCAACGTCGGCGGCTCGCCGTGGCAGAAGATGACGCTGTTCTCGGACGGGCTGAACGCCAACTACACGCACTCCGGCGGTGACGGCGACGGGGTGTGGGACTACCCGGTGAAGCTCGTGGACGCCTTCGTCTACAAGGCGACGTCGGGCGTCTCCGCCGGCACGGTCTCGATCGACGACGTGACGGCCGACTACGGAGTGAACCTGCACGGGACGGTGCTGCAGACGCCGACCGAGACGGTGCAGGCGCTCTACACCGCGGGCCCGTCGACGGCCTCGGTGCAGGTCTCGGGGGCGACGGTGTCGATCCGGACCACCGCGGGCAGCACAGCGCTGGCCGTCGCCGACGGCCACGCGACCGCGACGCTCGGCCGGACGCCGGCGTTCGTGGTCTCGGCGCCCGCGGTGACCCGCCCCGGCGGCACGACGACCCTCGACTGGATGACCGGCGACGGCGCGACGACCAGCGTCGCGGTGCTCACGGCGTCCGGCGGAGTCGCGAAGCAGCTGACCTCGTCGATCCGCCACCCCGCGGGTCGGCAGACCCTCGCCTGGGACGGACGCCTGACCAACGGCGCCGTCGCCCCGGCCGGCTCGTACAGCATGCGGATCACGACGACGACGCCCGACGGACGCACCAGCGTGCAGAAGGTCGCGTTCACGCAGCCCTGACGCGGATCGCTGCGGGCGGCCGCCTCGACGACTCCTGGAGTCTCGGGACGGCCGCCCCCCACGACTCTCCAGGAGTCGTCGCAGTGGGGTGCCGAGTGCGACAGATCCTGGACAGTGGGCGGCAGGCATCCCTCGATGGCGGACGCCCGGGCGCCTCAGGACCAGTCGCCCTCGCCTGTGCCGAGGCGCTCGCGGCCGACCTCGGTGATCGGGACAGCCGCGAGGCTGGTGAGGCCGATGCCGAGGAGCGTCGCCCGAGGTGCGCCGGACGCGCCGAGCAGGGCCATCCCCTCCAGCACCGCGCAGAAGTAGGCGCCGAGCGCCTCCGGATCGGCGGAGGCGTCGATCTCGCCCGCCGTCCGCGCGTCGTCGATGCAGGCCGCGTAGTGCGAGCGCATCGCGTCGAACGCGGTCGCGACCGTCGCCGCGATCTCAGGGTCGCGCGCCGAGAGCTCCACCGCGGTCCGGGTGAACAGGGACGGAGCCGACTGCGCCGCGCCGTGCTCGACCGCCACCCTCACGAGCTGCGACCGGATGCGCGCCAGCGGGCTCTCGGTTCCGTGGCGGATCGTCTCCACGGCGTCGACCGCCTCGGCGGTGTCGCTGAGGAACGCCCGCATGAAGAGCTCCTTCTTGCCTCCGAACGCGTTGTAGAGGCTCTGCCGCGCCAGGCCGGTCGCCTCGAGCAGCGTGTCGAGCGAGGTGCCCGCGTACCCGGTCTCGGCGAAGGCCGTCCGTGCGCGGGCGACGACGTCGGCCTCGTCGAAGGTGCGGGGTCGGGGCATGATCGTCCTCCTGGTCGGGTGGCCCGTCCATCCTGACCCACCGCGCGGGGTCCGCGGGCCGGGCGGCGGATCGGAGGGACGGGCGCGCGGGTCGGGGTCCGAGGCTCCGGGTCCGGGGTCCGAGGCTTCGGGTCCAGGCTCGGGTTCGCGCTCGGGCTCGCGCTCGGCGCTCCGGGCTCAGGCGATGGACGCGCCGCCGTCGACGAGGATCTCCGCGCCGGTGATGCCCGAGCTCTGGTCGGAGACGAGGAAGAGCACGGTCGCGGCGATCTCCTCGGGATGCAGCAGCCGGCCCAGCGGCATGCCGGAGGCGATCTGCTCGAGGAGCGCGGAGGGGTCGCCGGGGGCCAGGGCCGCGAGCCCGGGCGTCTCGGTCGGCCCGGGCACGACGGTGTTGATGCGGACGCCGCGCGGCGCCAGCTCGGCGGCCCAGGTGCGGGTCATCGTGGCGACAGCCGCCTTCGAGGCCCCGTACAGGCCGAAGCTCTTCTCGGTCCCTGAGCCGGCGGTCGAGCCGGTCACCACGATCGCGGCCCGGTCGGTGAGGTGGGGGAGCGCCCCCTGGACCGTCAGGGCGGTGCCGCGGACGTTGGTCGCGAAGGCCGTGTCGATGTCGTCGGCGGTCACGTCGGCCAGGTCCTTGAACCCGCCTCCGCCCGCATTGGCGTGCACGGCGTCGAGACCGGATCCGCGGGCGGCGACCGCGTCGAAGACCGCTCGCGCGCCGTCGGGCTCCGCAGCGTCCGCGCGGACGACGGTCACGGCGTCGCCGAGCTCCTCCGCCACCGCGTCGAGCTGCTCCTGGCGGCGGCCGGTCACGAACACGTGCGCGCCCTCCTGCACGAACCGGCGGACGACCGCCAGGCCGATGCCCGAGGTCCCGCCCGTCACGAGGGCCGTCCGACCGCTGAGTGCTGCATCCATGAGAATCTCCGTCCGAGTTGTTGACTGATCGTTCTCCTACGGTAGACGTGCTGGATCGATCAGTCAATAACTCGCGCGGATCCCGCTCATCGCCGGGCCGCGCACGCAGAAGCGCACCGCCCCCGGAGAGACGGTGCGCTTCTGCGGCGGATCAGACCGCGACGAGCCAGGTGAGCTGCGAGTGCGGCTCGACGATCAGCGGGCCCAGCTCCCTGTTGAACTCGGCTCCGTAGTCGGCCGAGATGTGCGCCTGGAAGGCGTCCTCGTCGCGGTAGACCTCGTAGACGAAGAACCGGGCCGGATCGTCCTCCCGCCGGTAGGGCGTGAACTCGACATTGCCCGGCTCCCGGCGGACCAGGACGGCGAGGTCGGCGATCATGCCGGCGACCGTCTCCTCGTGGCCGGGCTTCGCGGTGAACTCGGCGTAGAGGATGCGGGCGCTCATGCCGTCGCCGCCCCGGTCATGATCGCGACCGCGTCGGTCATCGAGTGCGACTGCGGGGTGATCGTCGCGGCCTTCTTGCCGAGGCGCTGGATGTGGATCCGGTCGGCCACGTCGAAGACGTGCGGCATGTTGTGGCTGATCAGGATGACCGGGATGCCGCGGTCGCGCAGATTGCGCACGAGCTGCAGCACCTGGTTCGACTCGCGGACGCCGAGGGCGGCGGTCGGCTCGTCGAGGACGACGACCTTCGAGCCGAACGCGGCGGCGCGGGCGACGGCCACGGCCTGGCGCTGTCCTCCGGAGAGGTTCTCGACCGGGACCGTGACGTCCTGGAGGGTCGAGATGCCCAGCTCGGTCAGCTCGGCGCGCGCCTCCTTGCGCATTCCGGCGGTGTCGAGCATCCGGAAGACGGAGCCGAGGATCCCCTTCTTGCGCTTCTCGCGGCCGAGGTAGAGGTTCGAGGCGACGTCGAGCGCCGGGGAGACGGCGAGGTTCTGGTAGACCGTCTCGATTCCGGCGCCGCGGGCGTCCTGCGGGCGCTTGAACGAGACGGGACGGCCGTCGAGGAGGATCTCCCCCTCGTCGGGGATCTCGGCGCCGGTGAGGCACTTGATCAGCGTCGACTTCCCGGCGCCGTTGTCGCCGATGATGGCGAGGACCTCGCCGGGGTAGAGCTCGAGGCTGACGCCGTCGAGCCCGACCACGCGGCCGAAGGTCTTGACGAGGCGCTTGGCCTGCAGGACGGGGGTGCGGGCGGCGGCGGGAGCGGTGCCCGCGGCGTCGATGAGGGTCACTTGCGAACCTTCCGGATCCACTGGTCGACCGAGACGGCGACGATGATGAGGACGCCGACAGCGAGCGTCTGGTAGAGGACGTCGAGCCCGGCGAGCGAGAGCCCGTTGCGGAAGACGCCGACGATGAGGGCGCCGAGGAGCGTGCCCCAGACCGTGCCGCGCCCGCCGAAGAGGCTGGTGCCGCCGATGACGACCGCGGTGATGGAGTCGAGGTTGAGGTCGGCTCCGGCGTTCGGGCTCGCCGCGTTGGTGCGGCCGATCTGGATCCACGCGCCGATGGCGAGGATCGCGCCGGCGGCGAGGTAGACACTCATCAGGACGCGGTTCACGCTGATGCCGGCCAGGCGGGCGGCCTCCTTGTCGTCGCCCACCGCGTAGACGTGGCGGCCCCAGGCGGTCTTGCCGAGGATGAACGCGATCACGATGTAGACGAGGAGCATCAGCAGGACGCCGTAGCTGATGCGGACGCCGAGGATGTCGAAGGTGCCGCCGGTGGAGGGCAGCAGGGCCGGCATGTCGGTGCCGCGGACCGTCGAGCCGCTCGAGTAGAGGAGCGTCAGCGCGACGAAGATGTTGAGCGTGCCGAGGGTGACGATGAACGGGGGGAGCCGGAGCTTCGTCACGAGCAGGCCGTTGAAGGCGCCCGCCGCGAGGCCGACGACCAGGCCCAGGAGCAGGGCGACGACCGCCGGGAGCCCGTTCTCGGTCGCGGTCTGCGCGATGACCATCGAGGTGAGGACCATGACCGCGCCGACCGAGAGGTCGATGCCGGCGGTCAGGATGATCAGCGTCTGCGCGACGGCGAGGGTGCCGACCACCGCGACCTGCTGCGTGATGAGCGAGAGGTTCGACGGGTCGAGGAAGCGGTCGTTCAGGAGCCCGAAGACGATGACGGCCAGGACGAGGACGACCGCCGGGCTGACGGCCGGATAGCGGTGCAGGACTCCGCGGACGCGGTCCAGCGGCGTGCGGCGGTCGAGGAACTCGCTCGCGAGGTCGAGTGCGGAGGTCGGCGGATTCGGGTCGGTGGTCTTCTGAGCCACGATGGCCTTTCTGGAGTCGCTGGGAGCGGGAGGAGGAGGGCGGGGCGCCGGAGCGCCCCGCCCGTGGTGGGCTACTCGCCCCAGCAGATCCCGGCGGCGTCGTCGGAGGTGATGCTGTCGAGGCCGTCGACGGGGGTGTCGGTCACCAGCTGCGAGCCGGTGTCGAAGAAGTCGAGGCCCTCGCTGGTGCTGGGCTTGGTGCCGTCCTCGGCGAGCTGGGCGATCGCCTCGACGCCGAGCTGGGCCATCTTCACCGGGTACTGCTGCGCGGTGGCGCCGATGAGACCCTCCTTGACGTTCTTCACGCCGGCGCAGCCGCCGTCGATCGAGACGAGCAGGACGTCCTTCTCCTTGCCGGCGGCCTGGAGGGCCTGGTAGGCGCCGTAGGCGGCGGGCTCGTTGATCGTGTAGACGACGTTCACGTCGGGGTTCTTGGACAGGAGCGTCTCCATGGCGGTGCGGCCGCCGTCCTCGGCGCCCTGGGTGGCCTCGTTGCCGACGATCTCGTAGTCGCCGCCGCTGTAGCTGCCGGTCTTCGCCTCGTCGCCGTTGGTCTGGTCGTCGGCGACGTCGATCCCCATGCCGGTGAGGAAGCCCTGGTCGCGGTTGTAGTCGACCGAGACGACCTTGTCGTCGAAGAGGTCGAGCATCGCGATGGTCGCCTTCTTCCCGTCGAGCTGCGCGGCGGTCCACTCGCCGATGGCCTCGCCGGCCTTGAAGTTGTCGGTGGCGAAGGTGATGTCGACGGCGTCGGCGGGGTCGGGCGCCGTGTCGAGGGCGATGACGAAGAGACCGGCGTCGCGCGCCTTCTGGATGGCGTCGACGACGGAGGGGCCGTTCGGGGTGATCAGGATGCCCTTGTCGCCCTTCGAGATCGCGTTCTCGATGGCCTGGATCTGGGTGTCCTCGTCGCCGTCCTCCTTGCCCGCGGCGAGCGTGAGGTTCACGCCGGCGGAGGTGGCCGCCTCCTTGGCGCCGTCCTCCATCGCGACGAAGAAGGGGTTCGTCGTCGTCTTGACGATGAGGGTGACGCCGACGCCGTCTCCGCTGCCGGCGGTGGAGCCGGCGTCGGACGAGCCGGGGCCGGAGCTGGAGCAGGCGGTCATGCCCAGGGCCGCGAGGATCGCGACGGAGCCGAGGCCGATGTACCGGGTGAGGCGAGGGGAACGGTTCGTCATTGAAAGTCCTGTTCATAAGGCGGGAGCAGCCTCCCGACAACGATGTCAGAGGTAGGTCTATCGGTTCGGTGACGCTAAGGTCAAGCGATCCTCCAGAAAGCGAGACCCGACTGTGACATCGTTGTCAGATCGAAGCGGCGCCGGTGCAGGCCGCCGCCTCGCAGCTGCAGTACCAGCCGGATCTGCACGCCGGGAACCTCCGCCGCTCCAACGGGCGCACCAACACGCTCGGACTGCTGGTGGGCAGCGTGGCGAACCCCTTCTCGGGTGCTCTCCACCGTGCCGTCGAGGACCTCGCGAACGAGCGCGGGGTCGCGGTCTTCGCGTCGAGCCTCGACGACGACCCGGCCCGTGAGCGCTCCTCGGTGAACGCCTTCGTCTCGCGGCGCGTCGACGGGCTCATCCTGACCACGGTCGCGCCCAGCCAGGCCTACCTGGGCGTCGAGGTCGACCGCGGCACGCCTGCGGTGTTCGTCGACCGCGTCCCCTCGGGGATCACGGCGGACGCGGTGATCACCGACAACGCCGCCGGCATCGCCCGCGCGGTGGGGCACCTCGCCTCCTTCGGGCATCGCCGCATCGCGTTCCTGAGGGACCGGCCCGAGATCTTCACCGCGCAGGAGCGGGAGCGCGGCTTCCTCGAGGAGATGAGCCGGCTCGGCCTGCCGGTGCCGCCCGCGTACGTGCGCCACGGCGCCCACGACGAGCACGCGGCGGAGGAGATGGCGACCGCTCTGCTCGACCTCGAGGTGCCGCCGACCGCCATCGTCGGCGGGCAGAACCTGATCACGATCGGCGTGCTGGCCGCGCTCCGCCGTCGTGGCGCGCACGGAAGAGTCGCCCTGATCGGCTTCGACGACATCCCCCTGGCGGAGCTCCTCGAGCCCGCCGTCTCGGTGATCGCGCAGAACCCCGCGGTCATCGGGCGGACGGCCGCCGAGCGGGTGTTCCTCCGCCTCGACGGCGAGGACGAGCCGGCGCAGACGTTCGTGATCCCCACCGAGCTGATCGCCCGCGGCTCCGGCGAGGTGCCCTGCCCCGACTGAGAGGCGGTGGGACGGGACCTGATCTTTCTCGCAGACCGCTCTTGAATTGTCCGGAGGACAGTCCGTAGATTGCCCAGCAATTGACAACGTTGTCACTCGTGACACGCGCAACGAAGGGCGTTCTTCCGTGCTTTCTCCTCATCACTCGCTCCCACGGCGCAGCGGCCTGGTGGCCGTCGCCGCCGCGCTCTGCCTCGTCGGCGGCGGGCTCTCCGTCCCCGCTGTCTCCGCCGCTCCGCTCGACGCGGCAGCGGAGACCTACCGTCCGGCGATCCACTACTCGCCGACGAAGAACTGGATGAACGACCCGAACGGGCTCGTGTACTACGAGGGGGTCTACCACCTCTACTACCAGTACAACCCGCAGGGGACGCGCTGGGGGAACATGAGCTGGGGCCACGCCACCAGCACCGACCTCACGCACTGGACCGAGCAGCCGCTCGCGATCCCGGGCGATGCGGAGTCGGACATCTTCTCCGGCTCGATCGTCGTGGACAAGGAGAACACCTCCGGATTCGGCACCGCCGAGAACCCGCCCCTGGTGGCGATGTACACGGCCGCGTACAAGACGGGGGAGCAGGCGCAGGCGCTCGCGTACAGCACCGACGCCGGGCAGACGTGGACGAAGTACGAGGGCAACCCGGTCATCGACCGTGACCAGAACGACTTCCGCGACCCGCACGTGTTCTGGTACGACGGCGGCACTCCGGAATCCTCCTACTGGGTGGTCGTCACCGTGGAGGCCGACGACCACAAGGTCCTCCTCCACAAGTCGACGGACCTGCGGAACTGGACCGAGCTCAGCGAGTTCGGCCCGGCCAACGCGACCGGAGGCGTCTGGGAGTGCCCGGACCTGTTCCCGCTGGCGGTCGACGGCGACCCGTCGAACATCAAGTGGGTCATGGTCGTCAACCTCAACCCGGGGGCGGTGGGCGGCGGCTCCGGCGGCCAGTACTTCGTCGGCGACTTCGACGGCACCACCTTCACCTCCGAGTCGACCGTCGGCTCCGACACCCTCCCCGAGGGCACGACCCTCGCCGGCTTCGACGACGGCACCTACAACGGCTGGACCGTGGACAACGAGCCCGGCAACTGGAAGAACGGGCCCTTCGGCTCCGCCCCCGCCACCGGTCCGATCGACGGCCAGCAGACCGTCACCGGCTTCTCGGGGACGGGACTGATCAACGGCTTCAACGACGGCGACTGGCCGGTCGGCACGATGGAGTCGCCCGACTTCACGGTGGACCAGGACCACCTGAACTTCCTCGTCGGCGGCGGGAACCACCCGCACGTCGACGGCACGCAGCTCGCCAACGACCCGCCCGCCGGGAGCGAGCTGCTCTTCGAGGGCTTCGAGTTCCCGGACCAGCAGGGCCTCGCGGACAAGGGCTGGGCAGTGACCGGCGACCTCGCCGGCGGCACCAACCCCTCGACCAGCGGCGGCGAGTTCTTCCTCGGCCAGAAGCGGATCAACACCTTCGACGGCGGACCGAAGGGCGACGACAACCTCGGCACCCTGACCTCGCCGGAGTTCACGATCGACAAGAGCCACCTGAGCATGCTCGTCGGCGGAGGCTTCCGCCCCGAGGGAGACGCCCAGACCCTCGAGGTGCAGCTCGTCGTCGACGGCGAGGTCGTGCAGACCACCGCCGGCACGAACGACGGCGCCCTGAACTGGAAGAGCTGGGACGTCTCGGCCTACCAGGGGAAGGCGGCGCGGATCGTCGTCGTGGACGACGCGACCGGCGGCTGGGGTCACCTGACGGTCGACCACATCGTGCTCGCCGACGCTCCGGCGCAGGTCCGCTCCAACGAGACGAGCGTGAACCTCGTCGTCGACGGGGAGATCGTCCGCACTGCGACCGGCAGCGACAGCGAGACGCTGGACTGGAAGAGCTGGGACGTCGCGGACCTCGCCGGCCGCACGGCGCACCTGCAGGTCGTCGACAACAACCGCGCCGGCTGGGGCCACATCCTCGCCGACCAGTTCATGCTCGCCGACGAGCCCGCGCAGAGCCGCCTCGTCGACTACGACTGGCTCGACTGGGGCCGCGACTACTACGCAGGGGTCACCTTCGACAACGCGCCCGACGACAAGCGGATCATGATCGCGTGGATGAACAACTGGCAGTACGGCGAGGCCATCCCGACCGGGACCTGGAGGGGAGCGATGGCCCTCCCGCGTGAGCTCTCCCTCGAGACCGTCGACGGCGCCCCGAAGCTCGTGCAGAAGGTCGTCGATCAGACCGCGGCCCTCGAGCGCGGCGACGAGGCGTTCACGCTGGGCGCCACGGACATCGCCGACGGTGAGACCGCACTCCCGGCTGCCGCCGAGGGCAGCGTCTACAAGCTCGACGCCGTCTTCAGCGCCGGGGACGCGGACTCCTTCGGCCTCTCGGTCCGCAACTCCGCCGACGGCTCCCAGCGCACGCCGATCACCTACGACGTCGCGTCCGGTCAGCTGAGCGTCGACCGCACCCGCTCGGGCGACGTCGGCTTCGACGCCGACTTCCCGTCGGTCGAGACCGCACCCGTGGCGCTCGACGACGGCGAGCTGCACCTCGAGCTCTACGTCGATCACGCCTCCGTCGAGACGTTCGCGCAGGGCGGCCGCGCGACGATCACCGACCAGGTCTTCCCCGACCCGAGCAGCACGGGAGTCTCGCTCCTCTCCTCCGGAGGGACGGCGCGCCTCGAGAGCCTGACGGTCACACCGCTCACTCCGTCGATGTTCACCGATCCGGCGGCGGTCGCCTCGCTGACCCCCGCGGGCGCGGCGCAGACCGTCGAGACCGGAGCGGCGATCACCGGCCTCGGAGTCACCGCAGCGAACGCGGCCGGCGAGCCGGTGGCGGGCGCGGACGTCGCGTACACGATCGAGGGTCCGGCCCGCTTCGCCGACGGAGGCACGACCGCCGCCGCGACGACCGGCGCCGACGGCTCCGCTCCGCTCCCCGCGGCCACGGCGGGCCCCGGCACGGGTGCCGTCTCGATCACCGCGGTCTCGGGAGGCGTCAGCCGGCTCCTCCCCGTCGTCACCGTCGTCGCCCCGGCGACCCGGGTCGACGTCGACGTGACGATCACCGGCGTGAAGCGCGGCGGCTCGGTCGTGCTGACCGCCACCGCGACCAACGAGGGGAGCACGCCGGTCCGTCTCAGCATCCCGACGGCGTTCGGTGAGCTGAAGGTCGCTTCGCTGGCGGCGGGCCGCACGAAGACGGTCTCGGTCGACACGCACCTCTCGCGGGTGCCGTCGGGCTCGTTCCGCGTGACGGCGACCGCCCCGGACGGGACCCGGGAGACCTTCCGGGTGGCGTACCGCGGCACCGGCAAGTAGCGGCGAGGAGGGGCGGCGGCTCCGGGCTGGACCCGGGGCTGCCGCCCCTTTCCCGCGCCCGCTGCCGGCCGACGGACGAGCCTGTCGCGCGAACGGGACTCCGATGCGTCACGAACGGTCCTCAAGCGCGGCCGGAAGCGACCGTTCGTGACGCCTCGATCGCGGGCCGCGGAACGTGTGCGGGGAACGCCGGACGGAGAGGGGCTGTCAGGCGAGCGGCTCGCGGTCGCGCGTCAGCGGGGCCGCCCGCAGCGCCCGCATGTAGATCCCGTACCGCCGCAGCTGGCCGGCCGCCGCCGCCGCGCGTCCGGGGCGCAGGTCGGACAGCCGGTACACCAGCATCCGCGACGCCATCCCCGTGAGCACGACCGCCCGCCAGGCCTGCTGCTGCAGGTCCGAGCGCGCCATCCGCCAGCCGTACAGGTCGAAGAGGTTGACGATCCAGGCGGTGCCGACGCGGCCGTCGACCCCGCTCGAGGAGCCGCCCATCGCGTGCAGGGCGTGCAGGCGCGGATCGAGGACCACGCGCAGGCCCTCGGCGCGCAGGCGGAGGCAGATCTCGACGTCCTCGGCGTACATGAACCAGCGGTCGGTGAGTCCGCCGACGCGGTCCCAGACGGCGAGCGGGATCATCAGGCAGCCGCCGCTCACCCAGTCGACGTCGCGCGGGCGGCCGTGCAGGTCGGCGGCGAACAGGTAGTGGCCCTCGAAGGAGGGGAAGCGCCGGCCGAGGCGCGAGAGGCCGGTCTGGTGCAGGAGCATCCGGCGGACCGTGGGGGCGTGGCCGGCGGCGACGATCACGACGTCCTCGCCCTCGTTCTCGAGGAGGGGGGAGACGGCGCCGATCGTCGGATCGCTGTCGAGGAGTGACGCGAGCGAGCCGACGACCTCCGCCGAGATCTGCGCGTCGGGGTTCAGCAGCAGCAGGTGCCGGCCGGTGGCGTGGGCGGCGCCGAGGTTGACGGCCCGCGAGAATCCGGCGTTCTCGGTGTTCTCGACGACATGGACGTCCGGGTACTCGGCGCGCAGCACGGCGACCGTCTCGTCGCGCGAGAGGTTGTCGACCACCAGGATCTCGACGCTCTCGTCGCGGCCGGCGAGCGCGTCGAGGCAGGAGCGGATGACGCCGATGCTGTTGTAGGTGACGATCACGATCGACACGGACGGCCCGCTCACGGCAGCACCGCCACCATCGCGGCGCGCAGCCGGGCGACCACGGCGTCCCAGCTGTAGTACTCGAGCACCGGAGTCGGATCGAGCGGCTCCGGCGGGTCGGCGACGAGCTCGCGGATCGACGCCGCGATCGCCGGCACGTCGCGCGGATCGACCAGGCGGGCGTGCTCGCCGAGGATCTCGCGGAACACGGGGATGTCGCTGGCGAGGATCGGCGTGCGGCAGGCCAGGGCCTCGAGGGTCGGCAGGCCGAAGCCCTCGTCGAGGGTGAGGAAGAGGAACAGTGCGGCGTTCTCGTAGAGCCAGCGCAGCTCCTCGGTCTCGATCCGCCCGAGCAGGCGCACCGAGCCGTCGTCGAGTGCGGCGCGCACGGCCGGAGGGAACTCGGTGCGGACGCCCGAGGCCTCGCCGACGACGAGGAGCGGGAAGGAGGGGGAGAGCACTCCCGAGGCGAGAGCGGCCTCGATCGTGGTCGCGAGGTTCTTGCGCGCGTTGAGGCGGCCGACGGCGAGGAGGAAGCCGTCGAGGTCGTCGACGCCGGCGGGCGCCACGGGCTCCGCGGCGGCGAACGCCCGGTTGAGGCCGAGGCCGACGGGCACGGCGCTCGTCGCGGCGGACGTGCGGACGATCCGGCGCGACTCCGCGACGCTGCTCGCGATCACCACGTCGGCGCGGCGGACGCTGAGCGGCATGAGCGAGAAGTAGGCGCGCTCCCTCCGCGTGAACCACTCCGGATTCGTGAGGAAGAGGAAGTCCTGGATGAACACCGCGGACCGCCCCAGAAGGGGGGTGAAGTTGTGCGCCAGTGTGATGTCCGGACGCAGTCGGAGAGAGAGCAGAGAGAGTTCGATAACGGCGCTGATCCCCTGCGGCCGGAGTCTTGTCGGCACTACTCGGGCGATTCCCGCTAACTCCCGTCTCGCCGTCTCCACCCCCGTCAGGGGGACAGCAATGACAAGGGAATCCTCAGGAAAGAGTCGCGCCCAGGAGAAGGTGATCTCTCGCATGACCTCACGGTTGGAGATCGGGCCGCGAATCCACCAATTACCATCGAGCAGGACCCGTAGGGATCCTCGGTGCGAACCTGTGCCGGGCATTCGACCCCTGTCTGGGAATGGGTTCTCATGGATGTCCCGACTGTAGCGAACGGACTCCTGCACCGGACGCCCACGAGTACCGGCCCGAGGGTCGCCGCACCGAGGAGAGGGCCCCATGAGAGCTCGACGCCGCACTGCACTCGTCCGCTGGGCCGTCGCCGCGCTGGGGGCGGTCGTGGTGCTCAACGCGGTCGTCGTCGCCCAGACGCAGGTGGGCTCGGACGCGACCGCCGACTTCCTGAGCTCGGTCACGGCGCTGACCAACATTCTCTCGATCGCCGCCTTCGCGATCGCGGGCCGGAGCGCCTGGCGATCCGCGCGATCCGGGGGCAGGAGGAGTGCTGCGGCACCGGGGGAGTCGCGGGCCGTCACCGCGATGCGCACCCTCAACACCGCCACTCTGCTGAGCATGTCGGGCCTGTTCCTGGTGATCTACGGCCCCGCCGTGCTCGGCGACCCGGCCCAGCTGAACCCGAGCACGGTGGTCCTGCACGTGCTCGTGCCGGCGCTCGCGCTGGTCGAGCTGCTCGCCGTCCCGGGCGCCCGCCCGGTCGACCTCCGGCTGGTCTGGGCGGTGATGGTGTTCCCCGTCCTGTGGTTCGCCTACACCTTCGTCCGGGGCGCTCTCACGTCGCGCTACGTGTACGAGTTCCTGGACCCGGAGCTCTCCGGCGGGGAGCGGATCATCGTCGGGATGACCGTCCTGATCCTCTCGATCTTCTTCCTGATGGGTGTCGCGATCCTGTCCCTCCAGCGGTGGCGAACGGCGGTCCGTTCGCCGCTAGTATGAGCGCCAATACCCGCCTTCGGGGGTGCGAGTAGGCCGTCGAATGAATGCTGTGCACCGTCGCATACGCCTGGTATTGCGACAGCAGATTTCGTCCGGCGATCGCCTGTGACGAGGCGACGCACAACAAAGGGAGAACCGGGACATGGGCAGGTCGGTCGCCATTATCGGCACGCGGGGCTATCCCAGTTACTACGGGGGATTCGAGACAGCCGTCCGACGTCTCGCGCCATACCTCGCGGAGCAGGGATGGGAGGTCACGGTCTACGGAAGGCCGGGCACCACGGCCCTGCAGGACCCGGACCGCGACGAGCGGGTGATCACCCGGCAGACGCGGGGAGTCGAGAGCAAGTCGCTCAGCACCCTCTCCTACGGGCTCACGGCCGCTTTCGACGCGGCGAAGCGCAAGCCCGACGTCGCCCTGGTGCTCAACTGCGCCAACGGCTTCTGGCTGCCGATCCTCAAGCAGCGCGGCATCCCCACCGTCGTCAACGTCGACGGCATCGAGTGGGACCGCGCCAAGTGGGGCCGCTTCGCGAAGTTCGTCTTCCACCAGGGCGCGGTCTGGACCGCCCGCCACGGCGACCGCATGGTCTACGACGCCGCGGCGATCGAGACGCGCTGGAAGCGGGAGTTCGGCCGCGACGGCGACGTCATCCCCTACGGCGGCGACGTCCCCCCGGAGCACCCGGTCGAGCCGGGGCTCACCCACCGCGGCTACGCGCTGATCGTGGCGCGCTTCGTCCCCGAGAACACGGTGCCCGAGTTCATCGAGGCAGCCGAGCGGATCGCGCGGACCCACGACGTGGTCGTCGTCGGCTCCTCCGGCTACGGCGGGCCGATCGACCAGGCGGTCAGCGCCCTCGCGCAGCAGAACGCGCGGGTGCACTGGTTCGGGCACGTCAGCGACGACACCCGGCTCCACTCCCTCTGGCAGCACGCCGGGGCCTACTTCCACGGGCACAGCGTCGGCGGCACCAACCCGGCTCTCGTGCAGGCGATGGCCTGCGGGGCTCCGGTCGTCGCCCGCGACACCGTCTTCAACCGCGAGGTGCTCCAGGAGGCGGGGCGCTTCGTCGCTCCGACCCCGGACGCGATCGCCGAGGGCGTGCTCGCCGTGCTGAACGACCCGATCGAGCAGGAGCGGCTCTCGTACCGCGGGCACCTGCGGGCCGTGCACTCCTACTCCTGGGCCGAGGTGAACGCCGGCTACGAGCGCTCGCTGCTCAGCGTCATCGCCGAGCGGGCCTCCGCGGGAGCGAGCAGGAGCCGGGCGTGAGGGCCCCGCGCGACCTCGGCTACGACGACCTCCTCATCAGCTACCACGTCGGCCCGCTGACGGGCGTGACCGCGGAGCGTGTGCGCACCGCGCTGCGCGACCTCCTCCTCTCGCCCCGCGGCGCCGTGCTCCTGCGGCGCCGCACCCGCCTCCGCGGATGGCGCCGGATCGACGTGGCCGCCGCCCTCGACGCGGCCGAGCGCGCCGTGCGGGTCGTCGACGGCCCGCTCGAGCGCGAGGACCTGGCGCACCGCCTGCTGGCGCCGCAGTTCGCGCCGGGCGAGCTGCCGGTCCGGATCCTGTTCGACGGCGCGACGGTCGGCTTCACCCTCCCGCACAGCCTCTTCGACGGCACGGGAGCGACCGCGGTCGTCGCGCTCGTGATCGAGAAGGTGGGCGCCCCGGGAGCCGACGGCACCGCTCCGAAACCGCTCGCGACCGCTCCGCTGCGCGAGATCGTGGAGCGCTTCGAGCTCACCGGTCTCGCCGGCGCCAGGAGGGCCCGCGACACCTTCCGCACCCTGACCGCCGCGACCGGCACCGGCTACCAGCTGGACGCGACACTCTCGAAGGAGGAGTCGGACCGCCGCGCGCGCCTGGTGACCGCGGTGCTCGGCCCCGAGACGCTCCGGGCGATCGCCGCGACCCCGGAGCAGGCGCGCGACGGCCGGCGCCCCACCCGCCCACCGGTGTCGCTCAAGACCGCGAGCCTCGTGCTCCGCTGCCTGCAGGACTGCGCCGCCGACGGCCTCGACTTCCGCGTCGTCGTACCGGTCGACGCGCGCCGCTGGGTCGCGAAGGGCACCGAGGTCGGCGGCAACCTCTCGCCGTCCCTCCCGCTCGGCCGCCTCCGCGCCGACGACTGGTCCGCGACCTCGCTCCTCGAGCGGCTGTCCGCGGCCACCAGGTCGGGCCTCCCCGCGACCTGGCTGCTCGCGAGCGCGCTGCTGAGCATCAAGACCCTCGTGCAGCACCCGCTGGCACCCCTGCGCACGCCGCGCGGGACGCCCCGCGTGCCGTGGGAGATCCACGTCTCCCTCCCCTCCACCGAGGTGCCCGTCCCGGAGGAGCTGCTGCCGCGGATCGAGCCGGACACCATGGTCGGCGGGATGCCCGCCCACCTGCGCTTCCCGCTCGGCGTCTGGGTCGAGATCGCGCCGCTGCGCGACAGCATGCACCTGACCGTCCACGACGAGACCGGCACCTTCGCTCTCGACGGCTTCGAGGAGCGGCTGCTCGCCGCCGTCGGCGCCCGGGCCGCGGAGGCCTCGTGAGCGGGCTGCTGCGCCTCCTGAACTCCCCGATCACCATGCTCGCGAGCCGCCTCTCGGTGGCGGCGCTCGGGCTGGTCAGCGCCCCGCTCATCGCGCAGGCCCTCGGCCCGAGCGGACGCGGCGAGACGGCCGCGGCCCTCGCCTCGATGTACCTGATCCCGATCGTGCTCGCGCTCGGCATGCCCCTCGAGATCCGCCGGCGCGTGCTCGCCGCGGCGGGCGACCTGGGCGCGGTGCGCACGGCCAGGCGGCTCGCGCTGCTGACCGCGATCCCGGCGGCGCTGATCGCCTGGCTGCTCACCTCCACCCTCCTCTCGGCGCTCGACGAGGCGGCCACGATCGCGGTGTTCGTCGCGATCACCGGGACCCCGCTGATGGTCTGCTGGATGATCGACATCGGCGTCGTCGGGGCGCAGCGCCGCTTCGGAGCGGTCGCGCTGCTCCAGGCCACGCAGCCGCTGGTCTACGTCGGCGGGATCGTGGTGCTGTTCCTCCTCGACTCGATCACCGTCTCGGGCGTGATCTGGTCGAACTTCGCCGGCTCCGTGATGACCGCGCTGATCGGCTCGCTGCTCAACCGACCCCGCGGAGCCGCTCCGGCGCCCTGGCGGCCGCTCGTCCGCGGCTCCGTCACCTTCTACGGCGCGCAGGCCTCGGACGCCGCGTACCAGCGCCTCGACCAGGTGATCATGCTGCCGCTGATCGGCTCGCACCAGGCCGGTCTCTACTCGGTCGCCGTGACGATCGGCACGCTGCCCGTGTTCCTCGCGCACGCGGTCGCCGCTCCGGTCTTCTCGGACATCAGCCGGACGGAGGGGGGCGCCCGCGTCACCGCGACCGGCGACGCGCTGCGCTCGGCCTTCGCGGTCGGCGTGGCCTCGGCCGTGTTCCTCGCCGTCGTCACCCCCTGGGGCGTGCCGTTCCTCTTCGGCGACGAGTTCGCGGAGGCGATGCCCGCGGTCTTCTTCGCGATCCTCGGCTCCGTCTTCGTGGTCGTCACCGTCAGCGCCGGCGAGGTGCTCTCGGCGCGCAACCGCGGCATCAGCCTCACCGTCGCGCAGGGCGCCGGGCTGATCACCTGCCTCGTGCTCCTGTTCGCCTTCGGCCCGGCGAACGGCGCGATCGCCGCCGCCATCGCCAACGCGAGCGGGATCCTGATGGCGCTGGTGGTGATGGTGCTCGCGATCCGGCCCCCGGCGCGGACCATCGTCCCGCGGCCCTCCGACGTGCCGCTGGTCGTCCGGCGCCTCACGATGCGGGGCGGCGCGGCATGACCCGCACCGCGGCGCCGCTGCCCCGGGCGGGCTCCCGCACGGTCGCCCGCGGACCGGTGCGCACCCGCCGCACGCTCCGCGCCCTCCTCGGCCGCGACGGGCTCGGCCTGCCGTGGCTGGGCGTCCTGCTGCTGGTCTTCGCCCTCCCCGCGAACGGAGTCGCCTCCGCGTTCCTGCCGGGCGCCTCGGCGACCGCGTTCGGCGCGATCAAGGACGCCACGATCCTCGGGCTCTTCCTGCTCGTGCTGGTCAGCGGGCGGATCAAGCGGGTGCCGGTGCCGATCGTCGTGCTCGTGCTGATGATCGTCGGCCTCGGCGCCGTCTCGGCCGTCTGGACCGAGAACCCGATCCAGGCCGCCTACGGCTGGCGCAACGACTTCCTGCCGTTCCTCGCGCTCATCGTGGTGCCCGCGGTGCTCGAGAAGCGCCACCTCGGGATCCTCGCGACCGCGTTCGTCGTCGCGCTGCAGCTCTCGTCGATCACGACGATCCTCACCTGGAACCAGGGGCTCGACTGGCTGTTCACCCTCGGGGTGTTCCCGCTGGCTCCCGGGACGCCGTTCCCGTCCTCCCTCTTCGTCGCCGGGAGCATCGTGCCCCGCGGCTTCAGCCCCTACAGCGCCCCGAACGAGAGCGCCGTCGCCGTCACGATCGCGCTCGCCGTGCTGTGGACCCGCCCCCGCTGGCCGCTGTGGCTGAAGGGCGCTCTGACGCTCCTGCCGCTGGTGGCCGTCTACCTGACGCAGTCCCGGAGCGGCTACATCGGCCTGGCGATGCTCGCGGTGACCCTGGTGGCCTGGGCGCTGTTCCGCGCGAAGCCGATGCTGGTGTGGGCGATGCTCACCGTGACCACGGCCGCGGCCGTCGGCGGAGTCACGCTCTACCTCTACATCGACAAGGTGATCTCGCACGTCGCCGACCCGTCGCTGATCGGCCACAGCGACAGCCTGCTCGAGAACATCCCGCTGCTCGTCGCGCACCCGTTCGGCTTCGGCCTCGGCAAGGTCGGCCCGCGCGCGCAGCTGTACTCGACCGACAGCGTCCTCGTCGAGAGCTTCTTCCTCGTGCTCGCGATCGAGTCGGGGATCATCGTGATGCTGCTGTTCGCCGCGCTGCTGGTGTATCTGTTCCTCCGCGGGCTGCGCGCGCCGACCCTCGACAGCTTCCTGCCCACGGCCGTGGTCGCGGGCACGCTGGTCAGCTACACGGTGCTGCCGACGCTCCAGGAGGGTCCGGTGGCGTACACGCTCTGGATCGTCTGCGGCATGGGCGTCGTGGCGGGGCGGGCCGAGCAGGCGGTGCGAGCGGGCACCGCCCGGGTCCGCGAGCCCTCACCCTCGCGCAACGCCGCCCACCTCGACGGGCCGCGCGCCGGCACCGGGGCGCACGTCGTCACTCCCCGCGAGGAGGGGCGCCGGCACCGGCTGCAGCGCTCCCGGGTCTCAGGCGGACGCCGTCGCCGCGGCGGTGACGACCGTGCTGCGGGGAGCCTGCGCGACCACGGTCCCGAGGACGTCGCCCCCGACGTCCCGTAGCCGGTCGGCCGCGGCGACGAGGTCGGCCGAGGACGAGACACCGGCGCCCGCGACGAGGACGGTCGTGGCGACCATCTTGCCCAGCAGCACCGCGTCGGTGGCCGAGAGGATCGCGGGGGAGTCGACGATCACGTGGTCGTAGCGGCGCGAGAGGTGCGCGATCACGCGCTCCATCGCGGGGGTGCCGATCAGGTCGCTCGGGTTCGCCTGGCTGCCGCCGGCCGTGAGCACCGTGACGCCCTGCGCGCTGACGGGCAGCGACCCGTCGGCGGGCAGGGTGCCGGTGCGGAGCAGGTCGGCGAGGGTCGGTCCGCCCGTGGGGACGCGGAAGACCGTCGACTGCGCCGGGTCGCGCAGGTCGGCGTCGATCAGCACCACGGTGCGGCCGATCTGGGCGATCGAGACGGCGAGGTTCGCGGCCACCGTGCTCTTGCCGTCGCCCTCGCGGGCGGAGGTGACGAGCAGGGTGCGCTCGTGGGTGCCGGAGCCGAAGAGGAGCGTCGTGCGCAGCATCCGGAACGACTCGGCGACGGCGCTGCGGCCGTCCACGACGAGGGGGGAGCGGCGGACGGCCGTGTCGAAGGGGATCGACTCGAGCACAGGCAGGGTGGTGCCGGCGGCGACGTCCTTCGCCGAGCGGATGCGGGAGTCGCCGAGTGAGCGCAGCACGACGACACCGACGCCGAGGATGAGGCCGGTCGCTCCGCCGAGCACGAGGTAGACGAGGAGGTCGGGGCTGAGCGGCGAGCCCGGCACGGACGCCGCCTCGAGCACCTTCACGTCGACCCGGCTCGCGCCGCCCGTGACGGGGCGCTCGATCTGCGCGACGTAGCTGCGCAGGCTCTCGGCGACCGCGTCGGCGATCCGCGCGGCCTGCTCGGCGTCGGCGTCGACCACGTCGATGCTCATGATGACCGTGCCGGGGAGCGCGGCCGGAGTGACCTCGCCCGCCAGGTCGCCGACGGTCATGTCGAGTCCGAGGTCGTCGATGACGGGCTGCAGCACCGAACTCGAGTCGACCAGCGCGACGTAGGAGGCCACCCGGGCCTCGGCACTCGTGAAGGAGGCGCCGACCTCGGCGCTGGACTGGTTGTCGGCGGTCGCCACGGAGACGAACACGGTCGTCTGCGCCCGGTACTCCGACTCCGACGCCATGGTCGCCACGGAGGCGGCCGCGAGGCCGAGGGCGACGAAGATCGAGATGACGAGCCAGCCCCGGCGGAGAAGACGTCCGTACTCGCGAATTCCCACAGTGCCGTCCTTGTCGAGGAGGGATCCGGCGGACCGGATCGAGACGATGAGCGTGCTGGTGTCGATCCTGGCAGAACCGCGCCGCGTGTCACCGGCGCCGGGCCGAGCCAGCACCCCGGACAGGCGCGGGAGAGGAGCCCGCGGCGGGATCGGGGGGTCAGGGCTGTCGGATCCCGCCCGGTCGGCGTCGCGAGACGACGGACGGCCACTCGTCCGGAACGCCTCCGCTCCCGTCGAGGGGCCGCCCCCGACCGCGCCTACTTCTTGTAGCTCCTGGTGACGGTGTTGTTCGCGGGGGTGGGGTCGCCGATCGCGGTGGAGCTCTTGGCGGTGATCGTCGACGTGCCCGCCCGGGGGGTGAGGACGACGGTCCGGGTGGTGCTCTGCCCGGCTCCGAGGGTGGGGATCTTCCAGGTGAGGACGGTCGTCCCGGCGATCCTGCCGGGGGTGCGGGTGGCGCCTCCGGTGTCGGTGACGCTGGTGGGGACGATCATCTGGATGACGGTGGATCCGGTGTCGCGGGTGCCGACGTTGGTGACGGTGGTGGTGGCGGTGAGGGTCCTCCCGGTGATCCTCGTGGCGGTGGGGGTGAGGGCGACCTTGAGGTCGGCGCGGCTGCCCGGGACGACCTTGACGATGCGGGTGGCGGCCGCGGCGGCCCAGGTGCCGTCACCGGCCTGAGCGGCGGTGACGGTGCAGGCGCTGGTCCCCGTGAGGGTGACGGTGCCCGCGGAGGTGACTGTGCACGGGCCGGCGGCGGTGTAGGTCACCGCGAGACCGGAGGAGGCCCGCGCGGCGAGGGAGTAGGCGACTCCGGTGGCGGGGGTCGCCGAGGTGTTCGCGGTGAACGCGACGGTCTGCGGCTTCTTCTCGACCGACGCGGCGGTCACCGCGAGGGTGCGGGTCGCCCGCGGGGAGGCGTCGCGGTCGGCGTCGCCGGCCTGGTCGAGGGTCAGCACGCAGTCGCCCGGAGCGGTGAAGGTCACGGTGCCGCCCGCGACGGTGCAGGCCGCGGAGGCGGTCCCGAGGACGATCGGGGCGCTCGACGCGCCGCCGGTGACGGTCGGAGTCCACGTTCCTCCGACGACCGCCGCGGGAGCGGTGGAGGTGAAGGCGACCGTCTGCGCAGCCCTGCCGATCGTGAAGGCGCGCTCGGCGCGAGCAGCGGCGTGCGCAGCGTCGCCGGCCTGCTCGAGGGTCAGGGTGCAGGTGCCGGCGTGGTCGTAGGAGACCGAGCCCCCGGAGACCGAGCAGGCCCCCGAGGCGGTGAGGCGGGGATCCGCGGAGGAGGGGCCTCGGACGATCACCGGCGTGGACGATCCGCCGACGACCGCGTCGCCCGGAGCCTCGCCGCCGAACGAGACGGACCCGGCGGCCAGGCCCACCGCGATGGTCTGCGAGACCTGCGGAGCGGCGAGATGACCGGAGTCCCCGGCCTGATCGGCCGTGACGGTGCAGGTGCCGGCGCCTCCGAAGGTGACGACGCCGTCCGTCAGGGTGCAGGCGCCTGAGGCGGCGAGCACGACCGGCTGCCCGGACGCGCCGCCCGTCGCGGCGGGCGTGTAGGTGCCGCCCGGGACGGCGGGGGAGGGGGGAGTGGAGGTGAAGGCGATCGTCTGGGCCGGGAGGGTCACCTGAACGGTGCCGGTGACGTTCGGAGCCTGCTGATAGGTGGAGTCGCCCTGCTGGAACGCGTAGTACGAGCAGGTGCCGACAGCGGTGAGGAGGATGTCGACGGAGCCCGGATCGACCCGGGTCGTGCGGCAGGCGTCGTACGCGACGGCGAAGGCGGGCAGGCCCGAGCTCGCGGTCACCGTGAGGGTGACGGTGTCGCCGACGGCTCCGGTCGTGGGAGGGGTCGGGGCGAGGGTGATCGTCTGGGGTCCCTTCCGCACAGTGAAGGTGGACGACCGCTGCAGAGCGGGCGCGTAGTCCGCGTTCCCGAGCTGGTCGGCGGTGACGACGCACTCCTCGCCGACCTCGGTGAAGGTCACCACGCCGTCGGCGATGGTGCAGCCGCCGGTCGCGCCGTAGGTCGTGGGGAGCCCCGACGTGGCTGTCGCGACGGGGGAGTAGGTGGCGGAGCGCGCGGTGTCGATGCCGTGCGGGTAGTCGTAGACGATGCTCTGCGGGAGGCGGTCGACGGTGAACGATCCGGTGCGCTGCGGCGCGGGGAGGTAGAGCTCCGAGCCCTCCTGGTCGAAGCGGATGGTGCAGGTGCCCGGGCGGAGGTTGCGCACGGAGGTGCCGCCGATGATCGAGCAGACCTCCGGGGTCGTGCTCGTGACCGTGACCGGCAGACCGCTGCCGGCACTGGCGCGGAGGTCGGCGTCCTCATCCGTCGTGAGAGCGCTCGTGGGGAGGCGGAAGTCGATGCTCTGCGCCTTCCGCACCACCTCCTCCACCGGCTTCGCGACCACCGTGAAGCTCGTCTCGACCGTCGGCGCCGACGCGTAGCGCTGGTCGCCGGGCTGGCCGGCGCGGACGACGCAGGTCCCCGCGGCGACGCCCGCGAACACGGACCGGCTCAGTCCCTCGAAGAGGAACGGAGTGCCGTCGAGCCGGCAGACCTCCGGCGTCGTGGTCGTGAAGTCCACCGGGAGACCCGAGGTGGACGTCGCGGTCACCGAGTAGGAGCCGGTCGAGTACGCGTAGCCCGCCAGCGCGAAGGCGACCGACTGGGACCTGGGCGAGAGAGTCCTGGTGCGGACGACGTCCGGAGCCGCGGTCCAGCCCGTGCCCCCGGCCTGGGAGGCGGTGATGGAGCAGAGCCCGCCGACCCGGCCGACCGCGCGTCCCGCGGTCACCGTGCACACGTCAGGAGTGGTGCTGACGTAGGTCACCGGCAGACCCGAGGACGCGGTGGCCTGCAGGACGAGGTCCCGACCGTCGGTGTCGAGGCCGGTCAGCTCCGGGAACGCGATCGTCTGCCCGGTCTGCGCGGTGAGGGTGAAGGTCGAGCGCGTGATCGGCGTCCGTGCGTAGACGACGGGATCCCGGTTGTACCCGTTGAATCCGGTGTAGAGCGCGCGGATCTCGTGGCTCCCGCGCGCGAATCCCTCCGGGACCTCGATGCTCACGGTCTCGGACGTCTCCGCACCGGTCAGCGCGACGGTGCCGAGCGGTCGCTGCGTCTGGCCGGTGAACTCGGTGAACGAGATCGATCCTCCGCCGATCTGCTCCGGCTTCCTCGTGTAGCCGGTGTCGACGTCCCGGTACGAGTTCTTCGAGAGAGTGGCGGTGAGGGTCGTGGGGACGTCGATCGCGGTCGTCGACGCGCTCACCGTCATGGTGGCGTCGGGGAGCCAGGCGACCAGTGCGTCGCCGACCTTGTAGGGGCTGAGCCCGGGATCGGCGATCGGCCAGCTCCCTCCGCCTCCGCCTCCGCCGCCGGCTGCTCCCAGGTTGGTGTAGATGAACTCGCCGCCGCCCGCTCCGCCTCCGCCGCCGCCCGCCGATCCGGCGCCGCCCTGTCCGCCGCTGGCGTAGACGTCGCCCGAGGCCCGCGCGCCTGCTCCGCCGAAGCCGTGAGGATCGGCGCCCAGGCCGTCCCAGAACATGTGCCCGGTCCCGCCGCTCGCCTCCGAGCCGAACGTCGGGACGGCATCGAGGAAGCCGCCGAGGTAGGCGGTGTCGCCACCGCTGCCGCCGGTCCCCGGGGTGTCGATCGTCGCGCCGCCGCCGCCGCCACCGGGGAAGCCGCCGGTGCCGTGGCCCGCTTCGCCCGGCCGGCCGGCGGCACCGCCGTCGGAGCCGTCGTACAGGATGGTCGCGTTCGATCCGCTTCCTCCGCCCGCGGCGACGGCGATGACATCGCCGCCGACGGGGTCGCAGTTCTCGTCGGGTTCGCTGAAGGACACCCACTTGGCGTCCCCACCCCCCTCGAAGCCCCCGCTCCGGAGGCTTCCCCAGTAGATCGTCTGACCGGGCGTCACCTTCACGTCGTAGAGCGTGAGAGCCGCGCCGGCGCCGCCGGTGCCCCCGGTGTTCCCCACGCTGTCGAAGTCCTGACCGTCGGCGCCTCGGTTTCCCCGGGCGGTGACGTCGGCGGTGTGGACGTTCGCAGGCACAGTGAACCTGCCGTCCGTCGTGCACGCGTCGAAGAACCGATTGGCGGAGGCGGGGGGTGCGCCGACCAGCGTGAGCGCCGCGGCGGCGAGAACCACCGCGAGACCGCCGGCGAGGGGGCGCCGGAGGCGGGACCGCGTCGAGGGGGACGGGGTCGAGGGGAACGGGTTCGAGCGCATGGCGGGCCTTCCGGACGCCCGGGCGGGTCGGGGGATCCGATTCTCAGGCGATCCGCAGGTTACGGGCGAGGCGACGGCAGTGCCAGAGGAAGCGGGGAGCGCGGGCTTAACGGGGGGTGACGCATCGGCGGGCTATGCCGGGGAGGCCGGACGGCCGTGGTCCGAGGGGTCGATCCGGATGGCGCACTCGAGGAGCTCGGCGCTCCTCCACAGGGCGCGGATCAGCGCGGGCATCCCCGGGAGCGATCGTCACGATCCCGAGCCCTCAGGACTCGGAGCCCCGCCGGACCCGCAGCCGCGTCTCCTCGAGGTCGAGCAGCGACTGGGCGTCGCGGAGGATGCGCTGCGGGTAGGCGCGGCGCGAGCGCGCGTCCAGCAGCGCCTCCCGCTCGGCCGCGACCACGGCGAGGCGCAGCGCCCGGTAGAGGCGGTGCGGAGTGTCCGCGACCGACCGCTCCGTGCCGCGCGAGCGCTCCCAGGCGGCCTCGGAGCGGAGGAACGACGTCTGCCGCACCCGCTCCAGGACGTCCGGAGCGACGCCGTCGGCACCCTCGACGGCGTTGCCCGGGTGCTCCAGCACCGAGAGGCCCTTCTCGGTGATCTCGTCGAGCAGGCCCGCGAGCGCGCGCTGGTCCTCGGGCACGTCGATCCCGCGGATGCCCAGCGCCCGGATCAGCAGCGGCAGCGTGCTGCCCTGGATCAGCAGGGTCGCGACGGCCACGGTGAAGGCGATCAGCACGAGCTGCGGACGGTACGGGATGTCCTCGGGCAGCGACTGCGCGGCCGCGAGGGTCACCACTCCGCGCATCCCGGACCAGCCGAGCACCAGACCGCCGCGCCAGCCGATGCCGTTGCGGCTGAAGTGCCGGTAGTCGCTGCGCCGCAGCAGGTAGCGCCGCTTCGCTCGGCCGCGCTCCTCCTTCGGCAGCTCCTGCGCCTCGGGCGACTCGAGCAGCTCCTTCTGCTCGCGGGCCCGGCGCTCGGCCCGGCGGGTCTGCCAGCGCTCGCCGAGGAGGACCGGCCCGACCCAGAGGAAGCGCACGACGATCAGCCCGACCACCGCGATCAGCCCGATCCCGACCGCTCCGGGCACGGAGAGGCGCGCGCTGTCGGCGTCGTGGATCAGCGAGCGGATCTCGAGACCGATCAGCAGGAACACGCCGTTCTCGAGCAGGAACTGCACGGTCCGCCAGTTGATCCGGTCGTTCACCCGCGACTGGGCGGTGAAGGCGCGGGAGGAGGCGTGTCCGGTGTGCAGGCCGGCGACGACCACGGCGAGCACGCCCGAGGCGCCCAGGCCCTCGGCGGGGATGAACGCGACGAAGGGGACGATGAAGGAGAGGACGGTGTTGAGCACCGGGTCCTCGAGCCGCGAGCGGACGAAGACGGTGACGACGCTGGCCACGAACCCGACCACGACGGCCACGACGACCGCGTAGAGGAAGTCGCCGATCGCGGCCCACGGCGTCGCGAGCGTCCCCGCGGCGGCGGCGAGGGCCGAGCGGAGGAGGACCAGCGCGGTCGCGTCGTTGATCAGCCCCTCGCCCTCGAGCAGGGTGAGCAGCCGCGGCGGGAGGCCGAGCCGCCGGCCGACCGAGGTCGCGGCGACGGCGTCGGGCGGGCTGATGATCGCGCCCACGGCGATCGCCAGGCCCAGCCCGAGCTCGGGGAGGAGGAGGAAGAGGAGCGCGCCGACGCCGGCCGCCGAGATCAGCACCAGCACGACCGACAGGCCGGTGATGGTGGTCAGATTCCGGCGGAAGTCGATGAACGGGACGCTGAGCGCCGCCGCGTACAACAGTGGCGGCAGCACGCCGTCGAGCACCCACTCGTGCGGGACGACCACCTCCGGCACCCCGGGGATGTACGAGAGGCCGACGCCGGCGAGCACGAGGACGATCGGGGCGGCGACGCCGAGGCGCCGCGAGAAGACGGCGACCGCGACGAGGACCGAGACGCCGACGATCGCGGCGATGCCCAGCTCCATCAGCGGAGGCTCTCAAGGGCGCAGAAGGGCATGGTCTCGTCTCCAGGGGGTGGCGGGCGATCGCCCGGGACGAGTCTGCGCCTCTCGGCGGATGCTGGGCAGGGGGTTGCGAGCACCCGGCGTCCCGCGCCGGGGTCAGCCGTCGTCGCGAGCGGCGCGGCGGTCGAGCAGGCGGGCGAGTCCGAGGAGGAGCGCCATGGCGCCGAGCGCCGCGACGGCCAGGGCGAGCGCGGCGCCGGGCTCGAGCGTGATCCCGCGCTCGACGACCTGCGCGCGCAGCACCGGGTCGGCCGAGACGACGAGCAGGCCGATCGAGGCGGCGGCGAGGACGAGTCCGTAGAGGACGGCGCCGACGCGGATCCGCGGGCGGGCGGTGGCTGACATGGAGGTCCTTCGATCACGAGCAGGAGACGCGATCGAGGCAAGCAGGGGGAGGGGGCGCCGATGC